>CALXCC010000055.1 GCA_944386705.1 uncultured Clostridia bacterium | reverse complement strand
AGATAATATTAAAAATATTAATCCAATCAACATTAAAAATCCATTACCTTTGTTATCATTATCACGGTTTCTACCATTTAAACCGCCCCAGAATAATGCTCTAGAAAATAAATCAGAAAGCATAACAATAAAGCCAACCATAACAGAAACTACACAGCTTAAACGAATATCATAATTTTTAATATGGCTCATTTCATGAGCAATAACACCTTCTAATTCATAATAATCTAGTTTTTCCAACAAAGCAGTAGTAACGCAAATAACAGCGTTTTCAGGATTTCTACCTGTAGCAAAAGCATTTGGCTGAGCATCGTCTACAACATAAAGCCTTGGTTTTACAGGAAGACCAGATGAAATCATTAAAGCATCAAGAATATTAACTAATTTTAGATCCTCTTCTTTAGTTGCAGGTCTTGCTTTATTAAGAGACAATACAATCTTGTCACTATAGTAATATGAACCCCAGCTAGAAGCAATTGAAACAATAAGTGCAATAACAATGGAAAAGCTTCCTAAATTTAGAGCATTACAAACATAATAAACAATAAGTGTAATTACTAATATAAAAATTCCAACAATAACTGCTGATTCTAGTTTATTCTTTTTAATTGATTCAAACATAGTTTATTAATATCCTTTCTTATAAAAAAGATTGGAGAAAACTATCTCCAATCAATAAATTAAATTAATAGTTTTATTTTGTATTAATTATTTCCAAAATTAACTTTAACATTTTTTCTAGCTTCATCGCTTTCAACTACAAATAAATCACGAGCTGTAAAATGGAATATTCCAGCGATAATATTAGATGGAAATACTTGTAATTTTGTGTTATACATAGTTACAGTATCATTATAGAATTGTCTAGAAAAAGAGATTTTATTTTCTGTATTCCTTAATTCTTCAGACAATTCAGAAAAATTTTGGTTAGCTTTTAAATCTGGATAATTTTCAGATACTGCCATAATTGTTTTTAAGGCATTTGATAATTCGCCATCTAGTGAAGCTTTTTCAGAAACCGTAGTAGAATTGGCCCAAGAACTTCTTAAAGCTGTAATTTTTTCAAAAGTTTCTTTTTCATGAGTCATATAGCCTTTTACTGTTTCAACAAAGTTTGGTATCAAATCAAATCTTCTTTGAAGTTGTACATCAATTTGACTCCAAGCATTATCAACTTTAATTTTAGCTTGAACTAAACCATTATACATTCCGATAACTGCTATAACTATAATAACAAAAATAGCTAATATAATTAAACCAATCATTTTAGTTCCTCCTCTTAATATGATATACAAATAATAATAACATATTCATTAGATTTATACAACAGAATTATGCTCAAAAAATGTAAAAAACGTGAAAACTTAATACTATAAATAGATAAATGATATAATTTTTATAATATCTTGTGTGTCGTAACCTAAAAAAATCAAAAATTTGGTAAGTCACTGGAATTGCACTTGAGATGCTTGTTTGGTCGCTTATGCAATACTATAAAAATCACATTAGTCATATAACATTATAAAAAAGTAATATTTGTGAAAACCTAAACATATAATATAACAAAGCCTTTAAAATAAATATTTTACAAAAAAGGACAAAATATATACAAAAATATAATTATACTGAAAGTGCTACAGTTCTAAGAGAATAGCAAAATTTGACAAATATAAAAAAAAATAGTATAATAAATGTGTTGCCAAAAAAAGGAGGTACAAAATTTTTATGAAAAGAGAAGAAAAAGCTTCAGTTTCTATCATGAAAATCATCTGTGTAACAATTATCCTTATTTTAATATCAGGAATAGGGGTTATGGCAGTAAATAATGAATTAAAAGATGTCAAAATCATTCTTCAAAACGGATATGAAATGTCAGTTTTAACAGGTAAAACAACAGTTTCAGAAGTATTAGAAGAAAACAATATTATATTAGAAGAAAACGAAAAAACAATACCAGACTTAAATGAAGAAATATCAGCAGGTCAAAGCATAAAAATAACAGATAAGTCTTATAATGAAGTTCAAATTGCCAAAATATCAGAAGAAGGTGTAGTAACATCACTAGATGACTTACTAGAAAACTATGCGCCGATTACTGAAAAAATAGTAGTAGAGCAAGTTGTTATCCCATATGAAACAATTACAAAAAACACAACAGAATCAAATGGAAATACAACAAATAAAGTATTACAACAAGGAAAAGATGGACTAAAAGAAGTAACATATAAAGTTAGATATCAAAACAACGTAGAAATAGAAAAGACCGTAATATCAGAAGTTGTAAAACAAGAACCTGTAAATAAGATTGTACAAGTTCAAAAGAAAGTACAAACAACATCAAGAGGATCAACATTACCAAGAACAACTTCTGGAGGAAGTGGAACAACTTATAAAATCACAGCATATTGTCCATGTAGCAAATGTTGTGGTAAAACTACAGGAAGAACTGCATCAGGAACAAAAGCAACAGCAGGAAGAACTGTTGCAGCATCTTCAAAATTTGCATTCGGAACAAAATTAAATATCAGTGGACATATATACACAGTAGAAGATAGAGGTGGAGCAATAAACGGAAATAAAATAGATATTTTCGTAAACTCACACGCAGAAGCTCTACAATGGGGAGTAAGATACTTACCAGTAAGTGTAGTGCAATAATAATTAAATAGAAAAATAATGGGGTAGTTGTAAAACAACTGCCTTTTTATATTATGAAAGTTATGCTGATTTTCCTAACATATAAAACACAATGTACACAAATTTATTACAAAAATTTGGCGCAGAACAAATCTTTATGTTTTTTCGAAAATTAAATGAAAGTAGATAAAAAGTATAGAAAAGTTCTAATGGAGCGGATTTGTCCCTAATGATTGCTATTTAACAAAAAATATAGTAGAATATAAAAAAATAAAGAAAGGTAAAGAAAAAATGAAACTAATATCATGGAATGTAAATGGAATAAGAGCATGTTTACAAAAAGGATTTGAAGACTTTTTTAATCAAGTAAACGCAGATATATTTTGCATACAAGAAACAAAATGCCAAGAAGGCCAAGTAACGTTAGAATTTGAAGGATATAAGAGTTATTGGAACAGTGCAGAGAAAAAAGGATATTCAGGAACAGCAATATTTACGAAAAAGGAGCCATTATCTGTTAAATATGGAATAGGAATAGAAGAACACGACAAAGAAGGAAGAGTAATAACACTAGAATTTGAAAAATTCTATATAGTAAATATATATACACCAAACTCAAAAAGAGAGCTTGAAAGATTAGAATATAGACAAATATGGGAAGATGAAATAAGAAAATATCTATTAAATTTAAGCAAAACAAAACCAGTAGTAATGTGTGGAGACCTAAACGTAGCACATAAAGAAATAGACTTAAAAAATCCAAAAACAAACACGAGAAGTGCAGGATTTACAATAGAAGAAAGAAACAAAATGACTAAGTTATTAGAAGCAGGATTTACAGACACATTTCGTTATTTATATCCTGACAAAGAAGAAGCATACAGCTGGTGGTCATATATGAGAAAAGCAAGAGAAAAAAATGTAGGATGGAGAATAGATTATTTTATTGTATCAAAAGATATAGAAAAAGAAATAAAAGAAGCAACAATTTATTCAGAAATACTAGGTAGTGATCATTGTCCAGTAGGACTAGAAATATTTTAGAATGTTTTAAGGGAAGTTTTTTTATCACACCCAAAAAACTCTTAAGAAAGGAATGAAAATATGAATGAAATAAAAAATCATTGGAAAAAATGGGTATATTGGTTTTTGCTAGGTGTTGCAATAATTGTAGTATATAAAGCTCTAGATAATTTTGAACAAGTAACAGGAGCAATAAATAGATTTTTAAATATAGTAACACCATTTTTTGTTGGAATCTTTATTGCATATTTATTTTATGTACCATGTAAAAAAATAGAAAACATATATTTGAAAGCAAAAAATAAATTTATAAAAAAAAGAGCAAGAGGGCTTAGTATAATTACAGTATATTTTATCGTAGTACTAATACTAACAATAATAATAAATGTAATTTTACCAGTTGTATTTGAAAGCGTAGTAGACTTATTTAATAACATACAAACTTATTATGAGCTGGCAATGGAAAGGTATAATCAATTACCACAAGATTCAATTCTAAAAAGTGAAATGGTAAATGAAATAATTCAGAACATTCAACATATAGATATAAAACAATATTTAAATTTCGATAAAGTCTTAGAATATTTAATGAGTGCAATTAGCGCAGTAACAGGAATAGTAGATGTATTTGTAGCAATAATTGTTTCAATATATGTATTAGCAGAAAGAACAAGAATATTAAGATTTATAAAGAGGTTAGCAGAAGCAGTATTTAAAGAGAAGACATATAAAAATCTTGATAAATACTATAACCATTCAAATGAAATATTTTTTAAATTTATCGCAAGTCAATTTTTAGATGCAATGATAGTAGGAACATTAGTAACAATTGCAATGTCAATTATGGGTATAAAATATGCACCACTACTTGGATTTTTTATAGGATTATTTAATATGATACCATATGTAGGAGCAATTATAGCAGTAGCAATTTCAGCATTAATAACATTAATAACAGGGGGATTATCACAAACAATTTGGATGTTAATTGTTGTAATAATATTACAACAAATTGACGCTAATATAATTAATCCAAGAATTGTTGGGCAAACATTAAAGATTAGTCCATTACTAGTTTTATTCGCAATAACAGTCGGTGGAGCATATTTTGGAATTTTAGGAATGTTCTTATCTGTTCCAGTAATTGCAGTAATAAAGATACTTATGGAAGACTATGTAGATTATAAATTAGCGGTAAAAAGAGGAAAAAAACAAAACGAAATTACTGAAAATTAATTGAAAACCAAGGAAAATATTTCTCTTAAAAATCCTTTACAATTATATTATTATATAGTATAATCACTTCTATAAAAAATAAGCGTAAGGAGATTATGTATGTTAAAGAAATATGTATTAGTATTTTTAGTATCAATGGTACCGCTAATAGAATTAAGAGGAGCAGTTCCAATAGGACTAAGCCAATTATGGGGAGATCCTCTACCAATTATACCTCTTTATATTATATGTATTATAGGAAATATGCTACCAGTACCAATTATTTACTTTTTTGCAAGAAAAGTTTTGGTTTGGGGAGCCGATAAAAAGTACATTGGAAAATTTTTCACATTTTGTCTTGAAAAAGGAGAAAAAGGAGGAAAAAAACTAGAAGAAAAAGCGGGAAGAGGATTATATTGGGCATTATTTATCTTTGTTGGAATACCACTTCCAGGTACAGGTGCTTGGACAGGAACACTTGCAGCAAGCCTTTTAGATATGGATTTTAAAAAGAGCATTGTAGCAGTTATGGCTGGAGTAGTTTTAGCAGGTATTATAATGGGACTAGCATCTATTGGAGTGTTTGGAGCTTTAGGAGCAATATTTAGCTAGAACAAAAATATAGATATTATACCAAGTATATTAAAACCAAAGAATGTACTTACTGATAGTAATAGCAGTTAAAAAACTCAAAAATAATAATATGAAACCTTGACAGTTATAAGGAAAAAATGATATAATAATTAAGATTGTAAAAGGAATATTTACCCAATTATAAAAACAAAAAGGGTATAAAAATAAAACTAAAGTAAAAATTAGACAAACCTTAGAGCGAGTTAAAAAACAGTGATTTTTTAACAGCTCTTTTGTTGCCATCTTAAGAAAATATTTAAATCAAATCGTTTTAAACAAAATTCTAATGTTAAAATTTAAAAGAAGAGGAATTAAAATCAAGGAGCCCTAATTTTTAAAATTGTAAAAGCAGACAATTCTTAAAAGTTAGACAAGCAAATTGATCTTTAAGAGGGACTTCTTTTAAAAAATATATTTACTTCTGCTTAAAATAATTTTATGGGGTGATTTTTTTGAAAATTAAAGAAGTTAAATACGAGAAAGCTTCTCGTAAAGATTTCGCAAAAGTTGGTGATTACATCGAAATGCCAAATCTTATCAAAGTCCAAAGAGACTCTTATGATTGGTTTATCGAAGAGGGACTAGGAGAGGTACTAAAAGATATATCACCAATTGAAGACTATTCTGGAAATTTAGTTCTTGAATTTTTCGATTATTATATGGAAGAGAAAACAAAATACACAATAGAGGAAGCAAAAGAAAGAGATGCAACATATTCTAGTAGACTACACGTTAAAGTAAGATTAATTAACCGTGAAACTGGAGAAATCAAAGAGCAAGAAATCTATTTAGGTGACTTTCCACTTATGACAGACAGTGGAACATTTATCATAAATGGAGCAGAAAGAGTTGTAGTAAGTCAATTAGTACGTTCACCAGGATGTTACTATGGAGAAGAATTTGATACAAAAACAGGAAAAAGAACTTATAATTCAACTGTAATGCCTTTAAGAGGAGCGTGGCTAGAATATGAGACAGATGGAAACGACATATTTTGGGTACGTGTTGATAGAACAAGAAAAGTTCCTATAACAACATTACTTCGTGCAATTGGCGTAGCAACAGACAGTCAAATTATTGACTTGTTTGGTGAAGAAGAAATGCTAAAAGCAACAATGAACAAAGACACAATCAAAAACCAAGATGAAGCTTTAATTGAAATTTACAAAAAATTAAGACCAGGAGAACTTCCAACAGTTGAAGCTGCAAGAAATTTATTTAATGGACTATTCTATGACAATAAAAGATATGATTTAGCAAAAGTTGGTAGATATAAATTTAACCAGAAACTATCATTATCAACAAGAATAAAAGATAAAGTTTCAGCAGATGATATTATAGATGCAGAAACTGGAGAAGTATTTGTTGGAGCAGGAGAAGTAATTTCTGAAGAAGTTGCAGAAAACATCCAAAATTCTGGAATAAACGTTGTAGATATTATAGTTTCAGACAAAAAAGTAAGAATTATAGGAAATGGAACAGTAAATATCCACAAAGTATTACCAACTGTAGATTTAAGCAAATTACACTTTAAAGAATTAGTAAATTATAATGTATTAAAAAATATCATAGATAATACATCTGAGGAAGATTTAGTAAAAGCACTAGAAGAAAGAATGGACGAATTAGTTCCAAAACACATAACAACAGAAGATATGATATCTTCTATAAACTACCTATTAAATCTATCTCACGGATTAGGAGAACCAGACGATATAGACCACTTAGCAAACCGTAGAATTCGTAGTGTTGGGGAATTGTTACAAAATCAATTTAGAATTGGATTAACAAGACTAGAAAGAGTAGTTCGTGAAAGAATGACAATTCAAGACTTAGATGTTGTAACTCCACAAACATTAATAAATACAAAACCAATTTCATCAGCAATCAGAGAATTCTTTGGAAGCTCACAATTATCACAATTTATGGATCAAACAAACCCACTATCAGAATTAACACATAAAAGAAGGATTTCAGCATTAGGACCTGGAGGATTAACAAGAGAAAGAGCAGGATTCGAGGTACGTGACGTTCACTATACACACTATGGTAGATTATGTCCAATAGAATCTCCAGAAGGACCAAACATCGGACTTATTTCAGCACTTTCTTCATTTGCAAGCATCAATGAATATGGATTTATTGAAACACCATATAGAAAAGTTGATCCAGAAACACATAAGTTAACAGACATTGTGAAATATATGAGTGCAGATGTGGAAGATAACTACATTATAGCACAAGCATCTGAACCAGTTGATGAAGAAGGAAAATTCATAAATAAAAGAATAAGAGTACGTTTCAAGAATGAAGTTATTGAAGTTGACAGAGAAAAAGTACAATATGTAGATGTATCACCAAAACAATTAGTATCAATTGCAGCAGCTATGATTCCGTTCTTAGAACATGATGACGCAAAAAGAGCACTAATGGGATCAAACATGCAACGTCAAGCAGTACCACTAATGATTACAGAAAGTCCAATTGTAGGAACAGGAATTGAATATAGAGCAGCAAAAGACTCTGGAATTTTAGTACTAGCTGAAGATGACGGAACAGTTGAAAAAGTAACAGGAGATAGCATCACAGTTAAATACAAAAACGGAAAAACAGTAGTACATAAATTACGTAAGTTTAAAAGAACAAATGGTGGAACATGTATCAACCAAAAACCAATAGTTAAAAAAGGTGAAATAGTTAAAAAAGGTGATGCAATAGCAGATGGTCCATCAACACAAAATGGAGAAATGGCACTTGGTAAAAACGTTTTAGTAGCATTCTCTACATGGGAAGGATACAACTACGAAGATGCTATTTTAATTAATGAAAGACTAGTAAAAGAAGATGTATTTACATCAATCCATATAGAAGAATATGACTGTGAATGTCGTGATACAAAATTAGGGGCAGAAGAAATAACTCGTGATATACCAAACATTGGTGACGATTCTTTAAAAGACTTAGATGAAAACGGAATTATAAGAATTGGTGCAGAAGTACGACCAGGAGATATTTTAGTTGGTAAAGTTACACCAAAAGGAGAAACAGAATTAACAGCAGAAGAAAGACTACTTCGTGCTATCTTTGGAGAAAAAGCAAGAGAAGTAAGAGATACATCTTTAAGAGTACCACATGGAGAAGCAGGAACAATAGTAGA
>CALXCC010000054.1 GCA_944386705.1 uncultured Clostridia bacterium | reverse complement strand
TTTTTCCTGTATAAGTATTTACAGTAATTTTAGCAGGTTTTCCAAAAGTATAATTTCCAACTGTCATAACGGTTAAACCATTTAATTGTCCAACTTCGTATCCAGAAGTATCAATTAAAAGAGTATTTTCTTTTATCATTTCCAGATATTTTTCGTCATATTTTTTTACTCTTTCAATTTGTTCTGATAAAGCTTTATCAATATATTTGGCAGTAACTAATTTTGTACGAGACATTTTAGCCCAAGTAGCAGCTTCTCCAACAACTTGAATTAAACTATCAAATCTAGTTGAAATCTTTTTATGACTTCCTGCTAACTTAGAACTATATTCAACTAAACGAGCCATAGCTTCTTTATCTAAATGGGGCAAACCTTCATAGTCGCAAAAGCCGTGAATTATTTGTGCTAATTTATTTACATTTGAAGAATTTACATCAACAGATTCTTCAAATTCTACTTTTATTTTAAATAATTTTCTAAAGTCAGAATCCATAGCCAAAAGTGTTTGATAAATATTGCTATTTCCAATTAATATTACTTTCAAATTAAGAGGAATAGGCTCAGGTTTTAATGAAATTAATACCATAGAAGAACGTTGTTCATTGGCATTTTCAATTCCAACCTCTTTTACTCTTAATGCTTTTTTTAAAGCTTCATAACAAGCACCATTTGCCAATAAGTCTTTAGCTTGAAAAACAATATATCCACCGTTTGCTTGTTGAAGAAGACCAGGTTTTAACATTGTGTGATCTGTTTTTAAAGCACCATAGTAATTTTCATATTCCAATGAACCAAAGATATTATGATAAGAATAGTTAGAATCCATAATAACAGGGGCACCTTCTCTATTGGAATTATCAACAAATAAATTAACACGATAATTTAAACAAGGATCAGTTTTTCTATTAGCTGGTCCATTAGGTGCACCTTGAGGAGATTTACTTGGATCTTCTAGGAATGTAGGAATATTTTTTAGCACATCTTTTTTTACATCATTTAAAAATTTATTTATTTTCTTATTCCTTTTATATTTAGATTTTAGATAATTAATATGGACATTTACTGTAAGAAGAGCTACATTAGATTGCCATTCTGAGATTTTCTTATCAGATTGACGTTCGATTTCTTTTATTTGACCAATAACATTCATAATTTGTTCTTGAACTATTACTGACTTTTCTTCATATTGTTGTTTTATTTCTTCGTCTAATTTTTCAAATTCTTCTTCCTCAATTGCTTTACCATCTACAACAGGCATCATATAAATACCATTTTGAGCAGCCTTAACTTGGAAATTGTATTTAGAAGCATCTTGGTTTAATTTTTCTAAAAGTGCAGAACGTTTTGCTTCAAATTCTTGCTTAATTAAAGCTTTTTCTTTTTCAAAGTCATCATTATTAAAAGTTTTTTTAATATCTTTTCTAATTTCTTTAATAAAGCCATCCATAGCTTCTTTAAATTCTTTTCCTTGTCCTGCTGGTAACTCAACAGCAATTGGTTCATTAGGATTTTCAAAGTTATAGATATAACACCAATCAGATGGTACTTTTTTTGTTTTAGCTATTTTGTTTAAATAGTTTTTGGTATACATTGTTTTTCCAACGCCAGATGGACCTTCGATATAAAGGTTATATCCTTTTACATTTACCTGTAAGCCAAATTCTAAAGCTTTTATTCCTCTTTCTTGACCGATTCCATCATAAATAGGTTCGATATCTGCAGTAGTTTCAAATTTGAAAATATTAGGATCACAAGTCATTTTTAAATCTTTAAAATTTAATTCGTTTTTATTTCTCATTTGTTTCCTCCATTATTTTTTTCTTAGTATAACCAAACTAAAGTTATTTTATATTAGTTCATATAAAAAGTAAAGATTATCGTAAAAAATATTATCAAAAAACAACAAAAAAATCATAAAAATGACGAAAAAAGTTAATATTCAGAGTTGACTTTATAAAATAGAACCAACTATTGATATATAAATATTTTAAGCATTCATCTTTATATTGAATTAAATAGCAATATTGGTATATAAAAATTGAACGAGTGTTCAAAATGACATATAATTATTGCAAAACTTAAGAAAAGAATATATAATAACATAGTATTATCCTAAAATGAAAGGATGAGAAATATGAATAAAACAAAAAGAAAAATATTTGAAACCTCGATGAAATTATTTGCAGAAAAAGGTTATGATGCGACAAGTATAGAAGAAATAACAGCAACTGTAGGAGTAGCAAAAGGAACATTGTATTATCATTTTTCAAGCAAAGAAGAAATATTCAATTTTTTAGTAGAAGAAGGAATAAAACTTTTACAAAATAGTATAGATATAAAAACAGCGAAATTTCCAAATTATATAGACAAGTTAAAAGCAATTGTATTAATTCAAATAAAAATTGTAGCTAAATATGAAGATATAATTACAATTCTTTTAAGTCAATTTTGGGGAAATGAAGCAAGAAATCAAATGTGCCAAAAGCATATTTTATCTTATGTAAGCAAGATAGAAGAAATAGTAAAAGTTGGTATGGAAAAAGGCGAAATTAAACAAGGAAATGCAAAAGCCATTGCCTCTGAAATATATGGATTAATTTGTTCGAGTCTTGTATACAAAGCAAGGACAGAAGAAGAATTAGATGTAATGAGCTTATATAAAGAGTTTGAAAATACAGTTATAAATGGACTAAAAATAAAATAAGAAGGGGATAGAAATGAGAAAACCAAATTACAAATACACAGAATATAAAGATTTGAAAGAAATGTTAAAAATTTCTGGTGAAAAATATGGAGATAGACCAGCATATGTATTTAAAACAGAAGAACCAGGGAAATTTAGAACAATTTCACACAAAGAATTTAGAGACGAAATTAATGCACTAGGAACAGCATTAATAAGCAAAGGGTTAAAAGATAAAAGAATAGCTGTTATATCTGAAAATAGATATGAATGGGGAGTTGCATATTTAGCAGTTGTTGCAGGAACAGGTGTAGTAGTACCACTAGATAAAGCACTTCCAAATAATGAAATTGAAAACCTAATTATTCGTTCAGAAGTAGAAGCAATCTTCTATTCAAAAAAATATGACGAAGTAATGAACAAAATAAAATTACAAGGAAATACTAATGTTAAATATTTTATTTCAATGGATTTGGAAAAAGAAGAAAATGATATTCATTCACAAAAAGAATTAATTAAAGAAGGAAAAAAATTACTAGAAGAAGGAAATAGAGATTTCTTAGATAGCAAAATAGATAATGAAAAAATGGGAATAATGTTATTTACATCAGGAACAACAGCAATGTCAAAAGCAGTAATGCTATCACATAAAAATATATGTGCAAACATGCAAGATATTGAAGCAAGTATTAAAGCAACACCAGAAGATAGATTTCTATCATTTTTACCATTACATCATACTTTTGAATGTACAGTAGGATTTATATTCCCAATTTCAAAAGGATGTTCAATTGCGTTTTGCGAAGGAATACGCCATATTGCTGATAACATTAAAGAATTTGACGTTACAGCTATGATATCAGTTCCAGTACTATTTGAAACAATGTACAAAAGAGTAATGAAAGGAATTGAAAAAAAGGGAAAACTAGAAACTGTAAAAAAAGGAATTAAAATAAGCAATTTTTTATTAAAATTCGGAATAGATATTAGACAGAAATTATTCAGAGAAATACATGAAAATATAGGTAAAAGAGCTAGACTATTTGTAGCAGGTGGAGCGGCTTTAGACCCAGAAGCTGAAAAAGGATTTAATGATTTAGGCTTTACAATGTACCAAGGATATGGGCTAACAGAAAGTTCACCAGTAATTGCAGCAGAAGACGATAAATATAGAAGATTAGGATCTATTGGAAAAGCTTTTCCAAGTTTAGATGTAAAAATAGAAGATCCAAATGAAGAAGGAATAGGAGAACTTTTAGCAAAAGGTCCATCAATAATGCTTGGTTATTACAACAATGAAGAAGCTACAAAAGAAACTCTAACCGAAGATGGATGGTTACATACAGGAGATTTAGCTAAAATAGATAAAGATGGATATATATTTATTTCAGGAAGAAAGAAATTCGTAATAGTATTAAAAAATGGAAAAAATATTTATCCAGAAGAACTAGAAACACTTGTAAACAAAATAGAGGGAATAACAGAAAGTTTTGTTTATGGAAGACCAGAAGACGATGGAGATTATAAAATTTGTGCCAAAATAGTTTATGACCCAGAATTAGTAGAAAAAACATATGGAACAACAGATAAAGAAAAATTAAAGGAACTAATTTGGCAAGAAGTGAAAAAAGTAAACAAAACAATGCCAGCTTATAAATACATAAGAGAAATTACTATAACAGATAAAGAATTAATAAAAACTACAACACAAAAAATAAAAAGATTTGAAGAAATAAAAACAGTATTATAAAAATTGGGGACATTCCCCAATTTTTTAATAAATGTGAAATCTTTAGCAGGACAAATATTTTCAGCTGTAATAGTGCATTTTCCGTAACTTTTCTGCTTTTGTTACAGAAATGTAACATTTCTGTAACAAAAATTTAATAAAAAAATAAAGATATAATATTGTAGTTTTTTGTAGGTTAATGTATAATAAGATAGAAAAGCAAGAGTAAACACGCGTAAGATGAAGGAGGTAATTTACAATGTCTAAATCTGGCATAGTAAATGTGAGAATGGTTATCACAGAAGAAAAAATATTATCAAATATAGATAAAGTACAAAAATTGATTAATCCAAAAAGTAAAAAACAAATCGTACAATTAGAAGACGATAGTTATTTTAAGGATTTAGTAGAATCAATAAAAACATATTTAATTGAATATCCAAAAAAGAAAAATTTCCCAGCAAGCGTTTATAAAGCAGCTTATGGGTTAGTTGAATATGCAACAAATCAATTTGAAGAAAATACTAAGAAAATAGAAGAATTAATCAGACAAAGAGAACAAAATATAGCTTTAGCTGGAGATTTAAAAGAAATTATGGAAGCTGTAGAAAATAAAGAAAAAGACTGGAAAGACCAAGTAAAAAAAGCAGAAGAAAATTTCTCAGAAGACATAATTGAACCTTTAACAATTGTAGGAAAAGCAAAAAGCAAAAAATCACAAAACTATCAAGATGCTATGAAACTATTAAATGCTAGAGTAAATAATTTAGAATCTAATCTACATATAGAAATAGATATGGAAAGAATAGAAGATAGATCAAAAGCTCTAAGCTATATAGGAATAGAAGTTGCAGATGCTCTAAAATCAATCCCAACACCTGTTGAAGAAGTAGAAGAACAAGTAACAGAAGAACCACAAAAAGCAGAAGTACAAGAGCAATATACACAAGAAACAACATTTGAAGCAAAACCAAGCTTATGGCAAAGATTTAAAAATAGTAAATTTATAAGAGTTGTAAAAGCAATTACGAAAATTAGAATAGTATTAGATTATTCAGATGCACTTCCAGAAGGAAGAGGAGAAGATGCAAAATAAAAAATAGAATTACATTCAAGGCTATTGTTTAATAGCCTTTTTTATGTATGCAAAATTTGACTTTTTAAAAAATATATAGTATAATAAAAAACAGTTATTAGCAATGAGATTGCTAGAAAATGAGATTTTATTATAAATTTAAAACCTAAAAACATATGTATTAAAAACAAAAAAATGTAAATAATAAATAGAGCGGAAATTTAAAAATTAAATAAATTATTAGTTTATAGTATATGAGTTAGGAGAAACCATATATAAAATATAAACTTTTTATTAGCGTACATAGAAATATTAGGTTAAATTAGTTTTTATAAACTAATTTTTTAAATGGTTAATAGGATTAAAACAAAGAAAAAAGAGAGGAGAATTTATGGCAGAGGAAAAATCACAAAACAAACAAGAAACAAGAGAAATGAAAAACAACATTTCAAAAACAAAAACAATAAAAGAAAGGAAAACAAGAACAACAAGAAAAACGAAAGCAACTAAAAGCACAGGAAAAAGTGCAGGTATAAAAGGAAAAGAAAAAAATACAGAAAAAAAAGCAGAAAGAAAACCAGAAGGAGAAAAAAGAATTACAAAAAGACCATACACAAGGAAAAAGAAAAATGATAATATATTTAAAGCATCAAAACTAAAAATTATTCCATTAGGAGGACTACACGAAATTGGGAAAAACATAACAGTATTTGAATACGAAAATGAAATAATCGTAGTAGATTGTGGATTATCTTTTCCAGAAGACGATATGCTAGGAATTGACTTAGTAATTCCAGATATCACATATTTAGAAAAAAATGTAGGCAAAATAAAAGGATTAGTTATAACACATGGACATGAAGACCATATTGGTGCAGTACCATACCTATTAAAGAAAATAAATATACCAATTTATGCAACTAGATTAGCAGCAGGACTTATAAGAAATAAACTAGAAGAGCACAAATTAGTAAGAAGTACTAAATTAATAGAAGTAGAACAAGGAAAAACACTTAAACTTGGCAAAAATTTCAAAGTGGAATTTATAAGAAGTTCACATAGTATTCCAGACTCTGTAATGTTAGGAATTACTACACCAGCAGGAACTGTATTGCATACAGGTGACTTTAAAGTAGACTTTACACCAATAGACGGAAAACTAATGGACTTTGGTAGAATTGCTGAATTAGGAAAACAAGGAATTTTGGCTTTAATGTCAGATAGTACAAACAGTGAGCGAAAGGGCTCTACAATGTCAGAAAGTTCAGTAGGAGAAGTTTTTGACAAACTATTCTTACATTGTACAAAAAGAATAGTAGTAGCAACATTTGCATCAAATGTTCATAGAGTACAACAGATTGTAAATTCAGCTGTAAAATATAACAGGAAAATTGCTGTATGTGGAAGAAGTATGATAAATATGATAAACACAGCAAGAGAATTAGGGTATATAAAATGTCCAGAAAATATATTTATAGATATAGATATGATAAAAAATTACACAGATGAGCAAATAGTAATAATAACAACAGGAAGCCAAGGAGAACCAATGTCAGCCTTAACAAGAATGGCAGCTGGAGAACATAGAAAAGTTAAAATAACACCAAATGATTTAGTTATAATATCTGCAACCCCAATACCAGGAAACGAAAAATTTGTATCAAAAGTAATTGATGACTTAATGCAAATAGGAGCAGAAGTAGTATATAGTTCACTAGAAGATATACACGTTTCAGGTCATGCTTGCCAAGAAGAACAAAAACTAATAATTGCATTAGCAAAACCAAAATACTTCATACCAGTACATGGGGAATATAGACAATTAATCGCCCATAGTGAAACCGCTCAAAGTATGGGAATAGATAAAGATAATATTATAATGTTACAAAATGGTAGAGTATTAGAAATAGGAGAAGATGGAGCAGAATTTACATCAGTAGTACCAAATGGAAGAGTCTTAGTAGACGGACTTGGAGTAGGAGATGTAGGAAACATTGTATTAAGAGACAGACAACATTTATCACAAGACGGACTAATAGTAATAGTATTAACAATGGATTCTTCAACAGGAGAGGTAATAGCAGGTCCAGATGTTATATCTAGAGGATTTGTTTATGTAAGAGAAGCAGAAAACGTAATGGATGATATAAAAGCAGTAGTAAGACACGAAATAAAAAAATGTGAAGAAAAAGGAATTCGAGATTGGGCAACAATAAAATCAACAACAAGAGAAAACTTAAGAGACTATATTTTTGCTAAAACAAAAAGAAATCCGATGATTATACCGATTATAATGGAAGTTTAATAAAACAAAGGGGACAGAGCAAATCTGTCTTTCTTTTTATTTTAGTGTTACAAATAAACACTTGAAATATCAACCAAATCTTGGTATAATAACAAAAGCAATAATAAAATAAGGAGAGATAATAATGGATTATAAAGATTTAGCAAATTTGATATTCCCTGATAGCAAGGATATTTCTTATTATGAAGAAAAATATCCAAGAAGAAATTTAAAAGAAGGTGCAATAGTTACAAGATTTGCACCAAGCCCAACAGGTTTTGTTCATATTGGAGGATTATATCAAAGCCTAATAGCTAAAAAACTAGCTAATCAAACAGAAGGGGTATTTTTTTTAAGAGTAGAAGATACAGACCAAAAACGAGAAGTAGAAAATGGTATAAGTGGAATTGTAAATAGCTTAAAAGAGTTTAAAATTGAGCCAGACGAAGGAATGATTTCTGAAACAGAAGGAAAAGGAAATTATGGTCCATATAAACAATCTCAAAGGAAAGAAATATACCAAGCCTATGCAAAATATTTAATAGAACAAGGAAAAGCATACCCATGTTTTTGTACTCCAGAAGAAGTAGAAGAAATAAGAAAAAAACAAGAGACAGCAAAAGTAAGACCAGGATATTATGGAGTTTGGGCAAAATGTAGAAACTTAACAGTAGAAGAAATGGCAGAAAAAATAAAAAATGGAGAAAGCTATATAATTCGTTTTAAATCGCCAGGTAGAGAAGATAGGAAAATAAGACATAAAGATGTTATAAAAGGAAATGTAGAATTTCCAGAAAATGACCAAGATATTGTTATAATAAAAGGAGATGGACTTCCAACTTACCATTTTGCACATGCAGTAGATGATCACTTAATGGGAACTACACACGTAATTCGAGGAGACGAATGGTTATCTTCTGTTCCATTACATTTACAATTATTCCAAGAACTAGGATTTAAAGCACCAAAATATGCACATATTGCACCAATTATGAAAAATGATAATGGAAATAAAAGAAAATT
>CALXCC010000053.1 GCA_944386705.1 uncultured Clostridia bacterium | reverse complement strand
AGAAAAAATTATTAATTAAAAAAAATCTACATTGCAATTTTTTACAAAAATATATATAATATGACATAACAGAAGACAAGGAGTGAAAAATATGTATAAATTAATAGCAATTGATTTAGACGGAACAATGTTAAATTCTTATGGTATAGTAACTGAAAATACAAAAAATACAATAAGTAAAATAATAGAAAGTGGAGTAGATATAATAATTGCATCAGGAAGACCAATTGATTCTATAAAAGCAATAGCAAAAGAAATAAAAAGTAAAAAATATTTTATAGCTGGAAATGGTGCTCTTGTTTATGATATCCAAAAAGATGAAATTATATATGAGAAAAATATGTCAAAAGAAAAAGTTTTAGAGATAATAAAAATTTGTGAAGAAAATAGTATTTTTTATAATGTATATACAAATAAAACAATACTTTCAAAGTCATTAAAACATAATGTTTTATATTATCATAAAGAAAATTTAAAAAAAGAAGAAAATAAAAAAACAAATATAAATATAGTTTCAAATATGTATGAGTATGTAAAAAATCTTAAAGAAGATAAATTTTTAAAAATTACAATTTGTGACGAAAGTAAAACAATATTTAATTCAATTATAAGAAAACTAAGGGAAATTGCGGAAATTGAAGTACTAGATGTAGAGCATATGTCTAGAAAAATAATTAAACAAGGAACAGAAGATATACCAATTGAATATTACTATACAGAAATTTCTTTAGCAAATGTAGATAAATGGAATGCAATTGAATTTTTGATAGAAAAATTAAAAATAAAACCAGAAGAAGTAATAGCAATAGGAGATAATATTAACGATAAAAAAATGATAGAAAATGCAGGTCTGGGAATAGCAATGAAAGGTAGTACCCCACTTGTAACAGAGGTCGCAGATGACATAGCAGAAAGTAATAATGAAGAAGGAGTATCAAAAATATTACAAAAATATTACAAAAATATTAACTTTTAGTGACACTTAAATAATTCCATTGATTTTAAGTGCTGTTTGCGGTACAATAAAATAAATGATTATTTTGTAAAAATATAAAGAAAAATAAGTTTAAAGGGAGGAATTTGTGATGGCAACAAATCCAATGCAGAGAAAAGCAAGAAATTCGTTTTTATTAGGAATGCTAGTAATGCTTCTGATTTCAGGAGCTATAATAGCTTTACTATTTATGCAACTAATGAATAAAATGAAAAAGGAAAAAGAAGAATTGGCATCAAGTGTGAATGCATATGTTTTAAATCAAGATGTAAAATCTGGACAAGTAATAACAACAGATATGTTAACACTACAAACAGTTAATAAAACATTAGTTCCAAGTAATGCTACAAGTGATCTTAGTATAATTGAAAACTATGCTCTTCAAGATAAAGAGGGAAATGATATTACAACAGAATATAGAACAGTTAATAACCAAACAGTTGCAACTATGTATATAGTAAAAGATAATGTTAAATATGAAGTAAAAAGAGAAGAACAAACAGATAGTTTTTATATTGAGAAAAATGGACAAAAAGAATATTTAGAATTAAATTCAGTTCCATTAGTAGCAAAAGTAGATATGAACAAGAATACACTAATTACAACAGATTTAATTAGTAAAAGTGATAATATGGTACAAGACGACGTAAGAAAACAAGAATATAATATGATAGTATTACCAATGGATTTAGCAACAGGAGACTATATTGATGTCAGAGTTATGTTTCCAAATGGACAAGACTTCATTGTAGTATCTAAAAAGGAAGTTGAAATACCAAATATTGCTGGAGTAGATTCACAAGATACAGTTTGGATTAATTTAACAGAAGACGAAATTTTACATATGAGTTGTGCAATTGTAGATACAGCAAGTGTAAAAGGAGCTAAAATTTATGCAACTAAATATACAGAAGCAGGAATGCAAAATGCAGCTACTCCAACATATGTTGTAAGTGGAGCTACATCACAATTACTACAAAGTGATCCAAACATATTAGATAAAGCAATGAATGCAATTAGAGAAAGATACAATAACGGAAACAGCACTACAATAAGAAATGACTATATAAATAGTGTAATTAGTAACCAAGGAGAACAAGCACAAACTAACTTGGAACAAAATATGGAAGAAAGTATAACAAATTCAAAAAATGCAAGAAAAGAATACTTAGATTCATTAGCTGGAGCTGGAACTGGAACAGGAACAGAATAAAAGAAGGAGAGACACAAGATGAAAAAAATAGGGTTTATTGGAGCTTATGACAAAACTGATTTAATACTATATGTTGCCAAAATAATAACAACTTTAAAGAAAAAAGTGTTAATAATAGATACAACTGTAAATCAAAAAGCAAGATATGTTGTTCCAGTTATAAACCCTACCATTAAATATGTTACAGAATATGAAGAAATGGATATAGCTGTTGGTTTTTCAGACATTGAAGATATAAAAAAATATTTAGGAGTTTCAGAAGAACAAGAATTAGAATATGATATAATATTTGTCGATACAGATAATATAGAAGGGTTTAATAACTTTCATTTAGAAGAAGCTGTGAAAAATTATTTTGTTACATCTTTTGATGCATACTCATTAAAAAAAGGACTAGAAATTTTAAGGGAATTATCAACAGTTATAAGCCTTACTAAAGTACTTTTTTCTAAAGATATGATAAAAGAAGAAGACGATTACTTGAATTTTCTTTCTTTAGGCTGTAAGATTATATGGAATGAAAATAGAATATATTTTCCAATAGAAAATGGAGATTTAAATGTTATATATGAAAATCAAAGAGTTGCTAAAATAAAATTCAAAAAGCTTAGCGTGCAATACAAAGATGGTTTGGGATATATTGTTGAAGAAATATTAGGGGATGTTAGCGAAAATGATATAAGGCGAACAATAAAATCCATAGAAAAAGGAGTATAAAAATGTCAATCATAACATTTTGTGGTACTAATAGGGAGCAAACAGGAAAAACATTATCAATTGCAGCTATTACTACACATATGGCTATTGAACACAATTATAAAATATTAGTTATATCAACAGCGTGCAAAGATGATACTCTAGATCGTTGTTTCTGGGAAGAGAAAAAAAAGAAAAAGAACTTAGGATTATTTGGACCAAACACAAATATAGCTATGGAAGAAGGAATTGCAGGGTTAGCAAAAATAATGAAAAGTAATAAATTATCTCCAGAAAACATAACAAATTATACAAAAATTGTTTTTAAAGATAGACTAGAAATTTTGCAAAGTTTTAAAGGAGAAACTTATGAACATGAAGAACTTGTAAAAATTTATCCAGATATCATTAATTTAGCTAATAATTATTATGATTTAGTATTTGTTGATTTGGATATTGATATTGATAAATCAGTATCAGACACAATATTAGGAAATTCAAATCTAATTGTTGTTAACTTAAATCAAAGATTATCAAGTATCAATAGATTTATAGAGATGAGAGAACAGATACCAATTTTAAATTCACAAAAATCATTATTACTAATTGGTAGATATGACAGGTTTTCAAAATATACAGCAAAAAATATTACAAGATATATGGGTGAAAAAAATAGAGTTTCAACAATACCATATAATACATTATTTTTTGAAGCTTGCGAAGAAGCTAAAGTACCAAACTTATTTTTGAAACTTAGAAAAGTGGATGAGGAAGATAGAAATAGTTTTTTTATGTCAGAAGTTAAAAGAACATCGGAAAATATTATATATAGATTACAAGATTTGCAAATGAAGATGTAAGGAGGGAGAGCCCGAGATGACAATAACCAATATTTTGCTAATGTTAGTAGTAGTAGCAGTTGCAGGATATGCGATTTACTATAGCATAAAAAAGAAAAAAAATGCGCAAGTAGAAGAGAAAATGGATGTAGATGATAAAACATATACAATAGGAATGATGACTGAATTTGTAAAGAAAAGATTGGATGAAATCACAAAAATTAACTTGTATGATATTGGACTTTCAGAAGAAGAGTTAAAAAGAAGAAAAAATAAAAAATATGAATTAAAGAAAGCTTTAAAAGGATGTACATATGGTGATGTTAATGATAAAAAATATGTAAAAGAATTAATTTTCGATTTGTTACAAAAAGAATATGGAGTAACAGAGACAAACATATCTAAAGCAATTCCTTTTGATATTCCTTCTCTTTTAACACCTCAAGATAAGTTTGATATTTTAATATATGCATATAAAAAGGAATTTGCTTATGAAGCACTAACAGAATTAATAAAAAAATACAATTTAGCAGATTTAAAATATGTAGAAGGAGAAACAAAACCTTCTTATGTTATAACAAGTAATGAAATAGAAGACATATATGAAAAAGAAAATATAATGTTATCATTTTCAGATAAGTTAAGTGTCGTAGTACAAAGAATATACCAACACTATAAAGGATACAGTAGCATTGATGAAGTAAGAGATATGAATATAGATGGTGTTTCTGGTGGTGTATCAGGACTTCCAGAAAGTTTTTTAAGCCAAGTAGCACAAACAGATGGAGATTACTTAAATCAAATTTCAGAGCATAAAGTTCCAAGAGCATGTGATAGTATATGGATATTCTTCCAAGGTAAATCTATAAGACTTGCATTTTTATCATTTGGAACAGAAGCAGAACTAAAAAGGGTATGTCAAAATATTTACAAATACAACAATCCAGGACAATTATCAGACACAAATGGTTATAAAATCAATGAAATGAAAGACGGATCTCGTGTAGTTGTTGTAAGACCAAGCTTTTCTGAATCATGGGCTTTCTTTGTAAGAAAATTTGACGTAAAAAGAGCAACTTTAGAGCAATTAGTAAGAGAACCTGGAAAAGAAGATACAATAGAATTATTAAAATTTTTAGTAAAAGGAGCAAGAATTATTTCAATTACTGGTGAGCAAGGTTCAGGTAAAACAACATTGCTTATGGGTATGATAGAAAATATCTATGAAACAATGAATATCCGTGTTCAAGAAACTGCATTCGAGCTTCACTTAAGAAAAATATATCCAACAAGAAATATTTTAACTTTCCGTGAAACAGATACAATATCTGGACAAGAAGGTTTGGATGTTCAAAAGAAAACTGACGGTTCTGTTAACATAATTCGGAGAGGTTGCGACAGACCCCGTAGCATCTTGGATGATACAAGCAGCGCAAGTAGCATCTAAATTTACATTATTTACTCACCACGCAAAAACATTTCCTAACCTAGTAACAGCTCTTAGAAACTCAATGTTAAGAACAGGTGTATTTACAGATGAAAAAACAGCAGAAGAGCAGGTTGTACAGGTTCTAAACTTTGATATTCACCAAGTGAAAGACTTTAGGGGAAAAAGATATATAGAAAGAATTACAGAATGTATACCACTAGAAAGTAAAAATGAATACACATTTGATCATAGAAAAGAAAAAACATTAGAAGGAAAATTTGATAAATTCTTTGATAATGCAACTAGATATTTTGAAAAGACAACAGATAAGCAATTATATACATATAGAAATATTCTAGAATACATTGATGGGGAATATGTACTAACAAATCCAATTTCAGAAGAAAATATCAGAGGAATGAGAAACAATATGGATGAAACAGATGTAAAAGAATTTGACAAATTTATAGAAAAACATTGGGGAAAACAATTAGGAAAAAAAGAAACAGTAGCAGTATCAGCCACATTAGAAGAAAAACCAAAAAGAAGAGGAAGAAAACCTAAAGCAAAAGCTTAAGAAGAGGAGGTGCTAAAAGTCAAGTGGAGGGAAATAGCAACCAAATAATATATTATTTAATGGGAGGCACGGCTGCAGCATTTGTTATTATCATACTTTTTTATGTTATATTATCTAAAAAAATGCAAACCTCTGAATATAAGAAAATACAACGTTTACAACAAGGTACAAAAGAGAAAAAATTCTCTTCTGAAGTATTATTTCAAAAATTGTATTTAACTTATATAAAGATACCTTTCATAAAAAGATATGTTCTAAAAATAAGAAGAAGATTAGAAATTATAAACATAGATGATGAATATAATACCAGAAAAGGAACCGCAAAAATTTTAACAAGAGCACTTGCAATAGTAGTACCAATTATGATTGTAACTCTTATTATAACCTCAGGCAATTATTTACTAATGACAATATTACTATTATTTGAATTATTTATGATAGATACATTTATAGATGGCTCGGTAGATAAAATTGATAACAAGATATTAAGAGAACAAATAGATTTCTTTTCTGAAATAAGGCATGCTTACCATGAATATAACATGGTAGAAGAAGCCATTTATCAAGTGTCACAAGATGATGAAAAAGACATCTCAAGACAAGGGGAAAAAATATATGAAATATTAATATCTGATGATCCAGAAATGGGATTAGAAAAATACTATGATATTGCACCAAATAGTTTCTTAAAAGAATTTGCGGGAGTATCTTATCTAACAAAAGAATTTGGAGACAGAAAAATAGATGGAGCTTCATTATATTTGAAAAATGTTAATAATATCGCACAAGAGATGCAATTAGAAATATTAAAAAGGGATAAATTAAATTATGTATTCCAAAGTTTATCTGTTATTTCTATTGCTCCAGTACTACTATTAGAACCATTAAAAAGTTGGGCAATTTCTAATTTCTCTTTCACAGAAAGCTGGTATGAAGGCAAAGCAGGAATGATTGTACAAATTTTAGTTTTAATTATTACTTTTGTTTCCTACATATTAGTTAGAAATTTGAAAGATAATGGATCGACGGCAGCGAATACAAAAAACACAGAAAATCCATGGCAAGAAAAAATATACAAAAACAAATTTGTCAAAAAGATAGTAGATTTATTTATACCGAAAAAAAGAACAAAAGAATATAGAAAAACACAGCAGTTATTAAAAGATTCAGCTTCTCCGCAAAAGATGGAATGGCTATATATAAATAGGATTACAATAGCAATTGTTACATTTTTTGCTTCGATCATAATTTTTGCACAATTACATACAGTAGCAATTAATTATGTCTATACAGAGCCAACAACAGATTATGATATTATGGGACGGACTATCGGAAAAAGACGAAGCAAAAGCGATGGAAATTACTAAACAAGATAATGAAATTTTAGATAGATTTAGGGGAAATTTAAAAACAACACAAGATGAAATAAGAAAAACAGTAGAGAAATCAAAATATTATCAAGAAGCAGATGATGGAGAAATTGATAAGGCAGCAGAGAGAATTTTTAACAAATTGCAAATTGTAAATAGCGAATATGTACAATGGTTTGAATTATTATTAGCATTTGTATTTTCAGTAATAGGATATATGACACCAATTTGGATTTTAATATTCCAAGTAAAGATGAGACAACTAGAAATGGAAGATGAGGTAATGCAATTCCAGACAATTATATTAATGCTAATGAGAATTGAAAGGGTAAATGTTGAAATTATATTAGAATGGTTAGAAAGATATTCTAATATATTTAAGGCACCTATTACAAAATGTGTTAACAACTATGAATCAGGAGCCTGGGAGGCATTAGAAAACATGAAAGAAGAAGTTACATACGGACCTTTAATTAGAATTATAGAAAGCTTACAAGCAGCAGTAGAAAAAATTCCAATTGTGGATGCTTTTGATGAACTAGATTCAGAAAGAGATTACTACCAAGAAAAAAGAAAAGAATCAAATGAAAGATTAATTAAAAGAAAAGGTATGATAGGAAAAGCAATAGGATTTGCACCAATGGTTTGTATGTTTGTTGGATATTTAATAATACCACTAGTATTTATAGGTCTAACAAGTATGTCATCTTCATTCCAAACATTGACAGCTAAGTAATAATACTTAAAAAAAGGGAGGACTAGCAGATGGAAAATGCTTCAAAAGCTTTAATAATGGCAGGAAGCGTATTAATTGCATTAATGATTTTAGGTGCATTAATTTTATTATTTAGCAATTTAAATGCTTATCAAGAAACTAATGTAAGAAATGAAAGATCAGCACAAGTAGTAGAATTTAATAATCAATATGAAACATATAACAGAACAGATGTAAGAGGAAGTGACTTATATTCATTACTAAATAGAGCAATAGATTATAACGAAAGAAAATCAGTAGTAGGAGCAGAAGGAAAAGAAATAGCCTTTGAGCCAATTACAATAGTGCTTAATTTTGGAGGTAAGCTCAGTGATATAAGTCCACCAGATGGAGAAAATAGCTTAATAACAAAAAATCAATATACAATATCTGAAACAACTAATGAATTTGAAAATGAAATAAAAGATGATATAGATTCATTAGAATCAACATATGGAGTATCTTCTCTATCAAATTTGGCAGGGTCACTTACAAATATTTTTATAGATACAACAGACCAAACAGAGCAAAGATTAGCAGTAGATAGATTTAATTCAGCATCAAAAAGAAAGAAAATATCCAGTTGGAGAGAAATAGCTCCAGGAAGCAAAATTAGAAAAGATATCTATAAATATTATGAATATATACAATTTAAAAGAGCACATTTTGATTGTACTTCTATTGAAAGAGAAGGAGAATCAGGAGTGACTTATAATACAAAGACAGGAAGAATAATAAAAATGGAATTTAAGTATAATGGCAAAATGGAATAAGAAAAATTAGGAGTATAAATATGGAAAATGCATCAAAAGCATTGTTAATGTCAGCAGGAGTTTTGGTTGGTATATTAATACTATCCTTAGCAGCTTACTTATTTATAACTTTTGGATCAACTTCTGCAGAAATGCATAAAGAAAATGAAGAAAAGCAAATAAATGAATTTAATACTAAATTCACTTCGTATGTTGGTAAAGAAAATGTTACAATT
>CALXCC010000052.1 GCA_944386705.1 uncultured Clostridia bacterium | reverse complement strand
TTCAAATCTCCTTTATATAATTTTTTTTTTTTTTTTTAATTATATATGATTTGAATCACTTATTCAATTTTTATTATTTTTGTTTCACATCAATTGTAACACTACAATTCTATGTTTAAAATTTTCTACATCTTTTTTCTCACATTTTACCAGAAAAAATATCGCACAAGAAATCTTATGCGACATTTAATTTAAATATTTTAAATATTTTTAATATTTTTCTTTTTAAATATTATAAATGTTGGTATTAACATTATGAAGAAATATATTATACATATTACTAACGAAAATCCTGCTGTTAAACCTTGCATTGATGGTAGATTTCCAAATATATAACGGCTAAAATCCCAATTCAATGTAACAAAGAATTTTAAGAAGTTAACATTATACTGAATTGCAAGCATATTTATTACTTGTGCCCCCATATATCCAAGTAGTGGTAAAGCTATTGCTACTGCTGAATTTGTAAATATTGTACTAAATGCAAATGCTAGAGTAGCTAGCAATATAACTATTGGTAATTGTGCTAAAATTTGTATTCCTAAGTAAGCAAATACATTCATTTCTACTAATGAATTACTTGTAAAGCTATAATCTAATACTGGTATTTGTAAGCTTTCATATCCATAGAAAATTCCACCTACAACTAATTCCATTAGGATAACTGCTACAAAAGCAAATACAATCATAATTAATACTGTAATATATTTTGCAAGCAATATTTTTCTTCTACTATATGGTTTAACTAATAATAATTTTATTGTTCCTTTGTTGAACTCTTCGCTAACTATTGTTCCTGCAATCATAATTACCATAACTAAAATAAATAATCCATATTCATTAAAGAAATTTGTAAAAATTCCTCTAATATCATTTGTTTTATTTACATCAACATTATTTTCTATAACGTATTTACTAATTTCTTTGTTTTCTACTGAAGCTTGATATTCTTGTTTTTCTGCATAACTAAGTTCTTGTTTTCTATTTTCCATCTCTACTATAGCTTTGCCATCACTTTGATAGCTATTTAATGCTCTATTTCTATAATCGTTTCCGTATTTAATTTCTTTTTCTATTCTATAGTTTGCAACTTCTAAATCTATTTTTGCATTTGCTAATTCTACTTCTAAATTTTCTAGCTCTTGTTTATCTTCTGTATTTTTTATTGTTTCTTCTATGGTTTGCACTTTCTCTTTTGCTAGTTTTAGTTCTTCTTCAGCAAAGTATTTCCAATCGTCTTGTCTTAGTCTTTGTATAATTTCGTCGATTTTTTTATTTATTTCTTCTACTTTATCTTCATTTCTTTCTACTCCATATAGGTAAGTATTTCTTTCACTTACATAATTTGAAACTTCCCCATTTATTATTTGTGCTTGCCAAGAACTTTCTTCAAATTCTTTTGTTATTTCATACATATCTAAAGTTGTTTTAAAATCAATGTACATAGATGTATCGCTTGGTTTTTCTGGATCTAAATGTGAAATGCTTTCTTTTACATATTGAATATAATCTTCACTATAATATTCTGAACTACCTGTATTATAGAAGTATTTATAAATACAGTTTGTTAAAATTACAAATCCTAAGATAACAATCAATGTAATATAAATTGATTTTTTCTTAAAAATTTTTGTTAATTCATTTTTTATTAGATTACTCAATTACGTTCCCCCCTGTCTTTTCAAAGAATGCTTCTTCTAATGATTTTTCTTCTTTTTTTACTTCATAAATAGATATATGATTATTTACAAGTAATTCTACTATTTCTGGTACTTCTTCTTTTACTGCATCTATCTTGAATTTATTTTTGTCTACAACTATTGCTCCTGGTAATAAATCTTTTATTTTGTTTGTATCATTTATTTCAAATAATTTGTAATTTGCTTTAGCTTCTTTTTTTATTTCTGATATATCACTTGTTTCAATTATTTCTCCATTTTTTATAATACATACTTTATTACACAAGTTATCTAATTCTGCTAAGTTGTGGCTTGAAATTAAAATCGCCATATTTTCTTTCTTAGCAAGTTCTAAAAGTAGTTCTCTCATTTCTTTTATTCCTTCTGGGTCTAATCCATTTGTTGGTTCGTCTAAGATTAATAATGATGGTTTATGAAGTATTGCTTGTGCTATTCCTAATCTTTGTCTCATTCCTAAGGAATATTTAGAAACTTTATCATTAATTCTGTTTTCTAATTTTACTAGTTTCACTACTTCGTCTATTCTATGTTTGTCTACTCCTTTATATAAGTTTGCTATCAGTTTAAGATTTTCATATCCCGTTAGATACATATATAAATCTGGATTTTCTACTATAGCACCTACTTTTTCAATTGCTTTTTCAAATTGTTTTTCGATATCAAAATTGTTTATTAGAACCTTTCCCTTTGTTATACTTTGAAGTCCTAATATTAATTTTATAGTGGTTGTTTTTCCTGCTCCATTTGGTCCTATAAATCCTAAAATATCTCCACTACTTATTTCAAAGGACACATCCTTTAGAATTTGTTTTTTGCCAAAATTTTTATTTAGCTTTTCGCATTTTAATACAAGTTCGCTCAAAGCTTACCTCCTCCTTTCGGGATTAAAAATATTTTTTCTTTCCCATTTTTTTCTTTTTATTTTCTTCTTTTTCATTCTAGCATAATTCTATTCTAAAGTATATTGATTTTTTCTTAATTTTTCTTTAAACTTTTTATAATAAATCCTTTCTTTTTTTCTGATATCTTTTAAATGTTTATTAAAATTATGCTATTAAAAAATAGATTAGTATAAACTTTCCAATTTCTTGGATTTAAGTTAAATATACTAATCTATCTTTTTTATTTAATATTTAATTCTTTTATTATTTTTGCTTTTTCGCTATCTGCACCTATTGCTAATCCTTTTAATTCCATATCCATTAATGTGGCTACTCTTTTCATTAAGTAAGTAATATTATCATAACATTCTTTGTTTGGTGCAGACCCTTGAGCAAAAACATATAATTTTTTTCCTTTTAGCATTTCTGCTTCTGGTAACATATATAATCTATCTATAAATGTTTTTAATATGCCTCCTACAGTATACCAATAAATTGGAGCTCCAATTACTAAAGTGTCAGCTTTTTCAATTTCTTTAAATATGTCTTTTATTTGGTCGTCTTCATATACTTGACCATACTGAGATACTTTATAATCAGCCATTTGTAATATGGTATGTTCAATATTTTTTAGTGCTTCTTCTCCAATAGTAAAAGTATTACCATTTCTATTTGGACTACCATTCATAAATAAGATTTTTTCCATTTGTACTAACTCCTTTAAATTTTATCATTTATATTATACAACCCGATAGTGACTACCGGTCAATATCTTATCTGATAAAATTTGTGAAATTAGTTTTTTCTTGCTTTGGCTCTTTTATTCCTTTTTCTTTTCCCGCTTCAATACATTTTAAGTAATATGCCATATTTCTTCCTAGTATTCTCATTATTTGCATTCCTTCTTCGTCTTTTTTTACATCTTCTGGTGTTGCTCCGTGTACCATATTCCAATATCTTGACGAAATAATTGGCATTTGAGTGATTCCAAAATATTTATTTAATTGGTCATATGTTGCTGTTGTTCCCGCTCTTCTTGCTGAAATTACTGTTGCTGCAGGTTTAAATAAGAATCTATCTCCTTTTCCTCCATTAAATGCTGAGTAGAATACTCTATCCATAAAAGATGTAATTGCACCTGTTGCACCAGCATAATGTACTGGTGAACCAAATATAAACCCATCTGCATCTTTTGCTTTTTCTACAAATTCATTTACTACATCTTTAAATACACATTCTCCAGTTTTAACACAAGTTTTACACGCAATACATCCTGCTATTGGTTTATTTTGAATCCAAAAAATTTCTGTTTCAATTCCTTCCTCGTTTAATGTTTTTGCTACTTCTTCTAATGCTGTGTATACACACCCATTTTTATGTGGTCCTCCATTTACTAATAATACTTTCATATAAGTAAACCTCCTTTTTATTTTTCATATTTTGTTTTCATTTATATATATTATAAAAGCTAAAATATTTGCTTATCAATTACAAATTCCTGTGTTCCCATACTTCCTGGCGCTATTTTATATTTTTCAAATACAATTACAATTTTTCCTTCTTCATTTATGTAAAAATCTTGAAATTCATTTTCAATACCAGTAAATCCGCCTTCCTCTTTTGTAAAATATTTATTACCTGGTTCTTTGCTATTCTCTTCTATTTTTTTATATATTTCCTTATCTACTATTTCCTTATAGTCGTTTCCAAGAAGATCTTTTAGATTTAATTCTTTTCCTGTTTCTAAGTCTATATTATAAAAATATCTTTTTGTATATGCATCTGCTAATGTTTCTGTTTTTAATATTACAAATGATGCCACCTTATCATTTGAATAACCAACTTGGTAATCTATTTGTATTTTTATTGGCTGATAATCCTTTTCTTTTCCTCCTGTTTCTATAAAAGCTTTTTTATATTCTTCTGCCCTTTTTCAGCTTCTTCTAGAATTTCATTTATTTTTAGCATAATTTCATTGTTGATTCTTTTTTCTAATTCTGTATTTCCTGTATTTTCTAGTCCAGGAATCTTGGCATCTATTAATTTTTCATTATCTTCTTTTTTATATTCTTTAATTGTAAAAACTTTTGCTACAGTTCCTATAATTGGTATTTCTGAAACAGTTTTTGCAAAACTAGGACTTACATTAAGTATTAACAAAAAAGTCAAAAATACACAAGTTACTGTTGATAGTACAAATTTTCTGTGTTTATCTTTTTTCCTTTTGTGGTTTTTCTTTTTTAAAAATATTTTATTTACTATATAACTTAATTGCTCTGGTATTTTTATCACTTTGCAAAACATTTTTGCTTTTTTGGGGTCTTTCATATTCTCACCAGTTTCTTATAATATATTTAGGCTTATATTATGTTTTGTTTTTCTTAGAGTTCTTTACCTTTACGCCTATAATATTATTATATGTATTGGTTATTTTTTTAGAAACGTTACTTATTATAAAAATTTATTTCCATACCCTATCACAATTTTTCTTTTCTTTTTCTTTGAAAGCTTTAAAAATATCTACATTGTTCATATTTGCTATATTAAGTAGATATATAAAACAATCTGCTAATTCTTCTTCAACGCTTGTATCATATTCTTTTGATATATCTAAGCATCCTTTTGTACTTTTTCTTATTGCTTTTGCTAGTTCGCCTATTTCTTCTACAAATAGCATCATTTCTCTTTCTATAGTTACTCCATCAAATTTTCTTGCTTTTTTCATATCTTTTATGTATTCTTGAATTTCTGCAACTGAACTTTTTTCATTTAATAGTCCTAATTTTTCTTTTAATTCCATTTATTTTTCCTCCAAATTTTTTGCGTATTTTATTTTTTTTACTATATACCTTTATTTTTCTAAAGATATTAACATCTTGTCTAATTTGTTTACTAATATTTCAAAATAGTCCTCATTATGTTCTTTGCTATATATCATTTGCTTTATATCATTATCGTCTAAAACTATCATAAGTTTGCCAGTTTCTCTTAAGATTCCTTTTATGGCTTTCATTCCATTTTTATCTACACCTTTTCTTGTAAGTATTATTGCAACAGTTCTTAATGCTGTTTTGTAAAGATATTTTTCAGTAGTGAATATTTCTTTTTGTGTAATTTCTTCTGTGTAGTTTTTAAATTCAAAAATTATGTATCGTGAAGAGAAATAATTCTCAAGTGTGTTGAAAAATTCACTTATTATATTGCTTTTTATTTTACAAATCAAGTCAAATCTAAACAAATCGTCATTTGATTTTTCTTGTTCTTCCCATAAAGATAATGTGTCATTAAAAAGATATTTTAATACACTAACACAAAATTCTTCATATTGTTTAAAATTTTGTGGTCCAGGAATAATGTCTTCTAATTTTTCTAGATATCCATAATCATAATCTTTACTTTCTTGATATTGTTTTAAATCAATATCAAAGTCTAGCTTTTTTTCTATTATATTTTCAGTAGAATAACTTAATAAATTAATAAGTTTGTTTTTCATTTTCTCGTTTTTGGATACTAAATATAATAGGTTAGATATGTCTATAACATTTATATTACTAAGCGCTAGCACTCTCTCTTTTATATATGGGCTTCTTCTACTAAATAATACTAAAACAGGAATGTAATTTGTTCCTTTTGTATATTCTTCTAGTATATTAGATATTCCTATAATCTTTCCAGTATCTAATTCACTTCTTTTCACTTCAACTACATATATTTTATTGTTTTTTTCGACTACTAGGTCTGGATCTATTCTAGCTGTTCTATATTTTTTTGTTTCTTCTTTTATTTGGTATCCATTGTCTAAAAAAAGCTGCTTAGTAAATTCTATTCCTTTGTCACGCATTTTAAGTATTTCTTTTTCTTCTCTTTTTTCCATTTCTTTTCACTTCCTCTTCAATATCCTAGTTTACTATGAATCTCTTTATGAGAGTTTGAACAAACTACAATGCATTTTAAAGCTTCTGCTTTGTATTCTTTCCAAGACATTGTATTTCCTGAACCTAATTTAAATTCTTTTTCACTTGGATTTTTATGATGAAATTCTAAGGCATCTATACATCTGTTATATCCACAACCTGTATTATATATGATTTCTACTTAAAAAAATAGCGAACATATAAAAAAATAACAGATAATTTCTTATCTGCTATTTTTATCTGCTAATAATTCTCATATTTTAATATATCCTTATTCATTGATATTATGATTTTTAAAATATTCTCTAGTTTTTTCAACAACATTTAACACTTCTTTTATATCATCATTATTTACATTTTTCTTGGCATATTCTGAAATATCTCTTAAATATGTAATTCCTTTTCCAAATCGTTCAGTCATCCAGTTATAATTTGGAAAAATCCATATATGAAAATGTTTTGAACATTCTTCCTGCACTAAAGTAACTTCTCTTATAACATTTAATTCCTTTAAAGCCTTTTCTGCATATACAATAACATTTCCAATTTCAGTTCTTTCTTCTTTGCTAAGTTCTGAAAATGAGTTAATATGTCTTTTTAAATTCACTATAAAAAAGCCTGGTATTGGAATTTCAGGATCTGCCCCTAATATTGTATATTTTCCTTCATAGATAATTCCTCCTGGAATTTTTATCTCTCCTCTTGAAATAGCACATCCCATACAGTCATAATTCCATTCATTTCCTAAAAAATCAACTGCTGTTTTTGAATTACCAATAAAATTATTATCATTCATCTCATTTTCCTCCATTTTTTTCTATTAATATATTTATTCTTCATATATTAGTATTTACAAAGTTAAAATGACGCCACTTTTAATTATGTTTTAAGGCTTCTGCTGTTGTTTATAATTTAACATAAATTTTTAGGTATTGCAAGAGAATTTTTATTTTTTATAAAGTTCTCTGAATTTACCTTTCAACAATTTTTCTATACCATATATTTTGATAATATTTTCATTTATATCTCCATCATTATCTGTAACTATAGTTATTTCTTTGTTTACTAAAATAGCAATATCACAGTATCTCTTAAATGCCAATGAATTTACTGCAATAACATCTATTCCATCATTAATCGGTAATTTATGATAATTATCTTTATATGCTCTTTGTATAATCAAGTCATCTGCGGGTCCTTCAACTAAAATCACTTTATTTGCTAAAATAACTCTTAAAGTATCAAAACCTGGCAATTTTTTAAAGTAATCTCTTGTATCTTTATCTAAATTCTGTAAACTATTCACATCCCCATTGTGTACTATGTGTATATTTTTTAAATCTAATTTGTTTGCTATATAACTACTATGTGTTGCAATAAAAATTTGCTTATCTTTGTTTTCTTCAATTTTGAAAATTAATTTAGCCATATTAGTAGTATAAGATAAATTATTTTCAGGTTCTTCAATAATAAGTGTACTAACTGTATCCTTATTATTTTGCAAGGCTAGTTCTATCTTCATTGAATTTCTACTTCCAAAACCTATATTATCAAATGGTATATTATCAACCGATATCTCAATATCTTCTTTCCAATTATCAACATTCTCATCTTTTAAATTAATACTTATACTTTTTTCATTCAATTTCACATTTTCTTTCAATTTTGAATTTAATAATTGAATATTTGGTACATTATTAAAACTCATTATACTTTTTCTATACTCAGACCTTAACATAACTTTATCTTCATCAGATAAAAATTGCTCCATATTTTCAGAAACGAATCTATTTAGCAAATTATTATAATCTCTTTTTGAGGCATCAATCGTTGCAACTTTAAATGGTAAGTACTTACTAGTAATGCTATTTCCATGAAATCCAATAAATTCAATTTTATAAAACTCTAATGGTATATCAAGTATTTCGCCTTCTTTTAATTTCTTTTTATAAATATCTGAATTATCTTGATTAAATTTATAATAAAATGCTATTCCTGGACAATCTTATCCTAATGTATTATTTTTTCCTTTAAATTCCGAATCATCTTCTTTTTTACAATAAGCTTCTATCATTATTTCTGGCAATTCGGCATATTCTCCAGCTGTTATATTTTTTATATAATTCTTTCCTACTTCATAATTAAAAAAGTTAGCTGTAATTTGCCTATCTATAAAATAGCCATTAATTTTTCCTGTTGTTATTAAATTTATAATCTCTAGAATAGTACTTTTTCCAGCATCATTTTCACCTACAAAAATATTCATATTATCATTTAGATATATAATTTTTCTTTAAATATTTTATAATTCTTCACTTTTATTTTATCTATTACCATATTAATATATACTCCATATTAATTCCGATATATGTTCAAGCAAGTTAGACTCTAAATCTTTCTCTAAAAATCTTCTGTCTTTTATATCTAAAAATTC
>CALXCC010000051.1 GCA_944386705.1 uncultured Clostridia bacterium | reverse complement strand
CATACATTTTGTATCATCCATTACAATTAGTCCTCCTGACCCCATCATTGAACCAATTTCTTTTAAAGATTCATAGTCGATTGGTGTATCTAAATGTTCTTTTGGTATACATCCACCTGATGGTCCTCCAGTTTGAGCTGCTTTGAATTGTCTACCATTTGGAATTCCTCCACCTATGTCATATACTATTTCTCTTAATGTTGTTCCCATTGGCACTTCTACTAATCCTATATTATTTACATTTCCACCTAAAGCAAATACTTTTGTTCCTTTAGAATTTTCTGTTCCTATTTTTGAAAACCATTCTGCACCATTTAAAATTATTTGAGCAATATTTGCATATGTTTCAACATTATTAATAAGTGTTGGTTTTCCCCATAGTCCGGCTTTGAGCTGGATATGGAGGTTTTACTCTTGGTTGACCACGTTTTCCTTCAATAGATTCTAGAAGTGCTGTTTCTTCTCCGCAAACAAATGCTCCTGCTCCTAGTCTAATTTCAATATCAAAATCAAAATTTGTTCCAAAGATATTTTTTCCAAGTATTCCATAATCTCTTGCTTGCTTAATTGCTATTTTTAATCTTTCAACAGCTATTGGATATTCAGCTCTTACATAGATAAATCCTTTGTTCGCACCTATTGCAAAACCAGCAATCGCCATAGCTTCTAATACAGAATGTGGGTCTCCTTCTAGAATACTTCTGTCCATAAATGCTCCTGGGTCTCCTTCGTCTGCATTGCAAACAACATATTTTTGCTCTCCAATAGAAGCTCTAGTTAGCTCCCATTTCTTACCTGTTGGGAAACCTGCTCCACCTCTACCACGAAGTCCTGATTTTTTTATTACATCTATTACTTCTTCTGGAGACATTTCTCTTAAGACTCTTTCTAACGCTCTATATCCATCAAAAGCTATGTACTCGTCAATATCTTCTGGATTTATTACTCCACAATTTTTAAGGGCAATTCTTTTTTGTTTTTTATAAAAGTTTAATTCATCTAAGCTCTTAACTTTACTTCCGTCAATATCCTTACAAAGAAGTCTTTCGACAATGTTTCCTTCTACTATATGTGTTTGTATAATCTCCTCGCAGTCTTCTGGTTTTACCATTGCATAAAATGTATCTTCTGGTCTTATAATAACAATTGGTCCTTTTGCACATAATCCAAAACATCCAGTTTTTATAACACGTACATTTGTAATATTCTTTTCTTTTAAAATTCTTCTAAAAGTTTCTAAAATCTCTGGAGACTTTGAAGACGTACAACCAGTTCCATGACATACTAAAATATGTTTTTCTCTTGTATCTGCTTTTGTATTTACTCTTAATTCTAATTCTTTTCTTTTTTCTTCTCTAATTTTATGAAGCTCTTCTAAACTTTTCATTTAATCCCTCCTCTTTTTCTACATTTTTCGACCTAATTTATGAGACATTTTTGCTCTGTCCCTCTTGTTCCATTATTTCGTCTAATACTTGGTCTAATTTTTGTACAGTTGCTTTTCCATAAACTTCACCATTTACTGTAAATACTGGTGCTAAGCCACAAGCTCCTACACATCTTGTTTGTTCTATTGTAAATAATCCGTCTTCTGTTGTTTGCCCTGGTTCAATTTTTAGTCTTTCTGTTAATCTATCCATTATTTTTTGAGATCCTTTAACAAAACACGCTGTTCCTAGACATACTGATATTTTATATTTTCCTTGGGGTTCCAATGAGAATCTTGAATAAAAAGTTACTACTCCATAAATTTCTGCCATAGGTATTTTTAAAAATTCTGACAGTTCTTCTTGTACATACATAGGTACATAACCATAATGTTCTTGTATTTCGTTTAACATTTGAATTAAATTATCTTTTTCTGGTCTATAAGTTTCAAATAAATCTTTTAGAAATAAATCTTCTTGTTCACACACATTGCAATTTTTAAGTTCATTAGTATTTTTGTTGTTATTCGATTTTTCCATCATACTTTCCCTCCCTCAAATGATACATCTTTTAGTTCATTTTGACTGTTCCTATTATATCTTCTAGGTTTTCTATATTATATTTTTTCATATACTCTTCTATTCCTTTTACTGTGTTTACACTTGTATAAGGATCAATGAAATTACCAGCTCCAATGGAAATTGCTGTTGCTCCAGCTAACATAAATTCGATTGCATCTTTTCCATCGACGATTCCACCCATTCCAAGTATTGGTATATTAGCTGCTTTGGATACTTGATAAACCATTCTAACTGCTACTGGCTTAATTGCTGGACCAGAAAGTCCACCTGTATTATTTGCAAGAACTGGTTTTCTTTTGTCAATATCAATTGACATTCCTAGCAAAGTATTTATTAATGATACAGCATCTGCTCCTCCATCTTCTGCTCCTTTTGCAATAGAAGCAATGTCTGTTACATTTGGTGTTAATTTTACAATTAGAGGTTTATCTAATACTTTTCTCACTTGGCTAGTTATTTCTCTTACTCCTTCATAGCTATTTCCAAAAGCCATACATCCTGCTTTTACATTCGGACAAGATAAGTTTAGTTCTACCCCATCTATATCTAGTGTATTTAAGATTTTGCATAATTCTACATATTCTTCTACTGTGCTTCCACAAGCATTTACAATAACTGCTGTATCAAATTTTCTTAAAAAAGGTAAATCGTTTTGTGCAAAATATTCTACTCCTGGATTTTGCAATCCAATACTATTTAGCATTCCACTTGGCGTTTCACAAATTCTTGGTGGTTTATTTCCGCTTTTTGGCTTTAAAGTTGTTCCTTTAGTAATAATTCCTCCTAATTTGCTTAAATCAAAAAATTGATTGAATTCTCTTCCATAGCCAAATGTTCCTGAAGCTACTGTTACTGGATTTTTCATTTCTATTCCAGCTAGATTAATTTTAGTATTCATTTATTTTAATCACTCCATTCCCTATTTTTTATGATTTCTATTTGTTTTTCTATTTAAATTTCTACTTCTTTTGCTTCAAATACCGGTCCACCTTTACATACGTGCCAATATTCTGGAGATTCTTTTGGACTTTTTGCCGTTTTTACTGCACAACCTAAACATGCACCAATACCGCATCCCATTCTCTCTTCTAATGAAATTTGACAAGGTATATTTTTTTCAATTGCTAATTCTCTTACAGCTTTTAACATAGGTAATGGTCCACAAGCATAAATACAATCATACTCTTCTTTTTCTATATCTCTTTTTACAAAGTTAATAGCAAAACCTGTTTCTCCATAAGTTCCGTCATCTGTAGTTATTATTAATTTGTCACAAACGTTTTTAAATTCTTCTTCTAAAACTACAGCCTCCTTGTTTCTAAATCCTAAATAAATATTAATCTGTTTATTTGCTTGTTTGGCACATTTTGAAAGTTCATATAGAGGAAATACTCCTATTCCTCCACCAATTACAGCGATTTTTTGATAATTTTCGTATTTGAAAGTTCCGAAACCTAATGGTCCTAAAACATCTATTTTATCTCCTACTTTTTTATTTGCTAAAATTTCCGTTCCTTTTCCCTTTACTTGAAATATAAATTCTACTATTCCTTTTTCTTTATCTAAATTATAAATACTAATAGGTCTTCTTAAGAATGGCGCTGTTGTATCTGATACTCTAATTTCGATAAAATTTCCTGGTTTTGCTGCTTTTGCAATCTCTTCTGATTTTACTTTAAAATGATAAATATCATCTTTTAATTTGTTTTTTTCTATTAGCTCTGAATATGTTTGTATTGGCATTCTCCTTTTCCTCCTTACTACGTTCATTTTTGAACATATCTTCCTTATTTTATAAATTGGTTTAGTTCTTCTTTCATTCGTATTGCTTCTGCTCTAGTTGCTTTAGCATATTCTTCTTCACAATAACTATCTTTCCAGTTATCTGATTTATATGCACACATCAAACTTCTTGAAGCATTAACAATACCTCCGATGCCTTTTTTATCAAATCCATAAGCAATATCTTCTGGTTTTCCGCCCTGGGCTCCGTATCCTGGAATTAAGAAAAATGTATGTGGTGCTAATGTTCTTAAGCTTTCTAGTTGTTTTGGGTAAGTTGCTCCTACTACAGCCGATACACTACTATATCCATTTTCTCCTCTTAAGTCCTCTCCCCATTTCTCTACTAAGCTAGCTACTTTTTTATAAACTTCTTCTCCGTTTTCTAATTTAACATCTTGTAATTCTCCTGAAGATGGGTTTGAAGTTTTTACTAAAATGAAGATTCCTTTATCATATTTTTTACAATCTTCAATAAAAGGACTTACACAATCACTTCCCATATAAGGGTTTACTGTAATAAAATCAACATCAAATATAGATTCTTCTGTTTCACCTATCTTAGTTTTTCCTAAATAAGCATTTGAATATCCCTTAGCAGTTGAACCGATGTCTCCTCTTTTTATATCTGCAATAACAAACATTCCTTTTTCTTTAGCATATTTGCAAGTTTCATAAAAAGCTTTAATTCCTGGTATTCCATACATTTCGTAAAAAGCTATTTGTGGTTTAATTGCTGGAATGATATCATAAGTTGCATCTATCAAATTTTTGTTAAATTCAATGATAGCTTTTGAGGCACCTTCTAAATTTTTTGGATACTTTTTTGTTACACATTCTGGTATCATTTCATACCTAGGGTCAAGTCCCATTACTGTAGGGTTATTCATTTTTTTTATTTTTTCTATTAGTCTATCTACCACATTTTTCAAATTAATTCCTCCTTACTATAATCTATTTTACTTTTATCACTTTTTAATATTTTTTTCAATACTTATACGTTTGACAAATGATATTTTTTGAAATAGAATGATTTTAGATTTTTTATTTAGGAGGTTTTAAAATGTCAAACATTGTATCTTATTTATTTGAAACAAATGCAATTAGATTTTGCGAAGAAAATAAACCATTTTGGTATACTTCAGGAAAAATTGGTCCTTATTTTATTAATACTCATTTCGTTTATGGAAGTGAAAAAGATGCCGTTGAACTTTTAAGTTTTATTGACGAATCATTATCTAACAAAATGACTTTACCAAAAAAAGTTTTTGAAAAGGTTATTGAACAGTATAATAAAAATTCTATTTATAAAGATGTTATTAATCATTTAAAATCTTATATCGAAGAAAATATTGATGTTTCTAATATTGATTATATCTCTGGTGGCGAAAGAAGAGATTGGTTCTTTTCTAATATAATTGCTTATCTATTGAAAAAGCCACATATTTCCATCTATAAAGACTTATCTACTGTTGTAAGTAGCTATAATTTTGAAAAAACAGAATCTGTATCAAATTTAAAAGACAAAAATGTTTTACATATTGCTGATTTAATTACCGTAGCATCTAGCTATATTCGTGCTTGGATTCCAGCAATTAAAAACTTAGGAGCCAATATGTGTTGGTCTTGTACAGTTGTTGATCGTATGCAAGGTGGAAAAGATAAATTAGAAGCTGAAGGTGTTAAATCTTTCTCTTTAGTAAATGTAGATACTTCCCTATTTAAAACAGCTTTTGATATGGGAATTATTAATAAGAAACAATTAGATATGTTAAATAAGTTTTTTGCTGATGCAGATGGTTCTATGAAGGAATTTTTAATTGCACATCCAGAGTTTTTGGAAGATTCTTTAAATAGTGATGAAAAAACTAAAAAACGTGCTCAGTTATTGGTGGATAATAATTTGTATGGTTTGAATTAAATTGAAATAAACTTTACTTTGTTACCATAATGTGATAAAATAGATATACGCAATTCACTTTGCGTATAGGTTAGCAGTTCTAGTTATAATTATGTAAGTTTTTTACCAAAGAAAAAGAAAGGATGTTATAATTATGCATAAAGAGTTTACTCGACGTGAAAAACAAGCGGAGCTTATTAATAAAGCAATTGAAAGAGGCGACAAAAAAGTTTCTTTAAAGCTTTTTACTTCAGAAGCTCGCAGGTGGAGAGATTCATACAACTTATCTGTAGAACCTTCTCCAGATGATATTCCAAAAAGTGCTAGAAAAAAAGCACAGACTTATTATTTTGATATTTCTAATGTTAAAGAAAAAATTTATTAATTTTTACATTATTATTTTTAAAAAAGAACTGCAAAAAGAGAACTTGTAAATTACAGGTTCTCTTACTTTTATATGTTTTATTCTTTTTATGATATATTTACTTTTTATCTACAATATTTTCTTTTAATTTTTGAAGTTTCAATTTTTGAAGTTTTGATTGAAATTTTATTATTTATAATAAATTTTCTAATTCTTTAATTTTGTCACGAAGTTCAGCTGCCTTTTCAAATTCCATTTCAGCTGCATATTTTAACATCTCTTCTGTTAATTTTGAAATAGTATCTTTTATATCTTCATTCTTTTCTAATTTATATTCTACTTCTATATCTTTTACATCTGTTACTGCAATTGTATCTCTTACAGATTTATTTATTGTTTTTGGCGTAATATTATGTTTAATATTATATTCTTGTTGTATTTTTCTTCTTCTATTTGTTTCTGATATTGCCTTTTCCATTGAATCTGTTAATTCGTCTGCATACATTATAACAGTTCCATCTGTATTTCTGGCAGCACGTCCTATTGTTTGTATTAAAGACCTTTCTGAACGTAAGAATCCCTCTTTATCTGCATCTAGAATTGCAACTAGTGATACTTCTGGGATATCTAGTCCTTCTCTTAGAAGATTTATTCCGACTAATACATCAAATTCTCCGAAGTCTTAGTTTTCTTATTATTTCCATTCTTTCTAATGCTTTTGTATCTGAATGCATATAATTTACTTTTATGTCTAATCCCTTTAGATAATCTGTTAAGTCCTCTGCCATTTTTTTAGTTAAAGTTGTAACTAATACCCTTTCTTTTCTTTCTACACGTATTCTAATTTGCTCTAGTAAATCGTCTATTTGATTTGTAACTGGTTTTACTTCTATTTTTGGGTCTAATAGTCCTGTTGGTCTAATAATTTGTTCTACCACATTATCTTTAGAATGTTCTTTTTCATAATCAGCTGGTGTTGCACTAACAAAGACAACTTGGTTTATTCTTTCTTCAAATTCTTTAAATGTTAGTGGCCTGTTATCAAATGCTGATGGTAAACGAAATCCGTAGTTTACCAATGATTCTTTTCTGGCTCTATCTCCATTGTACATTGCTTTTACTTGAGGAATAGTTGCATGTGATTCATCTATTAATAGCAAGAAATCGTCTGGGAAATAATCAAATAATGTATATGGCGGACTTCCTTCAGGTCTTCCACTTATGTGTCTTGAATAGTTTTCAATTCCTGAACAAAATCCAGTTTCTTTCATCATTTCTATATCAAAATTTGTTCTTTCTTCTATTCTTTGAGCTTCAATTAGTTTATTTTGAGATTTAAAGTATTTTACCCTTTCTTCCATCTCTTGTTCTATTGTTACAATTGCTCTCTCCATTTTTTCTTTAGTTGTAACATAGTGAGATGCTGGTGATATTAAAATATGACGTCTTGTTCCTATTGGTTTTCCTGTTAATGCATTAATTTCTGTGATTTTTTTTTTTTTTTTTCCCCAAAATTCTACTCTAACTGCTTCTTCAGATTGATCTGATGGATATATTTCTACAATATCACCTTTTGCTCTAAATGTTCCTCTTTTAAAATCAATTTCATTTCTTGTATATTGCATACTAATTAACTTCTTTAAAACTTGGTCTCTTGATTTTTGCATACCAGGTCTTAAAGATAACATCATTTCTTGGTAATCAACAGGGTCTCCTAAACCATATATACAAGAAACTGATGCTACTATTATTACATCTCTAGTTTCAAATAAAGATAGCGTAGCTGAGTGTCTTAGTTTATCTATTTCATCATTTATTGAAGAGTCTTTTTCTATATATGTGTCTGTTGATGGAATATAACTTTCTGGTTGGTAATAGTCATAATATGATACGAAATATTCAACATTGTTTTCAGGGAAAAACTCCTTAAATTCTGAGTATAATTGTCCAGCTAAAGTTTTATTATGTGCTAAAACTAATGTTGGTTTTTGTACTTTTTGAATAATATTTGCCATAGTAAATGTTTTTCCGTGAACCTGTAACTCCAAGTAATGTTTGATATTTTTTACCTTCTTCTATTCCTTTGCTTAAATATTCAATTGCTTTTGGTTGGTCGCCTGTTGGCTTGTATTCTGAATGTAATTTAAACATTTGTTTTCTCCTATATTATAATAAATTTATCCAATTTCTTCTTCCATACATAATTCTAACAATTTCAATACTTTCGTTTTTTATTTTATAGAATACAATATAATTGTCTATTATCAATTTTCTTATTTCCAGTTTTCTTATTATATCATCATCAATAATTGTATATATTTCAGGGTTGTCCTTTAAAGATTTTATTGATTTTCTTATTTTAGAAATTAGTTTATTTGCTGTTTCTGGCTCTTGTAAATTATATTTTATATATTTTTTTATTCCTACTAGATCTTATTTTGATTCTCTTGAATATTCTATATTGTATTTTTTCAAAACAAACCTTCTTCCTATATTTTATCTAATTCTTCATATACTTCTTCTTCAGAAAATTTTTCGCCTTTTTCTAATGAATTTATTCCTTTTTCCAATTCTTTGTATAATATATGCTTATCTGTTAAAAGTTCATATAATTCAATACTCATCACAGCTAAATCTCCAGCACCATTTTTTGTAATATATACTGGACTATTAGTCTGATGACAAATTGTAGAAATCTCATTATAATTATTTCTTAAATCAGAGCTTGGTCTAATAATTGGCATAATAAACACCTCCATCAATATTATATACATATTTTATCAAAATATTGATATATAGTCAATCTTTTTTTACAAATTATTTAACCGGCAAATGAATAAGAAATTAAACGAACTAAGTTCTAATTGCTGAGAGCTTCTAGTGGAGTCTTTCTTTGAACTTAGTTCGTTTAATTTATTATTCATTTATCGAAATGCTTATAGCAAATTACAGGTAGTTTTTAGCTACCTGTAAAACAATTATGAACCAAGGGACGGACTTTTTGTTCATTTCAATGAAATGAACAAAAAGTCCGTCCCTTGGTTCAAAAATAGCTGCCCTTGTATCCAATTTTGGGGTTTGATAACCGGTTTCATTGCAAAATAAATTTTTTACTTTATCCA
>CALXCC010000050.1 GCA_944386705.1 uncultured Clostridia bacterium | reverse complement strand
AAGGCAAAAATATTGAAGAAATTTATTAGAAAAATAGGATTTCAAGCATTTTATAAAATTGCTCAATGAAACCTTTAAATAAAGAATAATGAAATTTACAATAAAATAAAGTCCACAGTTACGAGATTTAGAATACACAAAAATAATAAGGAAAGGAGAGTATGATATTTTATCATACAATAAAAAAATGCGAGCAATTGAAATAAGAAATAAATACTTAAACTTTTTTAAAAACTATGGACACGCAATAATTCCATCAGCACCATTAATCCCAGAAAACGATCCATCTGTATTATTTACAACAGCTGGAATGCAACCATTAGTACCATATTTATTAGGAGAAAAGCATCCAGAAGGAACACGCCTTACAGATTATCAAAAATGTGTAAGAACTAACGACATAGATGAAGTAGGAGATAACCGTCACTTAACATATTTCGAAATGCTTGGAAATTGGTCATTAGGAGATTATTTTAAAGAAGAATCAATAGCGATGAGTTTTGAATTTTTAACAAAAGAATTAGAAATACCAGTAGAAAAACTATCAGTAACATGTTTTGCAGGAGATGATGACTGCCCAAGAGATGAAGTAGCAGCAAATGCTTGGAAAAAAGCAGGAATACCAGAAAACAACATTTATTATTATGGAAAAGATGACAACTGGTGGATTGCTGGTGAAGAAGGACCTTGTGGACCAGATACAGAAATGTTTTACGATACTGGAAAACCAGCTTGTGGACCAAATTGCGAACCTTCTTGTGATTGTGGAAAATACGTAGAAATCTGGAATAATGTATTTATGGAATATTTCAAGGATAAAAATGGATATCACAAATTGGAACAAAAAAATGTTGATACAGGACTTGGTTTAGAAAGAATGACAATGTTATTACAAGGAAAAGAAACACCTTTTGATACAGAGTTATTCAGTCCAGTAATGAAAAAAATAGAAGAATTACAAAAAGTAGATAATATAGAAAGTAGAAGGATTATAGCAGAACACTTACGTTCAAGTATGATGATAATAGCAGATGGAGGAAGACCAAGTAACTTAGATAGAGGTTATGTTTTAAGAAGATTAATAAGAAGAATGATTCGTCATATGAACAAACTACAAATAGAATTAGAAGAACTAAAAACACTAATAGACATAAATGTAAAAAATCTAGGAGAAATGTATCCTGAGTTAATAAGAAATGAAGAATTAATAAAAAATGTAATAATAGAAGAAAAAGATAAATTTGTAAAAACTCTTGAAAAAGGAGAAAGAGAATTTGAAAAAGAAATTGCAAAATTATCTAATATGAAAACAATTCCAGGAAATATAGTTTTTAAACTATACGACACTTATGGATTTCCACCAGAAGTAACTAGAGAATTAGCAGAAGAAAATGGATATGAAATAGATTTAAAAGAATTCAATGAGCTATTTAAAAAACATCAAGAAAAGTCAAGAGCTGGCTCAGAACAAAAATTTAAAGGTGGATTAGCTGAAACAACAGAAGAAACTATAGCTTATCATACAGCAACACATTTACTTAATGCAGCAATAAAACAAGTTATAGGAAAAGATGCACATCAAAGAGGTTCAAATATTACAGTAGACAGAATGAGATTTGACTTTAATTGTGACCATAAATTGACACCTGAAGAAAAACAAAGAATTGAGGACTTAGTAAATGAATGGATAAAAGAAGGCATACCAGTAACTAAAGAAGAAATGAAAAAAGAAGATGCTATAAAATCAGGAGCAGAATGTATGTTTATTGAAAAATATCCAGATATAGTAACTGTATACTCAATAGGTAATGTATCAAAGGAATTATGTGGAGGACCACATGTAAAAAATACAAGTGAACTAGGAAGCTTCAAAATAAAGAAAGAGGAATCTAGTTCGTCTGGAGTAAGAAGAATAAAAGCAGTATTAGAAAAATAGAAAAAGCTAAAATGAGAATTCAAAAATTTTGAAGAAACTTTTTGAAGAAAGGAAAATAAAATGAATAATTGTTTATTTTGTAAAATAGTAAAAGGAGAAATTCCTTCTGAAAAAGTATATGAAGATGAAGAAATATTGGCATTTAAAGATATAAACCCAGCAGCACCTATTCATATATTAGTAATACCAAAAAAACATATAGAATCTCTTGCATATATAGAAAAAGAAGATGAAACTCTAATTGGAAAAATTTATGGTGTGATTAATCAAATAGCTAAAGAACAAGGAATAAAAGAAAAAGGATACAGAGTAATAGTAAATTGTGGTGAAGATGGTGGACAAGAAGTAATGCACCTACATTTCCATTTACTTGCTGGTACCAAACTTGGTGAAAAAATAGTATAAATTTAATATAAAGTGTTGCTTCTCTATCTTCCTTTTTTTTATATTATATGATATAATATAAATATGAGGAAAGTAAATTGTATGGAGGTAAAATTATGTTTGAAAGTAAATATAGTAAAGTATTAACAGTAATTTTAGTAATTGTAATTATAGCAATTGTAGGGTTACTTGGATTTTTAGCATACGATTATTATCAAAATTACATAATAACGAAAGATACATCAGAATTTGTTGATAATTTTCAAGGAGAGGTAACTAGTGATGAAGAAAATGTAGTAGGAGATGCAAATACAACGACAGATAATACAAATCCATTTGAAAATCTTCAAGACAGTAATGCAGGGAACAATTCAAATCAAAAACGAACCTATAAGGGATTTGGAGTTTTAGGAACAATGGAAATACCAGCTACAAACTTTAGTTATCCAGTTCTAGAAAAAGTAACTAAAAAATCACTTGAAACATCAGTTGTATTTTTATGTGGACCTGGTTTAAATCAACCAGGAAATACAGTAATTATAGGTCATAATTATAGAAATGGACTATTTTTCTCAAATAACAAAAAATTAAACAAAGGAGATAAAATTTACATAACAGATAATTCTGGAACAAAATTAACTTATACAATTTATGATAAATTCGAAACATCAGATGATGACACATCATTCTATCAAAGAGATACAGGAGGAAAGCCAGAGGTCTCATTATCAACTTGTACTGACGATAGTAAAGCTAGATTAATTTTGCTAGCAAGAGCTGAATAATAAAAAATAATTATTATAAAATAATATAAAGAAAGTAAAGGAATTTAAAAAAATTCCTTTATTTTTTTCGATAAATTGTATATAATAGGAAAGAAAATTAGAAGCAAATTTACGAGGTGCTAAAATGAATAAAAAGCAAGCAAAAGAAAGAATTGAAGAATTAAGAAAACAAGTGGAATATCACGCAAAAAAATATTATGACGACGACAAACCAGAAATATCAGATTTTGAATACGATATGTTAATGGTAGAATTAAGAAACCTAGAAAAAGAATTTCCAGAATTCAAAACTAAAGATTCATTAACTCAAAAAGTAGGGGGACACGTAAAAGAAGGATTTACAAAAGTAACACACGAAGTTCCTTTACAAAGTTTGCAAGACGTATTTACTATAAAAGAAGTAAGAGATTATATAAAAAAAATAGAAGAAAAGGCAGAAGAAAAAGGAATACAAAATAGAAAATACGTTGTTGAAACAAAAATAGATGGATTATCAGCAGCTCTAGAATATAAAAAAGGAAAATTTGTAAGAGGTGCAACAAGAGGAAACGGCTTGGTGGGAGAAGATGTAACAGAAAATCTAAAAACAGTAAAAAAAATACCTATGGAGCTAGCAGAAAAAATAGATATTACAGTCCGTGGAGAAGTATTCATATCAAAAAAAGATTTTAAAAAAATGAATCAAGAAAGAGAAGAAAACGAAGAAGAGTTATTTGCCAATGCACGAAATGCAGCTGCAGGTTCATTAAGACAATTAGACAGTAATATAACGGCTAAAAGACCATTAGATATTTATATATTTAATGTTCAAAAAATAGAAGGAAAAGAATTTAATTCACATTACGAAGAATTAAACTACTTAAAAAAATTAGGTTTTAATGTAAATCCTGTTTTAATAGAATGCAAAACAATGGAAGACATAGAAAAAGCAATAAAAAAAATAGGAGACGATAGAGAAAAACTAACATTTGGAATAGATGGAGCAGTTGTAAAAGTAGACGATTTAGAATTTAGAGAAATATTAGGAACAACTGCTAAAACTCCAAGATGGGCAGTGGCTTATAAATATCCACCAGAAAAAAAAGAAACGATTTTAAAAGACATCATTTGCCAAGTAGGAAGAACAGGAGTAATAACACCAATGGCGATACTAGAGCCAATAAAGGTAGCAGGATCAACAATATCAAAAACAACACTTCACAATGAAGATTTTATAAAAGAAAAAGACTTAAAAATAGGAGATACAGTAGTTATACAAAAAGCAGGAGATGTAATTCCAGAAATAGTAGAAGTAAAAAAAGGAAAAAGAACAGGAAATGAAAAAGACTTCGAAATGCCAAGAGTATGTCCTGTATGTGGAGCAGAAGCGGTAAGAGAAGAAGGAGAAGTAGCTGTAAGATGCACAGGAATAGAATGTCCAGCAAAACTATTTAGAAATCTAGTTCATTTTGTATCAAGAGAAGCAATGAATATAGATGGATTAGGAGAAAGCATTATAGGACAACTTCTAGAAAGAAAACTAATAGAAAACATAGCAGATATATATACTTTAAAATTAGAAGATATTGCATCTTTAAAGAAAAACGGAAAAAAATTTGCGCAAAACTTAATAGATAGTATCAATAGAAGTAAAGAAAATGATTTATACAGATTAATAACAGCACTAGGAATAAGATATGTAGGAACAAAAGCATCTAAAATATTAGCTAGAAAATATAAAAATATAGATAATTTAATGAATGCAACATCAACTGAGCTAGCAATGATAAACGATATAGGACCAATTGTTGCAGACAGCATAAGAGAATTTTTCTTGCAAGAGCAAACAATAGACCTAATAGAAAAATTAAAAAAAGCAGGAGTAAATACAAAATCAGTAGAAGAAGAAAACATAGATAACCGTTTTGATGGTATGACTTTTGTACTAACAGGAAGCCTAGAAAAATATACAAGAGAGGAAGCATCAAGCATAATAGAAAAATATGGTGGAAAAACCTCATCTTCAGTATCTAAAAAAACATCTTATGTATTAGCAGGAGAAGAAGCAGGAAGTAAATTAACAAAGGCCCAAAAACTAGGAATAACTATAATAAGCGAAGAAGAATTTGAAAAAATGGTTAAGAATGGCTAGACAAGGACGGTTCCTATGTGATCAATTGTTAAACAATAACTGTCCCAAACTTAGCCAAAAATGGCTAAGTGGTGACTGTCCCCAAACTGACCAAAGGAGGAAATATGGAAGGTTATACATTTGAAAAAATGTGGGTAGATTTAAGAGATGGATATCAAATTTATTATACGTATTTAGGAAATAGATATGTATTGTTTAAAACAGCAGAGAATTGTTATACACAAAAATTGTTAACTGAACATAAAAAAAATCCACAGCCACGAATGTTAATGCTAACTTTAAAAAGAGTAAAAGAATTATTTCCATATATGGAAGAAATAGAATATAGATTGGAAATTTAAAATAAAAGGTTAAAAAACAAAAAAGTAATAAATAAGAAAGGAGCGTATGGAATAAAAGAGAACCATACGAATATAGTAATGGCAATAATAATAGATGGAAAAGCATTGGCAAAGAAAATAAGGCAAAATTTAAAAGTTGAATGTAATAAATTAAAAGAAGAAGGAGTAAATCCAAAATTAGCGGTAATAATGGTTGGAGATAACCCAGCATCAAAAGTATATGTTAGAAATAAAAGTAGAGCTTGTAATGAAGTTGGAATTGAATATCAAGAATATCTTTTAAAAGAAGATTCAACACAAGAAGAATTACTAGACTTAATTAAAAAATTAAATAAAGACAAAGATATAAATGGAATACTATTACAAAGTCCATTACCAGAGCATCTAGATATTAATAAAGCTTTTAAAACAATAACATATCTAAAAGACGTAGATGGATTTACACCAGCAAGTGTAGGTAAGCTTTCAATTGGGGAAGATACTTTTGTTTCATGTACACCATTAGGTGTTATAAAAATGTTTGAAGAATATAATATTGACTTAACGGGAAAACACGTGGTAATAGTAGGAAGAAGTAATATTGTAGGAAAACCACTTATACAATGTTGTTTACAAAAACACGCAACAGTAACTGTTTGTCACTCAAGAACAACAGATTTAGAAAAATTTACAAAAGATGCAGATATTTTAATTGCAGCTATAGGAAAATCAAAATTTATAAAGGCTGATATGGTAAAAGAAGGAGCAGTTGTCATTGACGTAGGCATTAATAGAGGAGAAGATGGAAAATTAGCAGGAGATATAGACTTTAAAAATGTAGAAAAAAAAGCAAGTTACATTACACCAGTTCCTGGAGGAGTTGGACCAATGACAATTGCGATGCTTATGAATAATGTTATAAAGGCGACGAAAGAACAACAAAAAGAAAAAAGTAATTTTTAAATAAAAAATTAGGGGCATTATTATTAGTAATGCTCTTTTTTTTTAGAAAGGAATGAAAAATGGATAATATAGAAGAAAAAAGATATTGGATATGGCTATCATTAATACCAAATTTAGGCGTAAAAAGAAAACAAATATTATTACAAAAGTTTGGAAATGCAAAAAATATTTTTAATGCAACAAAAGAAGAATTATTAAATACAAATGGAATTAACCAGAAAGTAGTAGAATCTATGTTGGATATTAAAATAAGAAGAAATATATATAACCATTTAAGATTTATGGAAAAAAATAAAATTGATATCATATCGATTTTAGATAAAGAATATCCTAAAATGTTAAAAGAAATTTATGATCCACCAATTAGTCTATACATAAAAGGAAATAAAAATATTTTAAATCAAAAATCAATTGCAATTGTTGGATGTAGAGAAGCAAGTGTATATGGTAAAAGGGCTTCTAAATATTTTGCTTATAATTTATCAAAAGAAGGAATAAATATTGTAAGTGGTCTTGCCAGAGGAATTGATAGCTATTCACATATAGGATCACTTATGGCAAATAGAGGGAAAACAATTGCAGTTCTTGGAAATGGACTAAATATAATTTATCCCGAAGAAAATAGAATATTAGCTCAAAAGATAGTAGAAAATGGTGGTGTAATTATATCTGAATATCCATTAGGAACAAAGCCAGAAAAGATGAATTTTCCAGCAAGAAATAGAATTATTAGTGGTATAAGTAATGGACTTCTTGTAGTTGAAGCTAAAGAAAAAAGTGGAACTTTAATTACAGTTGATTTTGCTTTAGAACAAGGTAGAGAAGTATATGTAGTTCCAGGAAATATAAATTTGTATACATCGGTGGGAACAAACAACTTAATAAAACAAGGTGCAAAATTAGTTAGTACTTATATGGATATATTAAATTGAGAATTAAATTTAAAAGATAAATAAAATTTGTAAAAAATATGTATATATTTTTTACAAATTTTTATGTCATTTTTCATTAATATTTTATTGTAATTTTTTAATTAATAGTAGTATCAACTATAATTTGATCTTCATCTATTGCATTATTACCATAATTTTCTATAAAATTTTTCATCAATATTGTTTTAACTTCCTCACTTCCAACTCTAAAGCGCATATCTTGTTTGGTCATTACTACAAAAAAGTTACCTGATTTTAAAGTATGAAAATATGATGGTAATGAAATACTGCATAAAGCATAGTTATTAATAAATGCGATTGCTTCTATTACAGCTAAATTGCTTTGATTTTCTATATTTATATTTTTGATTATTCTATTATCGTAAAAACATTGTGTTTTTATTGTCGTTACTTCTTTTGGTATAGTTATTTCTTGCATTCCACCAGCTAATGATACTAATATAGTTTTGTCTTTTGATAGTAGTAATCCATCTTCATCACAATAATAGTTATTATCTTCATCTACCAATATATTTTTAATACTATTAGATAAAAAGGTAGTTTTGTTTTCTATATTCGTAACTGTTGATGGAATAAAAATGCTTGTTATATTAGTATTGTTGAACACATAGTTTCCTATATGCGTTACTCCTTCTGGAATATTACATTCTTGCAAATTAGTACAATTTTGAAAAGCTCCCCACTGTATATTTACTAATCTTAAAGATAATGTAACATTTTTTAAATTAGTATTATTTTGTAATGCTTGTGATAATATTTTTATTTCTTTTCCATCAATTGCACTTGGTATTATTAATTTTCCATTATTATTCTGTAAATAATTATTTAATACTTCTTCATTTACTTGTAATATTCCTTCATCATCTACATATATTCCTATTTTTTCACTTTCTTCTGTAGTAATCTCTCTGTATTCTTCCTTTTGTACTTTTGAAATTTCTCTATTTTCATCAATTTGATATGTTTCATTTTTTAAAGATATTCTATTAGGTAATTTTGAAATTGGTAATCCAGATATTCCATCAATTTTTTTAAAATTTTCATTTAAACTCCCAATATCAATTTTTCCATTTGTTCCCCAACTTCCTTGTACTGCTAATTGTAGTTCTTCTTCTGTACTTGTTTGCTCTGTTTTATTTTTTGCTTCTGTTGCTCTCGTTAAAATACCATTATTCCCTGTCAATGTCGCAATCGCTACTCCTGCTAGTATTAACAAAACAACTATTGTTATAACAAGAGCAATAAGAGTAATGCCTCTTTTACCATATTTTAATTTTTCTTTTAGTTTCTTCATAATTAAATCATTCCTTTCATTTTTTCTTTTGATTTTCTGAAATTATATTATCATAACAATAAAATATTGAAAGATTTATATAGTTTGGTGGATTGAAGTGGTTTCATTATAGCATAATAAAATTTTCAATGCAACAAATTAGTTCGAAGAATTGAAAAAATATATTTTTTTCAATTTACCAAAGTGGTATATGATTGCATTTATATATAATTTTATTGATTTTCTAGCGATTTGGGGAGGATTAATAAAATGAAATTATCAGATGCAATTAGAAAAAGAATTAAATTTTATTTGAAAGAAAAGAATATGAATGTATGGAAGCTATGCAAGATGTCTGGAATTCCTTGTTCAACTATTTCAACTTTTATGAGTGGTAAAACAGAGTTAATAAAATTGGATACCTTATTACATATTTGTGAAGGATTTAAAATTACCTTAGGAGAATTTTTTACAGATTCAACATTTGATACAGCAGAACAAGACTAATAATAAAAATACGATACTATCTAATGATAACTTCATTATTAAATAGTATAGTATTTTTATGACTTGTACAATTTCCTCAATAACAGATTTATTAATATATTTCATATTCCTATGGCTAGTATTTAGCCCTATATCACAAAGAATATTAAATATGATATAATTTGTTTAGGTTTAATTGCTATATTAGTATCAACTTTCATTGATATTACACCACGAAATTTTATAATTGAGATATATGATTTTAGGCAAATTTTTTATCAAAACTATAAAATTTTAAAACAATTAAAAATTTGAATAAAAATAAAAATGCTAAATTCAGTTAAAATTTAGCATTTTTGGTGGGCAGGGAAGGATTCGAACCTTCGTACTCAAATGAGAACAGATTTACAGTCTGCCGCCTTTAGCCACT
>CALXCC010000049.1 GCA_944386705.1 uncultured Clostridia bacterium | reverse complement strand
TAGAGATATATTCTTAAAAGAATTTAAAAATAATATAAAGAAATATAAAAATAATTTTAAAATAGGTGGATATAAAATATTTTTAGATGGTTCTCCTCAAGGAAGAACTGCTTGGATGCGTACACCATATATTGATGATAAAAACTATTTTGGATATGGTACGATGAAAGATAAAGAAGTAGAAGAAGCAATAAGAATAGTTTATAAAGATAATTTACAAATACTTGCTCATTGCAATGGAGATAAAGCTACAGAGCAATATATTAAAGCTTTAAAAAAAGTAAAAAATAAAAACGAAATAAGACCTGTAATGATACATGCTCAATTATTAGGAATCGACCAAATAAAAGATTTAAAAGAGCTAAAAATAATTCCATCATTTTTTATAGCTCATATATATTATTTTGGCGATATTCATATTAAAAACTTTGGATATGAAAGAGCGAAATATATAAGTCCAGTTGGAACAACTTTAAAAGAGGGAGCGACATATACATTTCACCAAGATTCGCCAGTAATTCCACCTAATATGTTTGAAACAATTTGGTGTGCAGTAAAAAGGGTAACAAAAGCAGGAGCAGTTTTAGAAGAAAAAGAAAAAATAAGTGTATTAGATGCAATTAAGGGGGTAACTATAAATTCTGCATATCAATATTTCGAAGAAGATAAAAAAGGAAGTATAAAAGAAGGGAAATATGCTGATTTAATAATATTAGATAAAAATCCTTTAAAAATTGATATTGACGAAATAAAAGATATAAAAATATTAGAAACAATAAAAAATGGAAAAACATTGTATAAAACTGTTTAAAAAGAACAAATCGGAAAGCCTTATATATGAAAAACTCCCCAGAAATATACTGGGGAATTATTTTTTATTGTTATTCGTTTTCAGCAGGCTTTATGTATTCAGATTTACCAAAACCTAAAATCATATAGAAAATTGGTGGTAATAATACTAAACCAACTGTAAATCCTGTACTTTTTCCAAATGCTTTTGCTAATTTATTAGATTGGAAAATCGATAATACTAGAGAAACAATTGTACCTATAATTGGTATAATTGAAGCTAAGTACACTAAAACTAGTAATGGAGAAAGACCAGAAATTCTGAATAATGTAACTAAATTGTAAACTGGAATAATAGATTTCCAACCTTTTTCTCCTGCTTTTGTAAAGACTTTCCACATTCCAATTATTTGCAATACAAAAATAGCTATGCAAAATACACCGAAAATAATTGCAGTTATGCCTGAAATTACTGAAGTTTCATATGAATAAGGTGAAACATCATAGCCATAACCATAATCATAATAGTAATCGTACCCCATAAAATAATTTCCCCCTTTATGAATTTTATAGATATATTTTCGCATTATTCGACAAAAAAGTCAATAATAATGTTAGAATATATTAAAATTATATGCTAATTATATAAAATATACCCCCCTATTTACAAAAATACCTATGGGGGTATATACTATTTTCGAGGTGGTAAAATGGAAAAACAAAAAATAAGATACACATATAGGGACAGTTCTGAAAAGAAAACAATTAATAATAGATTAAATAGAATTGAAGGCCAGATTAAAGGAATAAAGAAAATGATAGAAGAAGATAGATATTGTGACGATATTTTAATTCAGCTATCAGCAGTAGATAAATCAATAAAGAGCTTAGCAAATCATATACTAGAGAATCATATGTATAATTGTGTTACTAATGAATTTGAAAAAGGAAACTTAGAAATTATTGACGAAGTAGTAAACCTATTTAGGAGGTTTCAATAATGAAAAAAATAATATTGAAAATAGAAGGAATGACTTGCAGTAGTTGCTCTAGTGGGTTAGAAAAATACTTAAAAAAGCAAACCGGAATAATAGAAGCAAATGTAAATTTAGTTATGGCAATTGCAACTATTACTTATGAAGACATAAAAATAAAAGATATAGAAAAATATATAAAAGAAGCAGGATTTAAAAGTGCAGGAGAATTCAAAGACTTTAACTCGCTAGAGCAGAAAAAATCCAAGAAGAAATCATTGATAATATTTGGAATATTACTTTTATTATTAATGTATATCTCAATGGCTCATATGTTTGGAGGATGGGAATTACCAATAATAAGCCATAAAAAAAATCCAGTTAATTATGGGATTACATTAATTATATTCACAATAATATTTTTATGGTATGGCTTAGACATAATAAAAAGCGGAATAAAAAACTTAATTCATAAAATACCTAATATGGATACTTTAGTTACACTTGGGGTATTAAGTAGTTTTTTATATAGTGTATATGGTTTTATAAACATATGCTTTGGAAATTTGCAGTATCTAGGAAATTTATATTTTGAATCTTCTTGTATGATTATATATTTTATCAAACTAGGAAGATATATCGAAAATGTAAGTAAAGATAAAACAAAAGATGCAATAAAAGAATTAGTGCAAATTACGCCTAAAAATGCTAGAGTAAAAAGAGAAAATGAAGAAATTACAGTAACCATAGATGAAGTAAATGTGGGAGATTTAGTAATTTGTAAACCAGGAGAGAAAATAGCGGTTGATGGAACAATTTTAGAAGGCAAAACACACGTAGATGAATCATTTATTACAGGAGAAAGTAAGCCGGCATTAAAAAGCACTGGTGCAAAAGTAATTGCAGGTTCAATAAATTATGATGGAGCAATTGAATATAAAGCAGAAAAAATTGGTAAAGACTCAACAATTTCAGAAATAGTAAAATTAGTAGTAGAAGCAACAAATACAAAAAATAAAATACAAAAAATTGCAGACAAAGTTAGTAGCTATTTTGTACCAATTTTAGTTGGAATTGCAGTAATCACATTTGTTGCATACTTAATTATAGGAAGACCATTTAGTGAAGCTATAAACACATTTGTTACAATTTTAGTAGTTGCTTGTCCTTGTGCACTAGGCCTTGCAGTTCCACTTGTTGTAGTAGTAAGTAATGGCTTATGTGCAAGCAAAGGTATTTTTGTAAGAGACAGTCAAGCATTAGAAATTGCCAAAAATATAGATACAGTAGTTTTAGACAAAACAGGAACCTTAACTTATGGAAAATTAAAAATACACAAAGTATATAATTATTCTAAAAATAGTGAGGAAGAGTTGTTAAATATCGCAAGTAGTTTAGAAGCAAACTCAAGCCATCCAATAGCAACAGCATTCAAGACAAGTAATCCTAAAAAAGTAAAAGAATTTAAAAATATAGAAGGTGTAGGAATACAAGGAAAAATAGGAAATAATCAGTATTATATAGGAAGCAAAAAGATATTAGAAAAATTACAAATCGAGGAAGAACACAACAATGATTATATAGATTTAGTAAATAATGCTTGTAGTATAATGTATGTAATAGAAAACAAAACGATTATTGGGTTAATAGGAATAAAAGATACAATAAGAAATAATGCAAAAGAATTTATTAAAAACTTAAAAAGCAGAGGAATTACGCCAATAATGCTTACAGGAGATAATAAGAAAACAGCCCAAATTATAGCAAATGAAATTGGGATAGAAAATGTAATATCTGAAGTTATGCCAAAAAACAAGGCAAATGAAATAAAACAGTTGCTAGATAATAATAAAAAAGTAATGATGGTAGGAGATGGAATAAATGATGCACCAGCACTAGTCCAAGCAACAGTAGGCATAAGCATTAATGAAGGAACAGATGTAGCAATGGATTCGTCAGACGTAATACTTATGAATAATAATTTAAATAATATTTTGGACTTTATAGATATAAGCAAAGCGTCATATAAAATAATTAAGCAAAACCTATTTTGGGCATTTTTCTATAATATATGTATGATACCAATAGCAATGGGAATTTTAAAACCAATTGGAATAACTATGAGTCCAATGTTTGGAAGTATCGCAATGACATTTAGTAGTTTAACGGTTGTACTAAATTCACTAAGACTAAGGAGGAAAAGAAATGGAAAAAAAGTCAAATAATATTTTAGTAGTATCAATAATGAATCTATTATTTGTAGTAATAGAAGTAATAGGAGGATTAGTTACAGGGAGTATATCAATATTAAGTGATTCAATTCACGATTTTGGAGATGCATTAACACTATTTATAGCATATTTCTTAGAAAAGAAATCAAATAAAAAACCAGATAAAAAATACACATATGGTTATTTAAGATATTCACTATTAGGAGCAGTAATAACTGCAACTATTCTATTAATAGGAAGTATAGTTGTAATATATAATGCAGTACAAAGAATTATGAATCCAGTAGAAATCGACTATAGTGGAATGATTATTTTTGCAATAATAGGTTTAGCTATAAATGTTATAGGATTTAAATTAACACACAAAACAAAAAATATGAACGAAAAAATGATAAGCTTGCACCTTTTAGAAGATACTTTAAGTTGGATAATAGTTATAGTAATAAGTATTGTAATGATGTTCACAAATACCGCAATTTTAGATCCAATATTATCAATACTAATTTCTATATATATATTATTCCATGTAGTTAAAAATATTAAGCAAGTGGTAGATATCATATTAGAAAAAGTGCCAGATGATATAGATGTAGATTCTGTAAAAACAGAATTAGAGGAAAAATTTGATATAAAAGGAATACATCATATTCATATATGGAGTATGGATGGAGAAAATAATTATTTAACAATGCATGTTGTAGTAAATAATGATGCGACCAAAGATTATATTGCAAAATTAAAGAAGGATATAAAAGAGGAACTTCATAAAAAGAATATTAACCATACAACCATTGAAATTGAATATGAAGACGAAAATTGTAACGACATAAATTGTGATGTTCATATAAGCCAAGGAGAACATCATCACCACCATCACCATTAATGAAAATAACAAAGAATATGAAAGGAATGATTCAAAAAATGTTTAATAAAAAAGTAGAAAAAACAATATCAATAGAAGGAATGAAATGTGAAGGTTGTGTATCAAGAGTAAAAAACGTCCTAGAAGATATAAAAGAAGTAACAGAGTGCGAAGTTAGCTTAGAAGAAAAAACAGCAAAAATAACTTTAAAAAAGGATATAGACGACGAAATAATTAAGAAAAAAATTGAAAATCTAGGTTTTAAAGTAAATAACATTTAAGTAAAATTGTTATAAAATAAAACAAAAGACACTTGCAATTTTTGTAAAAGTGTGGCATAATATAGATATTATAGTGAAAAACGAGAAAAAAGAGGAGTATGTTTTAAACTAACTTAAAAGAGAAAAGAAGTCATAGGCTGGAAGCTTCTTAAGAAAAGAAAAACAGAAGGTAGCTTTTTTAGTTGATATTCTGAAAAACATAAATGTAAGAATATCCGTGTTGCTTGCGTTAAAAGTAAATTAAGATGTTACTTAAATCTTAAAAGCTAGATTTTAATTTATAAAACTAATTATACAGCTTTTAAAAAGTAATAAATTAAGGTGGTACCGTGAGAAAGTTATGCTCGCCCTTATTTACAGGGGCGAGTTTTTATTGTATAGGAAAAATTGCTACGCAATTTTTCGCGTCGACAAATCTTTACGCTTTTTCGAAAACAAAAAAATATATAATTGAATCAAAAAAGAAGAGAAAAAGTTCTCGCAAAGCAAGATTTGTCCTATTTAACAAAAACGGCGTTACACAAAAAAGGAGGAATTTATATGTTAAATGAAAAGTATAATCCAAAGGATTTTGAAGACAGATTATATGAAGAATGGGAAAGTAAAGGTTACTTTAAGCCTAGTATGGACAAGACAAAAGAAAGTTACTCAATAATGATGCCACCACCAAACGTAACTGGAAAACTTCATATGGGGCATGCATTAGATGGCACTATTCAAGATATATTAATTCGTTTTAAAAGAATGCAAGGATTTAATACATTGTGGCTTCCAGGTTCTGACCATGCTTCTATTTCTACAGAAATGAAAGTTGTACAAAAATTAAGAGAAGAAGGAAAAACAAAACAAGATTTAGGAAGAGAAAAATTCTTAGAAGAAGCTTGGGAGTGGACTAGAATTTATGGTGGAACTATACAAGAACAACAACGTAAATTAGGATGTTCTTGTGATTGGGATAGACGTAGATTTACATTAGATAAAGGACTATCTGATGCAGTTTTAGAGGAATTCATTAATTTATATAATGAAGGTTATATTTATAAAGGAACAAGAATGGTTAACTGGTGTCCAAATTGTCATACAGCAATATCAGATGCTGAGGTAGAATACAAGGAAGAAGAATCTCATTTATGGCATTTAAGATACAAAATAAAAGGTACAGACAAATACGTTGAGGTTGCAACAACACGTCCAGAAACAATGTTAGGAGATACAGCAGTTGCAGTTCATCCGGAAGATGAAAGATACAAAGACATAGTAGGAAAAGTATGTATTGTACCAATTGTAAATAGAGAAATTCCAATTATAGCAGATGATTTTGTAGAAAAAGAATTTGGAACAGGTTGTGTTAAAATAACTCCATCACACGATCCAAATGACTATCAAGCAGGAAAAAGAAATAACCTAGAATTTATAGAAGTATTTGACGATAGAGCAATTATGAAAGATTTAATGCCAGAAGTAGAAGGAATGACAACAGTAGAAGCAAGACCAATTGTTGTAAAAAAATTGGAAGAATTAGGAGCATTAGTATCTATAGAAGATTACACTCATAATGTTGGAAAATGTGAAAGATGTAAAACAACTATTGAACCACGTATTTCAGAGCAATGGTTTGTAAAAATGGCAGAGCTTGCAAAACCAGCAATTGAAGCTGTTAAAAATGATAGTGTAAAATTTGTACCAAAAAGATATGAAAAAACTTATTTTAATTGGATGGAAAATATCCAAGATTGGTGCATTTCTAGACAACTATGGTGGGGACATCAAATACCAGCATATTATTGTGATGAATGTGGACATATAAATGTATCAAAAACAGCACCAGAAAAATGTGAAAAATGTGGTGGAAGCAAATTGCATCAAGACCCAGACACATTAGATACTTGGTTTAGCTCAGCATTATGGCCATTCTCAACATTAGGTTGGCCAAATAAAGATGCAGAAGATTTAAAAACATTCTATCCAACAAATGTATTAGTAACAGGATATGATATCATATTCTTCTGGGTAGCAAGAATGGTATTTTCAGGACTATATGCAATGAAAGAAAAACCATTTAGTGATGTACTAATACATGGAATTGTACGTGATAGTCAAGGAAGAAAAATGTCTAAGACATTAGGAAATGGTGTAGATCCAATAGAAGTAATAAACGAATATGGAGCAGATGCATTAAGATTTTCTGTACTATCAGGAACAACAATGGGAAATGACATAAGATATATGCCAGAAAAACTAGAACAAGCATCAAACTTTGCAAATAAAATATGGAATGCAGCAAAATTCATAATAATGAATAGACCTGAAGAAGAAAAAGTAATAGAATTCTCTAAAAAAGAAGATTTAGAAAGCAAGCTATCTTCTGTAGATAAATGGATTATAAACAAACTAGATAAATTAGTAATAGAAATAACTAATAATATAGAAAAATATGACCTAGGAGTAGCTCTTGATAAAATCTACAACTTTATGTGGAATGAATTTTGTGACTGGTATATAGAAATGGCAAAAATAAGCCTATACAATGGAAATGAAGAAGAAAAAATAAAAACATCATATGTTTTAGACTTAGTATTTAGAACTTTACTAAAATTATTACATCCATTTATGCCATTCGTAACATCTAAAATATATAGTAACTTAGTAAAATATGACGATATAGAATTAATGGTAAGCAATTGGCCAAAATGCAAAAATGATTTAAAATATGAAGAACAAGAAGAATTAATTGAAAAAATAAAAGAAATAGTAGTAGAAATAAGAAATATAAGAAGTACAAAAAACATACATCCAAGCAAAAAATCAGAATTAATCTTTGTAACAGGAACAAAAATAGAAAACGAACTAGTAAAACTAGAAGAAGTATTACTAAAATTAGGATTTGGAAACAAAATCACCATTAAAAATGATAGAAAAGAAATACCAGAAAATACAATAAACATAATAAAAGAAGGAATAGAACTATATATGCCATTAGAAGGATTAATAGACATAGAAGAAGAAAGAAAACGTATAGAAAAAGAAAAAATAAGACTAGAATCAGAAGTAGCAAGATGTGAAAAAATGCTATCAAATCCTGGATTTATAAACAAAGCACCACAAGCAAAAATAGACGAAGAAAAAGCAAAACTTACTAAATACAAAGAAATGCTAGAAAAATTAGAAGAATTGGGACAGTAAAAAATACTGTCTCTTTTTTTGGCTATGTTGGGGACAGGTACCGTTTAGCCATTTTTGGTTAATTTTGGGACAGGTATCACTTGGTAAGCACTCATTTTTTGTCGAAAACTTCTAATAAAACGACAAAACTTCTTAAAATTCGCTCTTGGAAAATATTGTAAACTATACTATAATACTTAGCAGACAAGCTAAGGAGGAAATGAAATGGAATCTGAATTTTATGAAAAGGACAAGCTTTTAATTTTTAAAATAACAGATGAAATTGATGATCATACTGTACAAATGATAAGGAGGAGAGCAGATTATGAAATGGAAAGATATATGCCTAAAAGAGTTATATTTGATTTTGATAGTGTCACTTTCATGGATAGTGCCGGAATAGGTTTATTAATAGGAAGATACAAATTTGCTAATATGATAGGTGCAAAACTAGAAATTACAAACTTAACTGGGAGTGTAAGAAGAATATTTGATATGAGTGGAATTTTAAAATTAATACCAGTATGTTAATGTCTAAGATGTGTCCCCTTTTGGACATTTTGTCCAATGGGGACAGGTACAATTGGACAAAATGTCCAAAAAGAAACGTCCCCAAATTACAAAAAATTAATAGAAAGGAAGAAAAAAATGAAAGAAGTTTTTGATAATGAAATGAAGTTAGAGTTTATTAGTAAATCCTCTAATGAAGCTTTTGCAAGGCTTAGTGTAGCAGCATTTGCTTCTCAGTTAGATCCTACTATTGAAGAACTAGCAGATATAAAAACAGCAGTCTCTGAAGCTGTTACAAATAGCATTATACATGGTTATGACAAGAAACAAGGGATTGTAAAAATAGTATCGAGATTAAAAGGAAATGAAATCATAATAGAGATTTCAGACAAAGGAAAAGGAATAGAAAACGTTGATGTAGCAAAAGAGCCTTTATATACTACAAAGCCCAACCTAGAAAGATCAGGTATGGGTTTTACAATAATGGAAAGCTTTATGGATAAAATGGAAGTAGAATCTATTATAGGTTTAGGGACAAAAGTAACTATGTCAAAAATAATTAAACCAAAAATAGAAGAAGACGAAGAAGAATTTAAAATGTTAACAACTAACAGCTAATAGTAAATACAAAAGACTAATTAAAAAAAGTGAGGGAATTATGTACGAAAATGATATGGAAAGCATAAAGAAAGCCCAATCAGGAGATAAGTATGAATTAGAAAGATTAATTAAGCAAAATAATCGGATTAATATGGAGTGTTGTAAAAAGATTTGGTGGAAGAGGTTATGAATTAGAAGATTTATACCAAATAGGATGTATGGGCTTTATTAAATCAATTAAAAGATTTGATACTAACTTTGAAGTAAAACTCTCTACATATGCTGTGCCATATATGATAGGAGAAATCAAAAGATATATTCGAGATGACGGACCAATTAAAGTAAGTAGAGGAATTAAAGAACTAGGATTTAAAATTCAAGAATTGAAAAAAGAATACTTAAATAAAAAAGGAAAAGAAATAATAATGGAATAAAAAGATATAGAATTAAAAGTATCCAAGGAGGA
>CALXCC010000048.1 GCA_944386705.1 uncultured Clostridia bacterium | reverse complement strand
GTTTCGTACTTCATGCTCATTTGCCATTTATACATCATCCTGAAAGTGATGATTATTTAGAAGAATCTTGGCTATATGAAGCAATTTCAGAAACTTATATTCCACTACTTACAAATTTTCAAAAATTAGTAGATGAAGGTGTTAACTTTAGAATTACAATGTCTATGACTCCTCCTCTACTTTCTATGCTTGATAACAAACTATTGCAAAGAAAATATATAAAATATTTAAAAAAATTAATAGAACTTTCTAAAAAAGAGATTAAGCGTACAGCTGGCGATGAAAGACTAAATAAACTTTCTAATTATTATTTTGAACGATATTCTAATGATTTACACTTATTTGAAGAAGTTTATCACCGTGATTTAATTTCAGCTTTTAAACATTTTCAAGATATTGGTGTTTTAGAAATTATTACTTGTGGAGCAACACACGGTTATTTTCCTATTTTATATGTTAATGAAAAAACTGTTAAAGCTCAAATTGCAGTTGGAGTTCAAACTTATGAAAGATATTTTGGAAGAAAACCTCGTGGTATTTGGCTTCCAGAATGTGGGTATGTTCCAGAGGCTGATAAATATTTAAAAGAATTTGGTATTGAATATATAATAACTGAATCTCACGGCATTTTATATGCTAACCCTACACCTATTTATGGTACATTTGCACCTATTGTTTCACCTGAAGGAGTTATTGCGTTTGGACGTGATATTGAATCTTCAAGACAAGTATGGAGTTCTATTAATGGATATCCTGGTGATTATAATTATCGTGAATTTTATCGTGATATTGGATATGAAGCTGATTATGATTATATAAAGCCTTACATTGCTCATAACGGAGTTCGTGTTCACACAGGCATTAAATATTATAGAATTACAGGAAAATCTGATTTTAAAGATTATTATAACTTACAGTGGGCTAAAGATTCTGCTGAAAGACAAGCTGGTCATTTCTTAGATTCAAGAAATGCTCAAATAGAACATTTATCAGAATATATGGATACACCACCAATGATTTTGTGTCCATATGATGCTGAACTTTATGGTCACTGGTGGTATGAAGGTCCTTATTGGTTATATATATTATTTAAAAAGATTTACTATGATGATTGTAATTTTGAATTAATTACACCTTCAGAATTTATTGATAAGTACCCTAATATGCAAGTTGCTACTCCGTGCAGATCAAGTTGGGGAGCTAATGGTTATAGCGAGGTTTGGTTAAACTCCTCTAACGACTATGCCCATAGACATTTACATATCGCTGGAGATAGAATGTGTGAATTAGCTTACCTTTATCCTAATGCTAAGGGATTACAAAAAAAGGCTTTAAACCAATGCGCAAGAGAACTATTACTTGCTCAAAGTAGTGACTGGCTATTTATTATTACAAATGGAACAATGGTTGATTATGCAAAAAAACGAATTAAAGACCATATTGGAAGATTTACAAAATTATATTATCAAATTAAAGAAAATAATATTGATGAAGACTTCTTAAAAGATATTAGCAAAAAAGATTGTGTCTTTCCAGATATTGATTATAAAATCTATTTGTAAGATTTTTTAAATTTATTTTATAAATAAATTTAATTTTCTTTAATATATGTTAAATTTAAAAGAGAAGATAAATATTAAAGTTTATCTTTTCTTTTTTGCTTAATTTTACTAAAAAACAAGTTTCATTTTTCCCATAATAACATATGATAATGTATAAGTTTTTAAAATTTAGTAGATACTATTTTTAATGGGGGGAAAATAATGAAATCATTATGCATAAAAACAAATAATTCTAATTTATTACAGTATCTACTAGAACAATTAAATCATCTAGAATTGGATAATATTTGTTTTTCTTGTCGTCAATTTAAATATTATCAAAATATAATTATTCACTACGTTGGTGAGGACAATTCAAAATTTTTAACAGAGATTAGTTCTATTTTATCCCTTCTAGTAATTGATGAATTAGAAGAAACTTTTTTAAAAAGAATTATCTTGCAAAATTACTTTTACTTTAGCCTGGAAGAAAGAACACAAATTTTAGGACTTTGTTTTGACTCTCTTGCATATGACTTCTATTCTATTTTTGATAAAAAATTTAAAATTATCCATAAGATTTTTTATTCACATCTTTCTAAAAGTAAAACTTTATTTCTTGAAGGTTTTACTAATTTTAGGTTAAAGCCTTATATAGAATTTCTAGATGATATTGTAAATGAATCTGTAAATAATTATATAATTGAAAAAGAATACTTAGAATTTGTTTCTTTACTACGTTTATATGTTAATACCGAAAAATGCAATTGTAATATTTTACACATTATTTATTCTAATTCAGAATCAATTTTACTAGACGAAAATAAAGAAATTATTCAAGTATCCAGTGAAAACTTCAAAGCTAAATATCTAAGTGATATTTCGTTTTCCTCTAATGATTATACCTTAAATTCTTTGCTTACATTGCTTCCTAAAAAGATATATATACATTTAATTGATTCATATGTAGATGAATTTATTCATACTTTGGAATCTATTTTTGAAAATCGTATTACAATTTGTACAGATTGTAATATTTGTAATTTATATAAAAATCATTCAAAAACCAAAAGCCCACATACTATTTAAAAAGTATGTGGGTTTTTTACTTACTCTATTTAGCTGTATCAATTGATTCTTTTAATCCTGGTAATAAATTATATTCTAGCTCTTCATCTGAAACTATTTTCCATTTTTTATTTTCCTCTACTGCTTTTATAGTTTTTGTTTCTGTTACTGTTTGAATTTGTTCATTTTGCAACTCTTCTATAAAATATTTTTTGAATTCTTCTTGTGGTATTTCTTCTCCTCCAATTGCTGCCTTTGCTGCATCTAGTACTTTTTTCATATAATTTTCTACTACAGCTTTAAAATCTTTATTTGTTATTTCTACTTCTATTGTTGCAGTAGTACCTTCTTTAGTCACTTTTTTTACTTTCCAACCTAACTTATTAAATAATAATGCTTTTTCCTCAGAATTAAAACTTGAATCTTCTAATAATACTTCCCCTGTTAGGAATTCTTGTGCTTTTTCAAAATCTCCTGCTCTTAAATTTGTAAATAGTCCATCCACTGTCTTTTTAGGGTCACTTGATATTACTATCATAACTGTTAGTATAGTTGCAATTACTAAAACAGCAATTACTGTAATGACTGAAACTATCCAAGGTTTTACCTTTTTATCTTCTATTTTTGTTAGTTTCTTTTCTTTTTTCTTATTTTCTTCCATATATTTTTCTCTCCTCTATATTATTTATATTTCTACAATTAAATTATATATTAATGCTTTGTTTTTTGCAACATTTTTTTAATTTTCTTTATCTTTCATCTGGTTCTCTTTGATAGTACATTTTTTCTGCTTTTGCAATAAACTCTTTTAATTTTTTTCTTTGTTCTTCCGTCAGATAGTTACTATTTGCAAACGATCTAGCATAACCAACCGCACGTGGTATATCTTTACGACAACTTTTTATATATTCAACTATTCTTCTAAATCTTTTATCTTCTGGTTTTTCTAATTTATCCTCTGATTCCTTTGATTTTTCTGATTTATCCTCTGATTTTTTTACTTTTGCCATTTCTCCTCTTTTTCTTAATATAACTAAATCTTGAGAAACTATTGATTTCTTTGTTTTAAGTTCATCTGCTATTTGTTTATAACTTTTTCCTTTTTCATATAATTCTTTTACCTTTTTTCGTCTTTTTGATACTTCTGAATTTAAGCTCCTTGCTGTCTTTCTTTTTTCTTTTGCTATTTCGCCCCTTTCTCTCAAAGCAAGAATATCTTGATAAACTGTTGACTTACTTATATTAACTATATAAACAATTTCTTCGTAAGTTTTTCCCTGTTCATATAATTTTTTTACTTCTTGTTGTCTTTTTAATATTTTTTGTTCTACTTCCTTTGTTATATTTATTTTTCCTTTTGATACCTTACCCCTTTTTTTCAAAATGTGGATATCTTGAGAAACTGTTGATATTTTTATCTTTAATTTATTTGCTATTTGCTTATAACTTTTTCCTTCTTTATATAACTTTTCTATTCCTTCTCGTCTTTTGGCAATTTCTAAACTTTTTCTGCTTTCTTTTGAAATTTCTTCTTCTTTTTTTAAGAAAATAATATCTTGATAAACTATTGGTTTCCCTATCTTCATTGTTTCGACAATTTCTTGATAAGTTTTTCCCTGTTCATATAATTTTTTTACTTCTTGTCTTCTTTTTGCTATTGCCGAATTTTTTCTTCTTTCGCTTGAAATTTCACCCTCTTTTTTTAAGATATGAACGTCTTGATAAACTTTTGTTATTTTTACTTTCAATTCATCTGCTATCTGTAGATAATCTTTACCTTCTTGATATAATTTTTTTACTTTTTTTCTTCTTTCTATTGTTTCTTTCATTTTTTCCTCTTATCCTATTTTTTATTTTTACAATAATAATTTTATCATATTTAGTTGTTTTTGTCTACATAACATTCTTCTTTTTTTATAGACTTTGGTTTATACCTCTTGACACAATTTCTTTCATATTTTCTATTAAATCATCAATTTCCTTTGGAGTTACAATTAAATTGTAATCTTGTGGAACTAGTGCTTCTTTAATTTCTTCATAATTATCTTGCTCCTTTATTTGGTTCAATGCATCATTCGATTTTGCTTCGTCTTGTAGCTTTCCAATTAATAAATCTAAACAATCATTCACTAAAACTGCTGTTTCTACGACTGTTGGTATTCCAATGGCCACTACTGGTATTCCTAAAGTTTCTTTGCTTATTTCACTTCTAGTATTTCCTACTCCTGCTCCTGGAACAATTCCTGTATCTGATAATTGTACCGTACTACTAATTCTTTCTATACTTCTAGATGCCAAAGCATCTATTACTATTACTAGTTTTGGCTTTATATTGTCTACGATTCCTTTTAATATCTCCATCGTTTCTATTCCAGTAGTCCCTAACACTCCTGGAGATATTGCGCTTACCATTCTTGTTCCTTCTTCTACATATTGTGGTAAATAATTAATAATATGTCTTGTAACTTCAATTTCGTTAATCACTTTAGGTCCTAGGCTATCTGGTGTTACATAAATATTTCCAAGCCCTACTACTAATACTTCTCCTTGGTTATCAATATGTGTATCTATTACTTTTTTTAGCTCTTTTGATAGTATTTCTGCTGCTTTTGCTATTTCTTCTTCTTGTGCTATTTTTAATTTTTTTACATCAATAGTAATATAGTTTCCTATTGGCTTTCCTATAGCTTTTTCTCCATTTTCATTTGTAATTTTTACTCTTTCTACTTTAATGTTTTCGTTAATTTCTTCTTTTTCACTTTCAATTCCATCAAGTTCTCCTTTTACTTGATTTGCTTTTTGATAAATGTCTCTTCTTTCAGATGCTAAGTCTGTTCTAAAATTATACATAAAATCAACTCCTCGATTTTATTATTCGCACCTTTTTTATTTATATACAATTTTTTCTTTTTCCAAGTGAACTTTAGGGACGTTCCTTAAAGTTCACTTAGAAAAGTATAATATAATCTTGAATATCTAATTTAATATCACATAAAAGTGAACTTTAAGGAACGTCCCTAAAGTTCACTTTCCAAATATTTTTTTAAGAATTTGCCGGTATAACTTCTTTCATTTTTACAAATTTGTTCTGGAGTTCCAACGGCTACAACTTCTCCTCCACCATCTCCTCCTTCAGGTCCTAAGTCGATGATGTGGTCGCAAGTTTTAATTAAGTCTAAATTATGTTCAATTACAATTAATGTATTTCCTGTATCTACTAATCTTTGCAATATGTCTACTAGTTTATGAACATCTGCAATATGAAGTCCTGTTGTTGGTTCATCTAATATATATAATGTTTTTCCTGTTGCTCTTTTAGATAACTCTGTTGCTAATTTTACTCTTTGTGCTTCTCCTCCTGATAGGGTTGTTGAAGGTTGACCTAGTTTGATATATCCTAAACCTACATCATTTAATGTTTGCATTTTTTGTTTGATTTTTGGTATTTTATCAAAGAATTTTAGTGCTTCTTCTACTGTCATATCTAAAACATCTGCAATTGTTTTTCCTTTATATTTAACCTCTAATGTTTCACGATTATATCTTTTCCCTTTACATACTTCACAAGGTACATAAATGTCTGGCAAGAAATGCATTTCAATTTTATGAACTCCATCTCCATTACAACTTTCACATCTACCGCCAGCAACATTAAAACTAAATCTTCCTTTTTGATAACCTCTCATTTTTGCTTCTTCTGTTGCTGCAAAAATATCTCTAATTAAATCAAATACCCCAGTATAAGTTGCTGGGTTAGAACGTGGTGTTCTACCTATTGGTGATTGGTCTATATTTATAATTTTATCTATATTTTGTAGTCCTTTTACATTTTTACATTTTCCTGGTTTTTCGTTTGCTCCATTTAATTCTTTTGCAACTGTCTTATATAGAACTTCATTTACTAAAGTTGATTTTCCAGATCCTGATACTCCTGTTACACAGTTAAATACTCCTAATGGAAATTTAACGCTTACATTTTTTAAGTTGTTTTCTGTTGCTTCTACTACCTCAATTGCTTTTGATTTTAAGGCTTTTCTTCTTTTTTTAGGAACTGCTATTTTCTTTCTGCCACTTAGGTATTGACCTGTAACAGAATTTTCTACTAATTTTACTTCTTCTGCTGTTCCGCTGAGCCATAACTCTTCCTCCATGCACTCCAGCTCCCGGTCCAATGTCAATAATTTGATCAGCAGTATACATAGTATCTTCGTCATGTTCTACTACTAAAAGTGTATTTCCTAAGTCTCTTAATTTTTTTAAAGTTTCTAATAATTTATCATTATCTCTTTGATGTAAACCTATGCTTGGTTCATCTAGAATGTATAAAACCCCTGTTAAACCTGAACCTATTTGTGTTGCTAAACGAATTCTTTGTGCTTCTCCTCCTGATAAACTTCCTGCATTTCTTGATAGAGTAAGATATTCTAGTCCAACATCTATTAAGAATTGCAATCTTTGATCTATTTCTTTTAAGATTAATTCTGATATCATTGTTTGTGTTTTATTTAATTCTAGATTATTTAAATATTCTTTTATATGGCGAATTGACATTTCTGTTAATTCGTTAATGTTTTTTTCTCCTACTTTAATTGATAATATCTCTGGTTTTAACCTAGCTCCATGACAAGATGGACAATGAGAATTTGTCATATACATTTCATAGAAATCTCTCATTCCTTGTGATTTTGTTTCATTATGGCGTCTATCTAATGTTGGTATAACTCCTTCAAAGGCAGAAGTAAAATTTCTTGTTCCAGCAGAAGATTGATATTCAAATTCTATTTCTTCATCCCCTGTACCGTATAATATTTTTTCCATAAACCAACGTGGTAAGTCTTTTATTTTTTTATTTTTTATTTCTATACCATAATGTCTTCCGATACTTTCAAAGTACATCTTTGCCATTGTGTCACCTTTTTTCATAGTACTAGTTCCAAATGCTTTTATTCCATCATATAAAGTTTTGTTTTTATCTGGAACAATTAGGTCTTCGTCCATCTTCATTAAATATCCAATTCCTGTACATTCTGGACAAGCTCCAAATGGATTGTTGAATGAAAACATTCTTGGGGTTAATTCTGGAAAACTAAATCCACAGTCTGGACAAGCATAATTACAACTATATAAAACTGGATTTTGTCCTACAATATCTATTAGTACCAGGTTTTCTGCATGTTTTAAAGCTGTTTCTACTGATTCTGTTAATCTGCTTGTTATTTCTGGTTTTATAACTAGTCTATCTACTATTAATTCTATATTATGCTTTTTCTTTCTGTCTAATTCTATGTCGTCTGAAAGCTCGTACATTTCGCCATCAATTCTGACTCTTACAAATCCTTCTTTTTGATATCCTTCTAATTGTTTTGTATATTCTCCTTTGCGCCCACGTACTACTGGTGATAGTACTTGGATTTTTGTTCCTTCTGGTAATGCCATAATATTGTCTATTATCTGGTCAATTGATTGTTTTTCAATTTTTTTGCCACAATTTGGACAATATGGAACTCCAATACGTGCATATAATAAACGTATATAATCATAAATTTCAGTTACTGTTCCTACTGTTGAACGTGGATTTTTTGATGTTGTTTTTTGATCAATTGAAATAGCAGGAGATAATCCATCTATTCTTTCTACATCTGGCTTTTCCATTAGTCCTAGAAATTGCCTTGCATAAGAAGATAGACTTTCTACATATCTTCTTTGCCCTTCTGCATATAGTGTATCAAATGCCAAACTTGATTTTCCTGACCCTGATAACCCTGTTATTACTACTAGTTTGTCTCTTGGTATTTCTAAATCTATGTTTTTTAGATTATGTTCTTTGGCTCCTTTTATAATTATTTTATCGTTCATTTTTCCCAATCCTTTATTTTTTATTTTTGCTTTTTTTATACAAATATTATACCATAATTTGTATAAAAGTCAATGATTCCAAAGAACATTTATTTGCTTTTTTAAAATATAGAATTGTTATAAAATATGATAATACAAATTAATAAATTGATTAGTTTTTATATGTTATTGCTCTTTCTCCATGTACACATCCCCAAGGCGAACCTGGTATGGCTCCTTTTTTATTATGGATAATAATTGTTCTTAAATTATTAGCCTCATAGAAACAGGTTTCACCGATTTTTGTTACACTTGCTGGTATTTCAATACTCGTTAGTGCGTTACAGAAATTAAACGAATTTCCTATTTGACTTACTGTATCAGGTATTACTATATTTTTTAATTGATTTTTATTGTGAAAAGCCGTATCTTCAATTTTTATAACTCCATTTGGAATAATAAAGCTTTCTGGATTTCCTATTACTGTTATTAAAGTCGTTTTATCTTTATTAAATAAGATATTATCTTCTATTGTATAATAATTATTACTGTTATCTATTTCTAGCTTTAAATTATCTAATCCATAAAAAGCAAGTGAGTCAATTGCTTGAACATTTGGACCTATTTTTAAATTTGTAAGGTTTACACATCCTGAAAAAGCTTGACTTTCAATGGTCTTCAAACTATCTGGTAAAGTGATTTTTTTCATTCCTGTATTTAATCTAAATGCACTAATTCCTATACCAGTTAAACCTTCTTCTAACACAACATTTTCATTCCTTGCAAAATATAAAACTAATTGGGTTTTATTTTTATTATATATTGCATTTTCTGTACTACAATATGTCTCATTTTCACTGTCAATTACTATTTCACTAACATTATTCCCAAAAAAATCTTTTGCTATACTGGTAACACTCTTAGGAATTTCTACTCTTGTAATTTGTGGATAATATGAAATCATCCCTGATTCTAAAATTGTAATATTATCTGGAACAACAAATGTATTTCCATTGATAGCTTTTGATAAAATACAAATCATTCTTGTTTTTTCTTTATTGAATAATATTCCTTTTTCAAAAACAAAATTTTTATTTTTTTCAGGAATATTAATATTTTCTATTTTTGTACATTGTGAAAAAGCTCCACCACCTATTGTCTCTAAGGTTTCTGGTAAAGAAATTGTTGTAAGAGATGTACATAATTGAAAAGCATTATTACCTATTGTTTTTAAGTTATTAGACAATTCAATTTCTTTAAGAGATTTATTATTATAAAAAGCATATTCTGGTAAATCTGTTATTGAGTTAGATAGTGTTATATTTTCTAAATTAATATCAGCCATAAAAACTTCTCTTTCCATCGTTGTTAATGAGTCTGTCATTTGTACATTTTTTAATTTAATACAATTTGCAAATGCTGATACTCCTATTTTTTCTACTCTATCTTGTATTATTACATTTTCTAGTGTCTTATTTCCATTAAAAGCATTTTTTCCTATTTCTTTACATGTTCCTGGTATTATAAT
>CALXCC010000047.1 GCA_944386705.1 uncultured Clostridia bacterium | reverse complement strand
AAGGAGATAATGGAATAGAAGCATTTTCTTTTGAAAATGAACCAAAAGATTTTGAACAAGTAGATTGCTATTTAACATATACAAATGAAAAAACACATGAAATAATAAGAAAAAATTTAGAAAGATCTCCATTATATGCTGGAATGATAGAAGGAACAGGTCCTAGATATTGTCCATCAATAGAAGATAAAGTGGTTAGATTTAGTGATAAGCCTAGACATCAAGCATTTGTAGAACCAGTAGGATTAGATACAGAAGAAATGTATATTCAAGGAATGAGTTCATCACTTCCAGAGGATGTGCAAATAGCATTATATAGAACAATACCAGGACTAGAAAATGCAGAATTTACAAGACCTGCATATGCTATTGAATATGATTGTATAGATCCATCTAATTTAAAGCTATCACTAGAGTATAAAGGCATAAAAGGACTATTTATGGCAGGCCAAATTAATGGAACATCTGGATATGAAGAGGCAGCTTGCCAAGGATTAATGGCTGGGATAAACGCAAGTAGACAAATAGATGGAAAAGAGCCAATAATTTTAGATAGAACCCAAGGGTATATTGGTGTATTAATTGACGATATTGTTACCAAAGGAACAAATGAACCATATAGAATGATGACATCTAGAGCTGAATATAGGCTACTTCTAAGACAAGATAATGCAGACTTAAGATTAACTGAAATAGGACATAAAATAGGGCTTATATCAGATGAAAGATATGAAAAATTTAAAAAGAAAAAAGAAAATATAGAAAAAGAAATTGAAAGATTAAAAAAATTAACAATAAAACCAACAAAAGAAGTAAACGAAATATTAAAAAATGCTGGAACATCAGAACTTTCAACTGGTACAAAGATGAGTGAACTACTGAAAAGAACAGAAATAAAATATGATATGTTAGAAAAAATAGACGAAGAAAGACCACAATTAACAAAACAAGAAAAAGAAGAAGTAGAAATCCAAATAAAATATGAAGGATATATAAAATTACAAGAAGCACAAGTAGAAAAATTTGAAAAACTAGAAACAAAAATACTTCCAGAAGATTTAAATTATGAAGAAATAAAAGGAATTAGTTTAGAAGGAAGACAGAAATTAAATAAATTTAAACCACGTTCTATTGGCCAAGCATCAAGAATATCAGGGGTTTCACCAGCCGATATATCAGTACTATTAGTATATTTACAACAAAGAAATAATCAAAAGAATTAAAAACGAAACAATGCTAAAAATAAGATTAAAAAATAAAATAGAAATAAAAAGTGGAAAATAATATATAACTTAGGAAAGGAAAAAGCAAATATGAAAATTGAAGAATTTAGCCAAGCATTATATAAAAGTGTTAAAGCAATAGAGGTAGAACTTAATGAGCAACAAATAGAAAAATTCTATGAGTATATGAATTTACTACTAGAATGGAACAAAAAAATAAATTTAACAGCAATAACTGTTCCAGAAGAAATAATTTTAAAACATTTTATAGATTCACTAACAATTGCTTCAAAAATAAAAGAAGGAGCAACACTAGTAGATATGGGGACTGGTGCAGGATTTCCAGGTATACCGCTAAAAATATATAGAAAAGACATAAAAATAGTATTAGTTGACTCTTTAAATAAGAGACTTAATTTCTTAAAAGAAGTAATAGAAAAATTGGGTTTAGAAAAAATAGAAACTATACATAGTAGAGCAGAAGAATTTGGAAAAAATAAAAAATATAGAGAAACCTTTGATGTAGCCACATCAAGAGCAGTGGCAAATTTATCAACACTTTCTGAATACTTATTACCATTAGTAAAAGAAAAAGGAATATGTATTTGTATGAAAGGTGGAGAAATAGAAGAAGAATTAGAAAGAGCAAAAAAAGCAATAAAAATATTAGGTGGAAAAGTTTTAAAAGTAGAGAAATTTGAATTACCAAAAAGTAGTATAAAAAGAAGCATTGTTTTACTAGAAAAAGTAGAAAAAACACCAGACAAATATCCAAGAAAACCAGGAACTCCAGCTAAGGAGCCAATTTCATAAAATAAAAAAACATAGTAAAAAAAGTCGATAAAATTCTTAAAAATTTATTGACTTTTTTATTATAATTTTATATTATTATAATGTAAAATAAATGAAACCTATTCATAAATATTTACCAAGAATGGAGGCTATGAAATTGGGAAAAATAATATCAGTAGCAAATCAAAAAGGTGGAGTAGGCAAAACTACAACAACCGTTAATTTAGGTACAATTCTAGCAAAAAAAGGAAAAAAAGTATTACTAATTGATGCCGATCCACAAGGTAATGCAACAAGTGGACTTGGAATAGAAAAAGAAACAGAATTTTCTACATATGACATATTAGTAAACGAAGTAGAGTTAGAAGAAGCAATACAAGACACAATAATAAAAAACTTAAAACTATGTCCAGCAAATATGAACTTAGCAGGAGCTGAAGTTGAATTAGTATCAATGATGTCAAGAGAACAAAGATTAAAAGAAAAATTAGATGTAATTAAAGAAAAATTCGATTATGTGTTAATAGATTGTCCTCCTTCATTAGGGTTAATTACACTAAATTCTTTTACAGCATCAGACAGTGTATTAATTCCTGTACAATGTGAATACTTTGCATTAGAAGGACTAGGACAATTAATAAATACAATTAATTTAGTAAAAAAACACCTAAACAAAAATATAAAAATAGAAGGTGCATTACTTACAATGTATGATATTAGAACAAATCTTTCAAATCAAGTTGTAAAAGAAGTAAAAAAATACTTTGAAAATAAAGTATATAAGACAGTAATACCAAGAAATGTACGACTAAGTGAAGCGCCAAGCTATGGAATGCCAATAACAGAATATGACCCACGTTCAAAAGGAGCTAAGAGCTATACAAAATTTGCAAAAGAGTTCTTAAAAAATAATGAAGAAGAAAAAAAGGCAAAACATATGATGTAAAAAAATGGAAAAGGAGGAATAAAAAATGGCAAAAATGACGGGATTAGGAAAAGGGTTAGATGCTTTATTTGGACCAACCCCAGAAGAAGAGCAAGTAAAAGAAAATGATACATTAAAAACATTAAAAATAACAGAAGTAGAACCAAACAGAGACCAACCAAGAAAAAGATTTGACCAAGAAGCATTGGAGGAATTAGCAAGTTCAATTAAAGAATATGGATTAATTCAACCAATTGTTGTAACAAAAAAAGATGGATATTATAGTATTGTAGCAGGAGAAAGAAGATGGAGAGCATCTAAAATTGCAGGACTTACAGATATTCCTGCAATCATTAGAGAAGACGACGAAAAAATAAATTCAGAAATATCTCTAATTGAAAATATGCAAAGAGAAGACCTAAATCCAGTAGAAAAAGCAGTAGGGATAAAAACCTTAATAGATAATTATGGAATGACACAAGACGAAGTAGCAAAAAAATTAGGAAAAGGAAGAAGTACAATTGCAAATTGGATAAGAGTCTTAAACTTAGAACCACGTGTATTAGAAATGGCAAAAGAGGGAAAAATAACAGAAGGACACTGTAAAGCCTTACTTGCAATTACTGATCCCGAAAAACAATATTTAGCAGCAATCCAAATGTTAGAAAGAGGAACAACAGTAAGACAGATGGAGAAAAAAGCTAAAATAAAAGAAACAAAAGAAGAGCAAAAAAGAAAACATATACTATACAAAAGTATAGAAGACACATTCCAAGGATTTTTTGGTTCAAAAGTAAGATTAGATGCCGGAAAAAGAAGAGGAAAAATAATAATAGAATATACATCAAACGATGATTTAGAAAGAATTTTAGGATTAATTAAATAAAATAAAAAGAAAGAGTGATTTAATGAATAATATACTACAGATAATAGGAATAAATAACATTTTACTAATATTGATAGGTTTAACAGTAATACTTTTAATAGCTTTTATAATTGTAATGATAAAAATGTTAGGACTAAATAAAAGATACAAAGAATTTATGAAAAAACTAGGAAATGGCAAAAATTTAGAAGAAGACCTAGAAAACTATATGTATAGAGTAGAAAGGGTTGAAAAGCAAAATGCAGAAATATCATCTGTTATAAAAGCATTAGATGACGATTTGAAAAAAACAATAAAAAAGGTAGGAATAGTTAGATATAGTGCATTTAAAGACACAGGAAGTGATTTAAGCTTTACACTTGCATTACTTAATGATAAAAATGATGGGGTAGTATTAAATGGAATATATTCAAGAGAAATGTCTAATATCTATGCGAAACCCGTAGAAAATGGAAAATCAAGCTATACATTATCTTATGAAGAAGAGGAAGCAATAAAAAAAGCAATTGATTCGAATAATATATACAAAGTTGGATAAAAATAAGAGAAAATAGGAAAAATAACAAAAAATCAAAAAATAAAAATAAAAAAACAAAATTAGTATTGACAAATGTCTTTTAAAATGCTAATATAAATATTGTCGCTAGACATTTGTCAGAATATGGAGAGGTGGTCGAGTTGGTTTATGGCACCAGTCTTGAAAATTGGCGTGCGTTTGTAGCGTACCGTGGGTTCGAATCCCACCCTCTCCGCCAAGACATAAAAAGTTAGATACTTATTTGAAATATAGTGAATATCTAACTTTTAATTATATATATGGAGATGTACCCAAGTGGTGAAGGGGACTGTTTGCTAAACAGTTAGGTCCCGAAAGGGGCGCGGAGGTTCGAACCCTCTCATCTCCGCCAGGAATGATATAAAGTAATTTGCTTTATATCATTTTTTTATTGAATAGAAAAAGCAGAGAAAAGTTTTTGCGAAGGGATATTGGTCTTTTTAGGCAAAAAATAAAGTCTTAAAAAGTTGAAAAAAAAAGAAAAATAAAGTATAATTAAAATTAGGAGTATAAAATGTCAAAATAGGAGGAAGAAATGGATAAAAAAAGAATAAAAATAAAAATTGTTATGATATTAACAGTATTTATAATTATTTTTAGTCAATGTTCTATTTATGCAGCAGAAAGTTTGAAATTCACATTAAAAGTAGAAGGATCTGGGAAATTAGTAGGAAGTGAATCTAATTTAGGACCCGAGGCTCTTCTCAATTCGCCTCAATATCTTTATAGTAAATATTATGATGAATCAACTCAAACATGGAATTTTGAAAAATTTAATAAAGCAGGATTAGAAAAAGTTTTAAAAGATTTGGAAGAAGATTATCTATATATTACTGATGGTAAAATGCCTAGCTGGATAGGTTCAATAAATAAATCTGTTTATGATGCAGTACAATATGCCATTGGTGTAACTTCAGGAAAGTATTCAGAAGAAAATCTTATGAACTACAATATAGATCAAATTAAGGAATATACTAAAAGCGTTGGTGCATCAAATGTAACTACTAAAGTAGCTGATAATTGGTACAATAAAGTAAAAGGACAAAAAGATGGTATTTCGTATATGCATGGTGCAGCAGAAAAAATATCAGATGATGTGAAAAAAACATTTACGGCAGAGGAGATTGCATGGTATTTGGGTAATTCAGGACCTGGAGTAGATACTGTAAGCGGTCCTGTAAAAAAAGTATGGGAAGAAACATTAATAAAAACAAATGATTCGAAATATCAAGATGAACTTGAATTACTAAATCCATCAACATCAGTAGAGTTAGGGGAATCTGAAATATTTAAGCAACCTAGGAGAAATGAAAATGAAATTAATTCAGAAGAAAGTTTAGAGGATATGATATCAGATGCAGAAAGTTTTGTAGAGCAAGGAGATATAAAATATAACGATACAGCATTGCAAAACTTTTCCAAAACTTTTTATAACATAATGTTAACAGTAGGTGTTTTTGCAGCAGTAATTGTTGGTAGTATCTTAGGAATTAAAATAATGCTAGCAAGTGTGGAAGAAAGAGCAGATGCTAAAAAGATGTTGATTCCTTATGTAGTTGGATGTTTTGTTATCTTTGGCGGATTCGGAATTTGGAAGCTTGTATTAACTATCTTAGAAAATATATAATGGGGGTATAACAATGAAAAGAAAAACAATAATTCTGATAATAAGTTTATTAATTATCATTTTTTCTGTAAGCCTTATATTACCAAATTATAGTTATGCAGAAGATCTAGGATTAGGGGACTTAAATAATTATAAAGGTTCTAATCCTAATCCAGAGAGTTTTACTATGAGAATTGAAAGGATTTTAGGAGTTATTCAAATAGTGGGAACTGTAGTTTCGGTAGCAATGCTAATGGTTATAGGAATTAAGTATATGACTGGAAGTATAGAAGAAAGAGCAGAATACAAAGAATCAATGAAACCATACTTAATTGGGGCTTTTTTACTTTTTACAGGGACACTAGTTCCTCAATTTATTTATAAAATAAGTCAAAATATATAAAAAAATATATTAAAAAGTTGAAAAATAAAAAAAAAAATGTTATAATAAAAACTGAATAATAGTGTTTTTAATATTTATATATAGATTTTAAATAGAAGGAGGAAAAAAATGAGCAAGAAAATAGTAAAAATAATAACTTGTTTATGCTTAGTAGCTATGGTATTATCTTTTGCAACATCTGTATTAGCACTTACACCAGGGAATATAAAAGGAAATACTAACGTACAAGGAACAGCAGAAATTCAAAATGTAGGACAAAATATTGTAGGTATTTTACAAACAGTTGGTATTGTATTATCTGTTATCGTATTAATTGTATTAGGTATTAAGTATATGATGGGCAGTGCAGAAGAAAAAGCAGAATACAAAAAGACAATGATACCATATGTAGTTGGTGCAGCATTAATCTTCGCAGCATCAGCATTCGCACAAGTTGTTTACCAATTCTTTACAGGAGTATCTTCATAAGAATAAAATTTATAAAAAAGTATGCAAAACGCATACTTTTTTTGTTTCCGTAAACTAATTTAATATATAAATAATAGTATTTTTGTTACAATTTTATTACAAGAATATTAAAAATAGATTATTTTTACTTTTTTTGTAGAAAAACGTTACAATTTCGCTTTTTTTTGATATAATTATAACAAGTGAAAAAGTATTCTAAAACAGAGGAGGAAAAGTCGTGGGTACATATAATTTACCAAGGAATGTAAAAGGAGAAGGAAGGATTTTATTTGTCTTTTCTACAAAGGCTCTAATATGGACGGCTATAGGAGCTATAATAGGATTGCCATTTTATCTAATATTCTCATTATTAGGAATTAGTATAGTAGGAATAATAGCAATTGTACTATTAGGACTTATTGGCTTTATAATTGGTACATTTAAAATGCCAACGACAAGTGCATTTGAAATAACGAAAAAAACTAGCGGAGAAAATATTGACGATGTAATAAAAAGAGGAATTAAATTTAAAATGCAAAAAAACAGAATATATGTATATCAAAATGAAACAAAAGAGGAGGCAAACGACGATGAGTAATAATGAAATTTCACAAATATTAAGTATTATTTTAGGTGTAATGATTTTTATCTTAATGATTTTAGTTGTAATATTTATTATTTTAAAAGCAAATGAAAACAAAAAAGAAAAAAAGGCTGAAAATATTTTATCTGGAAAAGAAGATAAAGACATAAAAAAGAAAGAAGAAAAAAATAAAATAGATAAATCATACAGCAAACAATCAATTATGGATTTTATGGAATTTGAAAAAGTTGAAGACAATATGATTGTTCAAAAAAAAGGAAGAAGATATTTAATGGTTGTTGAATGTCAAGGGATTAATTACGACTTAATGTCACAACCAGAAAAAATTGCAGTAGAAGAAGGTTTCCAACAATTCCTAAATACATTAAGACATCCAATTCAAATTTATATTCAAACAAGAACTATAAATTTAGAAAACAGTATCAATACATATAAAACAAAGATTAAAGAAGTAGAGGATAGCTATAATCAAAACCTATTTCGATATAATCAAATGAGAGAAGCAGGAATCTATTCACAAGAAGATATTGAAAAAAGTTTTTATGAATTAACAAAACAAAGAAATTTGTTAGAATATGGAAGAGATTTAGTTGCGAACACAGAAAAAATGAGTTTGAATAGAAGTATTTTAAACAAGAACTATTATATAATAATTCCATATTTTTCAGAAGATGCAGGAGAAGGACAATACGATTATGAAGAAATAAAAAATATGGCTTTTTCAGAGTTATATACAAAAGCTCAATCAATTATTAGTACACTTAAATCTTCATCTATTAATGGAAAAATACTAACTTCTCAAGAATTAGTTGAATTATTATATGTTGCTTATAATAGAGATGATTCAGAAATATTTGGAATCGAAAAAGCAGCAGAAGCAGGATATGATGAATTGTATTCAACAGCACCAGATGTCTTTGAAAAGAAAATAAAAGTTTTAGACGAAATGATTCGTCAAAAAGGAATAGAACTAGCAAACGAAACAATTGAAAAAGTAAAATCAAAACCTCAACAAGTAGCAGAAGAAAAAGAAAACAACCTAGAGGAATTAGTAAGAAAAATGGCACAAATGGTATTAGAAGAAAACAAAGCATACGTAGGGACTAAAACAGCAGAAAAAGCAATTAAAGAACTAAACAACTCTAAAAAGGAAGGAGAAAATGCAAATGAGAAAGTCAAAGAAAAGAAAACTACAAGAAGAAAAAGAACTACAACAAAATAGACAAGAACAAAATTTATTTTTAAGACCAAAAACCATAAAAGAGTTAATAGCACCATCAGGAATAGATGCTTCTAATATAGACCATTTAGAAATTATTTCAAACATAAAAAGATATGCTAGAAGTTTTTTCATTTCTACTTTACCACGTATGTGTACTTTTCCAGAATTGTTTAGGGATCTATACTTTTTTGGAGATGTAAATACTTCAATTTATATAACTCCCATTTCAGAAGCAAGATCACAAAATGAACTAAACAAAGTTATTAATGAACTAGAAACAGAAAGAATTGTAGCAGCAGATAGAGGAAATATAAATAGAGAAAGTACATTAGCACAAAAAAGATTTGAAGCAGAGCAATTAAGAGATGAAATAGCAGCAGGATTTAATAAAATGTATGAGGCTTCTATTGTTGCAACATTGTTTGCTTATAATTTAAATAATTTAGAAGCTATGACAAAATTACTAGCAACAGAAATGTCAAAATCTTTAGTTGGGATTAAAAGTGCATGGGCAATACAAGAAGAAGCCTTTCAATCTAATTTACCTTTAATGCAAGATAAAATAAAAAGAACACATTCTTTTGACAGTAGATCTATGGGAACAGTATTTCCATTTACTACTTCAGAGGTGGGACATCCTACGGGAGTACCACTTGGATTTAATAAACAAACAGGGACACCTATATTATTTGATAACTTCCATCCTTCACTAACAAATTACAATATGGTAATTTTTGCGAAATCTGGTGCTGGTAAGTCCGTAACTATGAAAACGTTAATTTCTAGATCTTCAGTACTTATGGGAATAGAAAGTTTAGCACTAGATGCAGAAGGTGAGTATTCAATTGTAGCAGAGAGTCTAGGAGGAATAAATGTAGTTTTAAGCCCAAGTTCTAATACAATTATCAATTTATTTGATATAGAGGCAGAAGTTGTAAAAGATGCAATTACTGGTAGAGAAAGAAAAGTAATAAATGTTGAAAATAAAGTAGAAGACGTAACTCAAGCTCTTGTTACAATGGCAAAGGGAAGTACAAGAAGTGACGAAGTAAATGAATTAACAAAACAAGTAATTGCTGAAACTGTCGCAGAAGAATATGCAAGTTTGGGAATTACAAGTGATCCAGCAAGTATTTATGAAACTGGAAATGAATTTCAATCTGGAGATAAACTATACAAAGACAAAAAAGATATGCCAACTATAGGTAGCTGGTACAAAAGATTACAACATAAAGCATCACAAAATAAAAATCCAGATTATCAGTTCCACTATAGTTACTTATTGAAAGTTATGAAACAATACATAAGAGAATATAATGGTCAAATGGCCTATTTTGATGG
>CALXCC010000046.1 GCA_944386705.1 uncultured Clostridia bacterium | reverse complement strand
GTATATTCATTGTGACAAAGTGCACATCTTATTCTTTTGTATTTATTTGCTACAATTGACATTCCTATTCCTGAACGGCAAATTAATATTCCTGTTTCACATTCCTTACTTTGAACTGATTTTGCTACTTCCTTTGCAATGTTTGGATAATCAACTCTTTCTTCGTTTATACATCCAAAATCCTTATATTCTATAGATTTTTCTTCTAAATATTTTCTTATTTCTTCTTTTAATTTATATCCTCCATGGTCACACCCAATTGCTATCATATGTATCCCTCCATTTCTTTTTCACTATATCATAAATTTCTCTATATTACAATAATAATTTTGAATTTTGCTTGCATTTTAAGGGAAAATATGTTAAAATATCATATGTTATAGTTTATATAGACTAAGAGGAGGTGCTAAAAGAATGCCAAACATTAAATCAGCTAAAAAAAGAGTTAAAGTAATTGAGAAAAAAACTTTAAGAAATAATATGATTAAATCTGGATATAAATCAGCTGTTAAAAAATTCGAAGAAGCTGTCAATGCTGGAAATGTAGAAGAAGCAAAAGTTTTATTTGTTGAAGCTACTAAAAAAATAGATCAAGCTTGCAGTAAAGGTGTTATTGTAAAAAACACAGCAGCTAGAAAAAAATCTAGTTTATCAAAAAAATTAAATGCAGCAATGGCTTAAGGCTAAATAAAGATTATGCATAGTTTTTATTTAAAATAAAGGATATTCTTTTATAAGAGTATCTTTTTTGTTTTATTCAATATTTAAATTCTTACAGTAATTCTTTGTTTGCATCTTTCTAAATATTTCCATTGTCTTTTTATTTTTCCTATGTTACTATCTATATAGATATTGATATTCTTATTTTTTATAAGGAGGTTAATATGTTTAAAAGAATATTAGAATCTTATAAAAGTTTTGAAAAAATTACATCTACAATTTTAAAAAACGGACTTAAATTTTCGTTACTGCTTTGTGTTATATCTGTTTTAATATTGCTTACATATAATTTAATTATTTCTGCTCCAATTCTTTTTTACATAGGGATTACTGTATTTAGACTTTCACTAGTGTTTGGTATTGAATTTATTGTTTGCAGTTTTGTTGTAGATGGCATTAAGAAACAATTAATATAAATTTTAAAAGGATAGAATTTCTTTTGTTTTCTACCCTTTTATTTTTTATTTCTTTAATTCTTCTAAAAACATTTGGTTTAACATTTTAGGATTTGCTTTTCCTTTTGTTTCTTTCATAGCTTGTCCAACTAAAAATCCTAAAGCTCTATCCTTTCCGGCTTTGTAATCTGCGATTGATTGAGGATTTGCTTCTAAGATTTTTTTAACTACTTCTTTTATTTGAGTTTCATCTGATATCTGAATCCATCCCTTTTCTTTTATAATTTGTTCTGGATCTTTTGGGTTTTCAAATAATTCTTCCAATATTTTCTTACCAATACTTGAACTAATTGTTCCTTTGTCTATTAAGATAACTAATTTTCCTAATTCATTAAACTTAAATGGTATTTCATTTGGTTCCATTTCTTTTTCATTTAATATTCTGGATATGTCTGATATAATCCAATTATTTACTGCTTTTGGGTTATTACATATTTCTATAGCTTTTTCAAACAAATCTGATAAGTATTTTGAAGATGTAATTATATTTGCATCTTTTTCAGATAATTTATATTCTTCTAAATATCTTTGCTTCCTACTTTCTGGAAGTTCTGGCAAACTATTTTTTATGTTTTCTATATACTCTTCTGAAAGTTTAATAGCTACTAGGTCTGGATCTGGAAAATAACGATAGTCCTTAGCATCTTCTTTATCTCTCATAGAAAATGTTTTTCCTGATACTTCGTCCCATCTTAATGTTTCTTGATCTACTTTTCCACCATTTTCAATAACATCAATTTGTCTATCTATTTCGTATTCAATTGCTCTTGTAATGCTTCTAAAAGAGTTCATATTTTTCATTTCTGTACGAGTCCCAAAGTTTGAATCACCTTTTTTTCTAACAGAAACGTTAACATCTGCTCTAAAAGAACCCTCTTGCATTTTACAGTCTGATACTTCTATGTATTCTAATATAGATTTTAATTTCTTTAAATATGCTTCTACTTCTTCTGTCGTTCTTAAATCTGGTTCTGATACTATTTCTATAAGTGGTACTCCTGCTCTATTTAAATCTACTAAACTTCCTCCACTAAATTCGTCATGATTTAACTTGCCTGCATCTTCTTCTATATGTATTCTTGTAATTCCTATTACCTTTTTTCCATTAGATGTTTCAATTTCAATTTTTCCGTGTTCACAAAGTGGTTTATCATATTGAGATATTTGGTAAGATTTTGGTAAATCTGGATAGAAATAGTTTTTTCTATCATTTTTACTGTCTCTTGCAATTTCACAATCTGTTGCTAATCCCGCTTTTACTGCATATTCTACTACTTTTTCGTTTAATACTGGTAATGTTCCTGGCATAGCCATACAAATTGGGCAGACTTGAGTATTTGGCTCTGCTCCAAAAGTTGTTTTACAAGAACAGAATATTTTTGTTTTTGTTGAAAGCTCTGCATGAACTTCTAGTCCCATAACTGCTTCATAATCTTCTCTTGGCATTCTAATTCCTCCTTTATATTTTATGTCTATTTCTAAATGTTGATAAATTACTTACTATTACAAGAATAATTACTTCCATCTTACATTTTTCTCTTAAAGTAATTAAATTTATATATCATTTTTATCTTTCTTCTTGTTTATTTTTCTCTTGCTTATTATTTTGCTTTTTACTTAATTTCTCTAGCTGTTGAATACAATAACCTCTAAAATATTTTGTGTTGGCTTCTTCATATTTGTCTGTCTCATAATATCCATTCGCTTTATGAAACCTATGTTTAATACCTAATTTTTTTCTTTCTTTTTCAAATATATAATCAACTTGTTCTTGATTTAGTGTTCCTCTTTGAATTGTAAAACCATATAAATCTCCTACTAAGTAAAAAGGTTCTAATAAATCTGCTCTTAGTCTTTTATCTTTTATTAAGTATGTGTAGTCAAACTCATGTATCTCTCCATTTTCAGTTTTTTGCTTTTTTATTTTTCCTTGAATAAGATTTTTGCTTTTATGTAATATGCTTCTATGTTCTTTTTCTTCAATCTCTTCTATTCTTTTGTAAACTTCAAAAATTAGTTTGACTATTTTTCCTCGTTCTTCTGTTGTTAAATTTTGTCTACTATTTATTATATCATAAACAAACATATGGTATTGTCCATCTATTTGCGCTTTTTTAAATAAATCTATATATTCTTTGTAACTCATTTTTTTCCCTACTTTTTAAATTTAGGTTTATGATTATCTCTGAATTTAACTTCTTGTTCAAATGTATACGCTGCATTTAGAATTGTTTCTTCACAGAATTTGTTGCCAATTAATTGCATACCTATTGGCATACCTTGACTGTCTACACCACAAGGAATTGAAATTCCTGGAAGTCCTGCAATATTTACAGATACTGTACATATATCTGATAAATACATTTCTAATGGATTATTTGATTTTGCTCCTATATCAAATGCTACCGTTGGTGATGTTGGCGTTAATATTACATCATATTTTTCAAATGCTTTTTCGAATTCTTGCATTACTAATGTACGTACTTGTTGTGCTTTTTTGTAATATGCATCATAGTATCCAGAAGATAATACATATGTTCCTAAAATAATTCTTCTTTTTACTTCTGAACCAAATCCTTCACTTCTTGATTTTTTATATAGTTCTTTTAAGTTACTAAATTCTTTTGCTCTATGTCCATAGCGTATCCCGTCAAATCTTCCTAAGTTTGAACTTGCTTCTGCACATGCAATAATGTAGTATGTTGCTAAAGAATATTTTGCCACATCTAATGATATTTCTTCTACAATTGCTCCCAGTTCTTTATATTTCTCTATTGCTTTTTCTAATGATTCTTTTACTTCTTTATTTATTCCTTCTCCAAAAAATTCTTTTGGCACTCCTATTTTTAACCCTTTTACATCATTTTTTAAACATTTTGTATAGTCTATCTGTCCTTTTTCTACTGATGTTGTATCTTTTTTATCGTGTCCTGTAATAATATTTAATAGTAAGGCACTATCATATACATCTTTTGTGATTGGTCCGATTTGATCTAGTGATGATGCAAATGCTACTAATCCATATCTCGATACTAATCCATATGTTGGTTTTAGACCAACTACTCCACAAAAGCTTGCAGGTTGTCTAATTGAGCCTCCTGTATCTGAACCTAATGCCCAAGGTACCATTCCAGCAGCTACTGCTGCTGCTGATCCTCCTGAAGATCCTCCTGGTACTTTGTTTAAGTTATATGGATTTTTTGTTGTTTTGAAATATGAATGTTCTGTTGATCCTCCCATTGCAAATTCATCCATATTTAATTTTCCTAATGTTATTATGTGTTCTGCATTTATTTTTTTCATTACTGTCGCATCATATGGAGATACAAAGTTTTCTAACATTTTTGAGCTACATGTTGTTTTTATTCCTTTTGTACAGATATTATCTTTTACTCCTATTGGTATACCAGCAAATTCTCCTAATTCTTCGCCATTTGCTCTTTTTGTATCTACTTCTTTTGCTTTCTCTAAGGCTTCTTTTCCTAATATTGTAACAAAAGCTTGTATTTCTGTTTCTTTTTGCTCAATTTTATTATTATATGCTTCTACTATTTCTCTAGATGTTAATTCTTTATTTTTAATTTTTTCTTGTAATTCGTGCACTGTAAGATTAGTTATATCCATCTACGTTTTTCTCCTTCCATTTTTAGCACTTTGCAATTATTTTCTTGTTTTACTTTTATAATTTTTAGATTAAAATTTTTTAGTTAATTACTTTTGGTATTTTAAACATATTTTGTTCTTTTTCTTCAGCGTTTTGTAATAAACTTTTGGTATCTTCAAATATTTCTACTTCATCTTTCCTAAATACATTTTTACCTTCATTTGCTCCAACTGTTACATCTAGTCCATCTGTTTTTGCATTATTTACTATATCTGCAAAATTTAATATGTCTTGTAAATTTTCTAAGTAATTATCTATTTCATTTTCTTCTAAGTTTAAACTTGCTAAGTTTGCAATATATAATAGTTCTTCTCTAGTCATTTTCATTTAAATCAACTCCTAATCAATTTGCTTTTTATTATATACTTTTTTCTATAAAAAAACAAGCCCTAAACGGCTTGTTTTCTGAATTTTATCGGTTTCTATTTTAATTCGATAACAGCTCCAACTTCAGCAAATTTAGCTTTTAAATCTTCAGCTTCTTCTTTGCTTACTCCTTCTTTAACTGTTTTTGGTGCACCATCTACTAAGTCTTTAGCTTCTTTTAATCCTAATCCTGTAGCATCTCTAACTACTTTTATAACTTTAATTTTTTGATCTCCAGCTGATGCTAATACTACATCAAAGTTTGTTTTTTCTTCAGCTGCTGCTCCAGCTGCTCCAGCTGCTGCAGGTGCTGCTGCAGCTACTGCTGATACTCCATATTTTTCTTCGATAGCTTTTACTAAGTCGTTTAATTCAACAACTGTTAAAGCGTCGATTTCTTCAATTAATTTTTCTATTTTTTCCATTTTTAAATCCTCCTAATTATTTTTATTTTAGTGATTTAAGTTCACTACTCTAGTATTTTTTATATTCAAAATTTTTATCTTGAATTTTAATTTTGTTGTATTACTATTTAAGCCTCAGTTGTTTCTGCTTTTTCTTCTTCAACTTTTGCTTCTTCTGCTACTACATTAACTGCAACTTTTTCTCCAGCTTCTTCTTTTTGTTTTTTAACTTCGTTTAATGCAACTGCAACTTTTGAAATATTTGATAGTAATGCACCAGCAAGCATAGATAGTAATGTTTCTCTTGATGGTAATTTTGCTAAAGTGATTATTTCTTCAGCTGTCATAACTTTTCCATCAATTACTCCACCTTTAATTTGGTAGTAGTCATTTGCTTTACTGAAATTGTAGATTATTTTTGATGGTTCTAAGTAGTCTTCATTGCTCATAATAACAGCTGTTGGTCCTACTAGTTTATCTTCTAATCCTTCAATTCCACTTTCTTGTAAAGCTCTTCTTGTTATGTTGTTTTTTATTACAGAACATGTTGCATTTACGTTTCTTAAGTCTCTTCTTAATATTGTATCATCTGTAACATTAATTCCTCTGTAATCTGTTAAAAGTACTAGTTTAGCTTCTTTCATTTTTTCTGCTAAAGCTTTTACTTCTTCTTTCTTTTGATTTAGTATTTTCTCACTTGCCATTTATTTTTTCACCTCCCAAATAATTGCTTTTATCAACAACGTACAGGTACGTAGTGTAAAAACTCTTTTAGTTCCTACCTTAAGTAACTAAAAGAGTTTTCTTTTCTCTTATATTTGTTACCTCGGTAGGACTTACTTTGCCTACTGTCTTTGGCTTATATTTAATTATTTTTGGTTAATAAATATACTTGGTCCCATTGAAGTTGCTATTGCAACACTTCTAATATATTGACCTTTTGCTGCTGCAGGTTTAGCTTTTATAATGGCATTTATAATAACGTCATAATTTTCTGCTAATTTTTCTGCTCCAAATGAAACTTTTCCAAATCCTAAGTGGATTATGTTGTTTTTATCTAATCTGTATTCTACTTTACCAGATTTAATTTCATTTATTGCTTTTGTTACATCCATTGTAACTGTTCCTGATTTAGGGTTTGGCATTAATCCTTTTGGTCCTAATACTTTACCTAATCTTCCTACTACACCCATCATATCTGGAGTTGCAACTACTACATCGTAATCGAACCATCCATCATTTTGGATTTTTGGAATTAATTCTTCTGCTCCAACAAAGTCAGCTCCAGCTTTTTCTGCTTCCTCTGCTTTTGGTCCTTTAGCAAACACTAATACTTTTTGTGTTTTACCTGTACCATTTGGAAGTACTACTGTACCTCTTACTTGTTGGTCAGCATGTTTTGAGTCTACACCTAATTTAACGTGTAATTCAAGTGTTTCGTCAAATTTTGGTTTTGGCATTTTCTCAATAATGTCTAAAGCTTCTTTGATGTCATATTCTTTTGTTCTGTCAACTAATTTTGCGCTTTCTGCGTATCTTTTTGATACTTTCATTTTTTCTTACCTCCTTTGGTTTTAACGAGCTTTTGCTCTCCCAATTAATTATTTTTAATTTATAAATATAAAATATTTATCTAAAATTATTCTTCTACAACAATACCCATAGATCTAGCAGTTCCTTCTACCATACTCATAGCTGTTTCAATTGTTGCTGCATTTAAGTCTGGCATTTTTTGTTCAGCTATCTCTTTTACTTGTGCTTTTGTAATTTTAGCTACTTTTTCTTTGTTTGGTTTTCCTGAACCTTTTTCAATTTTAATTGCTTTTTTAATTAATACTGCAACTGGTGGTACTTTTGTAATAAATTCAAATGATTTATCTTTGTACACTGTGATTACTACTGGGATAATCATACCAGGTTGATTTGCTGTTCTATCATTAAATTCTTTTACGAATTGCATAATATTTACACCACTTGAACCTAATGCTGGACCTACTGGTGGAGCTGGTGATGCTTTTCCTGCTTCTATTTGTAATTTAATAATGTTTGAAATTTCTTTTTCTGCCATTTTAATGGCACCTCCTTAAATTTTATTATTGTCAGGGGACTCATCTTACTCTTAGGTCATCTCGATTTGGGAATAAGATATATTTCATTTCCCTTTGGATAATTGTTGACCTTTGCTAATATGCTCTCCTACTTTATTTGATTTTTTGAACTTGTGCAAATTCTAATTCTACTGGTGTTTCTCTACCAAACATAGATACTAGAACTTTTACTTTGTGTTTTTCTGTATTTATTTCTTGAACTGTACCTACAAAGCCTTCAAATGGACCATTCATAACTTGTACTTGTTCATTTACTTCATAATCTACATTTATTTGGACATCTTCAAATCCCATATTTCTTATTTCTTGGTCTGTTAATGGTATTGGGTCTGTTCCTGAACCTACAAAACCAGTAACTCCTCTTGTATTTCTAACAATATACCAAGTTTCTTCTGTTACTATCATTTTTATTAATACATAACCTGGAAAAACTTTTTTTAAATTTGTTTTTCTTTTTCCATCTTTTATTTCTATTTGTTCTTCCATAGGAACTATGATGTCAAAGAAATATTCTTCTAATTCTCTGTTTTTTACTGTTTTTTCTAGGTCTGTTTTTACTTTGTTTTCATAACCTGAATATGTATGGATTACATACCATCTAGGTACCATATCATAATCTTTTTGAGACATTGTTTTTACAGCCTCCTTTTATTTCTTTTACTCAGCATTGTTTGCTGTATTGTTTTCTACATTTTCTGAATCTTGTGCATTTTCTGTGTTCTCTGTATTTGATGTATTTTCAGTTCCTGCACTATTTTCTTGTCCAGATTCATTTGTTGTTTCATTGTTTGTAGTGTTTTCTTCAGAAGTTTCGTTTGTTGTAGTTATAACTTCTTTTATTTTTTCTACACCATATTTATTGATACTTTCAAATGCTAAATCTAATACAAAAACAATTGCAGCTGTGATTAGCACAATAGTTATTACTGCTACTGTGTTATTTACTAATTGTTTTGGTGTTGGCCAAATTACTTTTTTTAATTCGGCTTTAAAGCTTTTAAAAAAACTTTTTTTGTTTTTATTATTTTCTTTATTATTGTTTTTGGTTTCTTTTTTAGCCATTTTATATCCTCCTTAAAATAGCTCATCATTTTCTATTTAGTCTCTTTGTGTGTTGTACGTTTTTTACAGAATTTGCAATATTTTACTATTTCTAATCTATCTGTATTATTTCTTTTGTTTTTAGAAGTCATATAATTTCTTCTTTTACATTCTGTACATTCTAATGTGATATTTTCTCTTGGTCCTTTTGCTGCCATATAAATAACACCTCCGTATTTTACCTTTTACTTTTTAAACGATGTGAGCATACGTACGTAATTACATATGCTCAAATATTTTACCATTTTTTTCTTGTTATGTCAATGGATTTCTGTAAAAAAGCAGGATAAATTAATTTGTAATATTATATTTCAAGCTTTTTAATATGATTTTTTCTTCTTCTTTTGCACCGAGAATCCAAATCTTCCAATTTTTTTACCTAGTTCATAGTAATGTCCATTTGAGTATGCTATTAAGTCGCATTTTGATATGTCAAATGCTCCTTTTTCATCTATGTACTTATCACTACTATTTATTGCTAATACTTCTGCTATAAACATATGATGCGATCCTAAGTCTTTTATTTCTTTTACTTTACATTCTACTGATACTGGACTTTCTTTAATCATTGGGCATTTTACAAAGTTTGCTTTTTCTTTATGTAAGTTCATTTCTTTAAATTTGTCTACTTTTGCTCCTGTTTTTACTCCGGCACCAGTCTGTTGCTTTTGCTAATTTCTTTGTTGTTAAGTTTATTACAAATTCTTTTTGTTCTTTAATTAAATTATAAGAATACCTTGTTGGTCTAACTGATATATATACCATTGCTGGATTTGTATTTAAAATTCCAGTCCAGGCTACTGTAATTATATTCGATTTTTCCATCGTTCCACAGCTTACCATAACTGCTGGTATTGGATATAAAAATGTCCCGGGTTTCCACATTACTTTTCCCATTCTATCTATTCCTCCTTTTCTTTTTTATATTTCTTTTTTCATTATCTTTGCTCTTTTTGATATTTTATTTAGTATGTATTTCAGATTTTATTTCGCATAATTTCTGTTTAATTTTAACATATTTTCTTCTATAATGCAAAAATAGACTACAAATTAATATTTAAAAACTAAGATTTTATTTTTATTAATTTCTAGTCTATCTTTGCATTTCTATTTTTTAACATTTTTATGTCATTAATATTTTAATTTAAAATAAAAAAAACTAGCAACAACCTATCTTCCCAGCAGGGTAACCCGCAAGTATTTTCGGCACATTTAGGCTTGACTTCTGTGTTCGGAATGGGAACAGGTATTTCCCTAAATGTTATCGTCACTAGAAAATTATAGTGTTTAAGCACACTCAAAAATACATAGATGAAATATTTATGTTTTAGTTTTTCGATTAACTTTTCCTTCTTTAAAATTGTGG
>CALXCC010000045.1 GCA_944386705.1 uncultured Clostridia bacterium | reverse complement strand
GAAAATAGTATTTTCTAATTCTTTTTTTCTGTTACAAACAGATGTAAAACAAATTACTTCACCATTACATAGATTTACACTTGGTATTGCTAGTTGGTATTTTATATCTTGCATTGTATATATTTTTCTTTCGTTGCAAACTTTATTTATTAATTTTTCTATTTGCTTTCCTGAATTCAAGCCATCTATTGTTATTTTCCCACAAAATATTAAACCAAAAATTAATTTAATAATATTAAAAAAATCTACATATTTTATTTTTTTACAATATTTTTTAAAAATGTTATACATTTCATCTGCTGTAAATCCGCAAGCATAAAGACAAGCTACAATACTTCCAGAAGAAGTTCCTCCTACATAATCGAATTTTATATTTGCCTCTTCTAGAGCCTTAATTGCACCAATATGAGCAGCACCTTTTACTCCTCCTCCTGCCAAACATAACCCTTTTTTCATAATAATCACCTATTTTATCGTATGTTGCTTTAAGTTCTTATGATACTTTCTCAAATTACTTTTTTATTTTTACTTGATGTAATTTTTCTTTTATGCTATATTGATATTATAAGGAGTTTATTATGAATAAAAATTATTATCAGATTTTAGAAGTGGATACAAATGCTTCTTTTGAAGTTATCGAAAAAGCTTATAAAACATTAGTTAAGAAATATCACCCAGACTTGCAAGAAAACTCGCTTAAAAATGATTCTGAAGAGAAATTGAAGTTAATTAATGAAGCATATGAAGTATTATCCAATGAAGAAAAAAGAAAAAATTACGATTTAATTTTAAAACAAGAACAAATATCTTCTGAAACTTTAGATAATTTATACCAAGAAAATGAAAATTTACATTTTGAAATTGAAAAACTAAAGAATCTACAGAATAATTCAAATTCTACTTTAAACCCTAATTCACAAAAAACACGATTTGAAGAAAATTCTGATTATATAAATCAAATTGAACAAGCAAGAAAACAAGCCTATTATGATGCATACATACAAGATTTGAAAAATAGAGGTTATAAAATTAAATATAAGAAGACTTTAAAAGATTATTTTAAAAATTTTATAGCTCTCCTTATTACTTTTTTTATATTGTTTTTACTTTTTCAACTTCCTTTTGTTAAAAATTTTCTTGCCTCTATATACCAAGAAAATCTTATCATTAGAAATTTAATTAACTCAATTATTAATATATTTAACTAAAAAAGAACCTAATTTTTTATCTTAGGTTCTTTCTTTTTTAGTTAACACTAAATGACATAACAAAATCTGTTCCATCTTTTAATTGCATAATTATTTCTAAAGAACTTCTATTTCCATTTTCATCTATCAATTCTATTTCTTGTATAAAAGTTCCATTTTCTTCTCTTGTTTCATAATATTCAGCCGTATAAGAATTATTAAATCTTTGCTCCATATAATTTTTAAATCCATCAAATGTTGAAAAATTATTTTGCATAAACGTTTCATCCAATTTTCCAAATATATATTCATAGTCATTTTTATTTAATGCCTTTAAAAACTTATCTGCATTATATTTTACCTTGTTTAAATCTGTTTCTTGGTTGTATTTTTGGATAAATTCTTGTGTATCTACTGTATAATCATCCAAATATATTTTATAGTCCATAATTGCGTTTTCTAGAAAAATATAATAATTTCCTTTATTGTCTAAACAAATATATTCTTTTCCATTTTCCGTTTTATTTATTCTATATTTTGTAATTTGCATTGATAATATATCTTTCATATTTTCTTTAATATATTGTTCATATTTTTCATATGTACTAAATTTTGCTTTTTTATAATCTTCAGCTATCCAATTAAATGATTCTTTTAAGTTTTTTACAACTAATTCCTTATAATTAGCTATATAATCATTTATAACTCTAGCATCATCGATATTAACAAATTGAAAATTATTATATTCATTACTCTGTATTTCTTCAAAAGAAACTTGGTATGATTCTATATTATTAGTTGAATCATATTGGTACTCTTTTACGTAATCATTTGGTAAAATATAAAATGTATTATTTTTAGAATCCATATTTATAATTAAATTATATGGAATTTCTTCATCATTTATATTATTAACAATATTTCCATAAACAAAATAATTCCTAATGTTTACACTTTTTTCAATTCTATACATATCTTTTATTTTTATTTTAACTTCTAAGTTATCTAATTGATATTCATCCAAATTTTCAAAATTTAAGCAATTTACTTTTTCAAAAGCATTTGCTTTTGTAATATTAAATTCTTTAACATATTCAGGATTTAACATATTATAAATAGTTTCTGAATTTTCTTCTAGCATTGCAGTTAAAAATTTATTTGCAATACTCACTGTTGCATAATACCTATTTCTGTTATCCTCTTTTTCCGCAGTTATTTGAGCTTCATAATCAATTTGCTTTTCAAACTCCGTTTCTTTGGAATCCGAATTATTTTCTTGGCCATTATAATACATAATAATTGAAAAAACTAAAATAATTATAACCAATAATATTAATAAACCAATAATTAACATTTTTATTTTTTTCAATGTTATCCTCCTTTTATATTGGAACTCTTAAAATTGCTATTGCTTGATTTTTACTATAACCTGAGCCTCCACTTTCTGGTAATTCTGATGTTCCTTTTGATTTTATCGACTCATCTGAACCGCAATTGTAAACTCTAAAACTATTACTATTTGGGTCATTTTCTGCAATAATTTCTACGTGTCCACTATAAACCACAATATCACCCGGTTTAGCATCTTTAGCAGAAACTGTTTCCCATCCTAGAGGATTGCTTGCAAATTTACTAGATGTCCATTGATACATTCCTTCTTCAAATCCATCTACTTGACATTCTACCAATACCCATGTAACATATGAACTACAATCTATTGTTTTGCTAGAAGTATTTGGAACTTTAACACCAGCTTGAGAATATTTATAATTATTTTCTCTTAAGAATTTATGAATAGCTACAGCTTTTTCTACAATAGCTCCACCATCTGATGCCGAACACCATTTATTAATACTATCGTAATAACCAGTTGTAAATAGTAACCACTCAGATTTTCTTCTCTTTTCTAGTCCTGACATAAATTTTCCATCACTAGTTACTGGTTTGTTCATAAGATTTGTATATAACGGATGTTGATAAATAGAATCTCCTGGTGTCTGTCCATATTTGTCGTCTGTTTCTTGGTTCCAATAAGCATTATATGAGTCTATAAAGTTTTTTCCACCATCTCTTGCTTTAAAAGCTCCTGCTACTCCACAGTTATATGCTCTACTAACTAAAGCATATTTTTGATATGTAGTAAGATTTAAACCAGAAGTTCTTTCTTCTACTGCTTTAATCTTTTCCATTAATTCTTCTTCTTCTAAAGCATCAACAAATTCTATATCTATTTCTGCTCCTATACTAACATCGTATCCAGCAGCCAAAAATTTATCAAGCTTTCCTGAATTATAAATATCTACACCATATCCTACTGTTGGGTGTCCTGCTCCATCGTCTCCAACTATATACTTTGTACCATCTGCACTAATTCCAGTATGACCTTCCCATGATCTTATATATTCTCTAAGTGTTGCAATTCCGCCTGAAGAATACATATCTTGAAAAGATTCTAATTTGTAAATGCTAAAATCAAACTCAATTTTCCCATAATCAATATTAGTTGCTTTAAACATTAAATACTTTGTTAAATCCAGCATATTCTTTGTTCTTTCATTATTATTCATAATTTGAAATAAATAATCTGTTCTTACCCATAAATTCATTTTATTTGTTTGATATGCTTTTACAAATGTATTTTCTTTTCCTTCTGTTTTTAATTCACCCTGTTCATAGCTATTTGATATATTTCTAGTATTTATTTTGTCTCTGTTATAAACCTTATACTTATATTCAACTGTTTTTATCTTTGTTTCCCCTGTTTCGCTATCACGTACTGGTACCTGTTCAGAATATGTTCCTTTATCTACTACTTTTTCTTCTGTTATTGATTGATATTTGCTCTCATTAACTTTACCTTTTATATTTATTACTTTTGATTCTTTGTCACCCATTTCTAAAACTTCTGAACTATAACTATTTTCTTGGTATGCTTTTACGCACCAAGTATTAACATATGTAATTCCAACAGTTGTACTACAAGATTCTGTTATTTTTGTATTTTCTTTAATATTTTTCCAATCATAACTTTCTCCTTTTTTTTCGTCCTCTCTTCTTTCTTGAGTTGTTGTTACTACTTCTGTTGTAGTAACATTATCTTGAACAGCAATAATAATTTCAGTATCTTCTATAATTTTATCTGCTAAATCTTCCGAAAAACCTGTTTCATTGGTATCTATATAAAAATATAATAGATATTCATATGGCATCACATATTTTTCTAAACTTGACTTCAAGTTAACAGGTGAATTTTCTTTTATTTCAACTGTTCCATCTTCTTTTCTTTGCCAGGTTGCTGTAAGTAAATTTTTCTCTTGGTCGATTGAAAAAACATTTAAAGCTTCTTTATCTCCATTTTCTATATATGACTTCATTGTGTCATATGGTACATATTTTAAATTTTTAACAACAGATTCCACACTGTCTGTAGAAGTTTGTTCAGATATTTCTGTAGAAGTATATCCTGAATGGTCTAAAGTAAAATATTTTTCGATACCTTCTACTATACCTTTTGCATATTTTTCTACTCCATCTTTTTTTAAAATATCAATATCTGGAGTAGCATTTAATGTTCCACCTTCTGTTACAACAGAAGGATACTCTGAAGTTGCTGCATTGTCTATAATTCCTAAAGTTTTTGAGTCACATTTTTCTATGTCAGTCCCTGCTTTTTTATTTTCTAATCCCATAGAAGCAGAAATTGTTTCTGATAACACTTCTGCTAGTTGACCTGAAATTCCATCTCCTTCTCTATAAATAGTTTGTACTCCTGTATTACCTCCAGATCCAAAATAGATTTGAATACATAAATCCGGATTTGCATTTCGCGTTATTTTTGCCCTTTCTTCTGCTTTTATACCTCCTGGATTTGATTTTGTACTACCTGTTTGTACAACTTTTACATTAGAATATTCTTTTAATAATTTTTCTACTTTCTCTGCTACTTCTATTGTTAATTCTTCTTCAATTAAACCATCTGTATGAAATCCTTTATCGTCTGAATTATTGTGTCCTGCTGCAATTGCAATTGTATAAGTTCGATTTTCTTCTCCAATTGACTTTTTACTCTTTGTTTGTGCTCTAGAAGAAACTTCTATTTTTTCTTTTACTTGTGAAGCTTGCTCAGTTTCTTCTAGTTCTTTTAAATAACCTGCCTTTACATAACCTGTTATCTTTTCTGTTTTTACTTCCACATAAGTTGTAATTTTTTTTGTAATTGGGTTAGTATTATTTTTATAAGTTCCTGTATATTCTACACTTGTTCCTTTTTTTATTTCTAACACTTTACTTGAGCTTTCATCATAAACTTCTTCCCAGTTTCCCGTATCTGACCCAGGATTTAGTTCTGATTCTGTTTGCTTATATACCTTTGCATCACTTTTTATAGTTAATTTTTTTCCTGCCTGCCATGTTTTTAATATTTGATCATAATCTCCATTTTGAATAGTATCATAAATTGTATCTTTTTCAATTGCCGAAGTTTCTCCTTGTCCAGTATTTTTCATTTCTCCCACATTTTTATTAGGTGAAACTCTTCTTATTTTTACAGAGCCTTGAAATCCACCACTTCCTTCTGGTATTTTTCCTCCTAAATCAGGAAATTGTGTAATAATTTCTGCTTTAATTAATTTTTTTAAAAATTCTTTATCTCTTGGTAAATTATGTACTCCTGGTGTTGAATTCATTCCTTTTATTATTGTATCCAATTGCTCTTCAACACCATCTTTAAAGTCTAAATAATATCCTCCATCTGAGCTCTTTATTTCTATCAAATCTGCAATTTCTTCTACTTCTAATTCTTCTACAATTTTTTCTGGTGTGGTTTTTGCAGTAACAATTTCAATTACAAAATCAAATATAACTGCCAATGTAACTAAAATTAAAACCACATACCAAAATTTAAGAAGAACCATTGCAATAAAAGAAAATATTTTCATTATACCGGCTTTAATAGCTGTTTTAATTGCTTTATTTGCTACTTTGCTTGAAGTTGATTTTTTATTCCCAGTATTATTTTCAGGTTGCAAAAATTTCAAGTTATCACCTCTTTTCTAACAGTAATATCTCTTTTATAGCTCGATTGTTAAACTTTCGCTATTATTTAGATTGCTTTCTTTTACAATATTACTAAAAGTTATCTCTTTTATTGGTAAATCATTACGATATGTTTCATTAAATTTAATTTGTATTGTTTTAGATTCTTGTGGTTCTAAAATCAAATCTTCTTCTTTGTTTTCATATAAAAGTGCATAAGTTTTAACATTATTTCCATCTGTTAAATAAGTTGTTTTTGTACTTTTTCTAGTATCTAACATTATTCTTTCATTTGTTTTGTTTTTTAAATTTAATGTATATATTTGTTTTTCAATATAAATATCAACAGTACTAACTTCTGCAAAAATAGAATTACTTTCATTTTCTTTGTATTCATCTTTTCTTGTAATAAAGCCATTTACATTAACTTTAAAAGTATCTTCTTCTGGTACAATCGTAATATAATCTTCTATAAAATTTGTTTCACTTGATGTTCCTGTTGCTAACATATTATCAAAAATTTTTACCAAGTAAACATATTCGTTTCCATTAACTGACCATGATTGAAAAGAATATTGTTTATTTCCCTCAAATTTGCCTTTATAATATGACTCTTCAAAAATTGTTTCTGTTTGATACATTAAATCTTTTATTTCAGTTGATAGATATGTATATGCTTTTTCTGGTTTGTGTTCTATACAAGCTGTTAAAAAACTATCTAGCAAGGTTCCAAATTGATCTTGATAATTTTTATTTACACTTTCTCCAGTTGTTATACTTTTACTTTCTTCATTATAAGAAACAACATTTTCATGTTGTTTCTCCTCTATTTCCTTAGCTTCTGCTTGTCTTTTATTCTTGCTAAAGCTATTAAATATTTGGATAAGCACAATAACAAATATAATTCCTAATATAATCGCCCAAATTTTTAAACGATTTTTGTAATAATATCTAATCCAATTATGCATATAATCCTCCTATTTTATTTTTTAAAGAATCTTGATTTTTTCTTATACAAATCTCCTCTACCATATAAATCTGCCAAAGTTTGTCCAACTGCTTGTTGACTTCGTTTATTCTTAATAGTTGATTCAATTACATCGTCTAAACTTTCTCGTTTTTTAGCATCCTCAATATAATCTTTTCCAAATTTATTCTTTTCAGCAAAACTTGCAACATCTATTACGTTTTGATGCGAATTTCCACCTACTTGTCCTTTATCTCTCTTCATTTCTAATTTTAATGCGTTTTTAATTAAGTCTTCATCTTTAACTCCTGCTTCTTTTAAGTCAAACACTGCATTCATAAGATCTTTTTGATCTCCTTTATATTTTAGTTTTGCAGCCATATCAGCATATTTTGATTTTTCATCTTTATTATTTAAGAATGATTTTCTTTCTCTAGCGTTGTGTGATTCTATTCTTTGTTGTCTTGCATATTCTTCGCCATTCATAATTCTATTATATTCATATTTAAGATCTTCTGCTTTTTGTTTCGCTCCACTTACTCCATTTTTAGCTAATTGATATCCTTTTTCTGGAATTGAAGCAAATCCTCCTCCTATTGCTGTACCAATTCCAGCACCAACTCCTGCATATTGAACAGCCTTTGAAGGAGAACCAGTTGCTGCTCCTACTGCTATTCCAGCCACTGCACCACCAACTAAACCTGCTCCTTTTGCTCCTACTTTTGCAACTTTCCAAGAACCTTTTAGTGCTTTTTTTCCTATTGTTTTTGCTAATTTAATTTTTCTCTTTCTTCTATCTTTCTTATCTATATTATTAATTGAATCCATTTGGTCTAAAGATTGATTGTTATCTATATTATTATCACCACTATTATTGATACTTCCACTATAGAATGGATCATAACTAGAATTATAGTTAGCATAATTTTCATCTGTATTTATATTTGTATCTGTGCTTGCATCTTGATTAAACGCTGATTGTTTATTTTTATCCATTAATGTGTTTTCATTTGGACTAGAGTTTTCAAAGCTTCCCAATTCTTTTCTGTCTTTAGTATATATTTTTCCTCTTTCTTCTCCAGAGTCACCTGCTCCTGAATTACCGTTTCCACCTGATTTTGACTTTCCACTACCAATAAGTCCTTTCATTTTATTCAATCCAGACATAGCTAGTGCTCCTCCTGCGAAAGATCCAAAATCTCCTGTAGAATCTGCTTTATCTAATCCAAACATTTTCTTAATGAATTTTTCTGCTGGAATCATAAAACCAATTGCAACAATTGCATAAAGCGGATTAGTAGTTGCTAAATCATTTGCAGAACTTACAAATACAGTATATAAAATTAAGTGAACTGGTTGAATAATTACATTCATTGTATATTCTTTAAACCATATATTAAAAGCTTGTGCTTTTCCATCTCCTGCTTTATCTATAGGATATGTTAAGGCTACAAGAGGTGCTATCATAGTAAAGAATGCTGTATATAAAAACCTCTTGAAATATATAAAAGTAAATCTGAAAGTATAAACTACTAATATAATATATACTATTGTATAAGCAGTTGCATCTTCAGAATTATAAGATTGAGCTTGAAATCTTACAAGTCCCATTAAATTAGTTTTAAATGCAATTGGATTATCACTGTCATTTACTTTTACTTTAATTCCTTGATTAATATCATCTGCAAATAAGTCTGTTACTCTATCTGTTAACATTAAAATTCCAGACATAATAAAATGAATAATAAAAATTAAACATAATGCTACTAACCAATTTTTTATTGATTCTTTATATTTAGCCTTATCATCTGCAGTTGAACTAATTACAATTCTAATTCCTAAATAAATTAAAACTGATAAAAGCCCAACAATTGCTATATTTCGAAATGATTTATACCAAGATGCAATTATAGTTCTTAATTGTTTTGCTGAAGATTCGCTTTTTGTTTGCGCTTCATCACTTTCTGTTATAGCAGAAAAAGTATTTGCTCTTAGAAAATTTACATCTAATGCTGCAATATTATTAGCAAAAATATTTTCTGGTGAATATATCATATTTGGTATTGCAAAACTTTTTCCTATAAAAGATGATGCATTTATTTCACCATCTTCAAATTCTATATATTCATCAGGATTTCCTTTTCCATCGTCATATAGCCAAGAATCTTCTGATTGAAAGTTAAGATCGCTTACATCCAACAGCGCTGATCCCATTCCTTCTGCTCCTAACATAAAATTATTTAAAGCACCCATTCCAATATCTCCAACAGATGCTATTAATTGGACAATTTCTTTTAATAGTGCTCCCTTTAGGTCCCAACCATCATCTGCAAAAACCCTTGGTGGAATTGTAAAAGCTATTAATATGAAAATAATAATTATAATTAATATCTTTTGTAAAAAATTCTTAATAGCGAGCTTTTTCATTTTATCCTCCTTGCATTATATTGTACCTGCTCTTTTCTTTCTTTTGACAATATTATTTAAATTTGTTTCAACAAATTCAAATTCTTTTGCTGTAGGTGTTATTTCTAAAATTGCAGTATCTGCTCCTACTTTCAAAAGTCCTTCTCCTTTTAAGCATGTAGTCAAAAAGTTTGCTTCTCCATTACTTAATTTAAATACTTTCTTTAAGTATTCTATTTCCGATTTGTCTTGTGCTAAAAATAATTTTGTATCAGAAGAAGTAAGTACTGCTTGTGCTTCTGGCTTTTCATAGAAATCTTGGAATCTTTGAGAAACAATTGCCAAAGAAACATTTCTTTTTCTTGCACGTCTTGCCATTGTATTTAAGAAATCTACCGCCTCTGGATATGGCAATAGCATCCAGGCTTCATCTACTAGTACTCTTTTCTTTTTAGCTTTAGTTCTATCTTCACTGTTTTTCTTTACGTATTTTTCCCATATCCATGATAAAAGGATTTGTTGTGCAAGTGGTCTTGCGAATCGCTCTTCTAACTGAGATATATCTAAATTAATAAATGGTGCTCCATCTAATAACTCAAATGTAGATTGTCCATCAAAATAGGCCATTTGACCATTATATTCTCTTATGT
>CALXCC010000044.1 GCA_944386705.1 uncultured Clostridia bacterium | reverse complement strand
TGTAGTAAATACAAGATGATGAATACTAAGGCAAAATTTATGATAGTTACACCTACTAATCCAAAGAAAAGTAGTTTTATGATTACTAATAAAACTGCTCCTACCATAGCACCACCCCCAGTTGTCAATCTCACGAGCTACAAGCCGTGGAATAATATGTACACATCAAAGAGTTAAAAGGTGGCAACACACTCCGCTTATTCTCATTTTCTATGCTATTTAGTATAGTATATCTTTACTTCTTTGTCTAGCGAACACCACAATTTTTGCAATTATTTTTGGCATTTCTTCTATCATAGCATCTAACTTTTATCAATACGTTTTAAATAAGTTCATTTTTTGTAATAAACACAAAATTTTTTAAAAAATTATAAATTTCTACTACTTTTTATCTTATATAATACAAACTTTTTCCATACAAAAATTCCTCCTTATTTTCATTATTTTTAATAAACATAAAGAGGAAGTATATTTCCCATATTTTTACTTTTCTATGTATTCTTACTCTTGCAAAGTTTTCAAGCACATCCTATGCTGATTTTAATTCAAGGCGTAGCTTGTCAGCTATCATTGCTATGAACTCGCTATTTGTTGGTTTTCCTTTAGCAGCTGAAATAGTATAGCCAAATATGTTTTCTACAACTTCTTGTTGTCCTCTGCCCCAAGCAACTTCTATTGCATGACGTATCGCTCTTTCTACTCTTGATGGTGTTGTATGAAATTTATATGCTATTTTTGGATATAAACTTTTAGTTATTTGATTTATAACATCTATATCATTTACCACCATTATAATTGCTTCTCTTAAGTATTGATATCCTTTTATATGTGCTGGTACTCCAATTTCATGAATTATATTTGTTACTAATGCTTCTAAGTTGTCTAACTTTTTGCTATTTTCTTTTGGCAATTCTATATATGTTTGTTTTGTCTCTCTTGCTATAAAGTTATTTAGTGTTTGATTTGGTTTATAAAATTTGATTTCTCTTATTCGTTTTATTAATAATTCTATGTCAAATGGTTTTACTACATAATATTCGGCTCCTAATGTAATAGCTTTTTGCGTTATTTTATCTTGACCTACAGCTGATAGCATTATACAAATTGGCTCTTCAGCATTCCCTTTCGATTTTATGTTTTCTAAAACTCCTAGTCCATCAAGATGTGGCATTATTACATCTAATAATACAACGTCTGGGTTTACGTTTTTTATCATTTCTAAGGCTTCTTTCCCATCCTTTGCCATTCCTATTATTTGCATATCTTCTTGTGTGTTTATATAGTTTGCTAATGTATGACTGAACTCTTGATTGTCATCTGCTATTAAAACAGTAATTTTTTCTTTCATTGTTACCTCCTATTTTCACTGTAAATTTTTTACAGTTTTAATTATAATACTTTAGAGGTGTTTTTACAATGTTTTATGGAATTTTTTTCCATTTATTTTGTAAAAGTGGCATTTTTATATACTTTTCGTTATGTATTTTTTATATAATTCTTTTATATATATTAAATTTATATTTTTTATTTCAAAATCTTTTATAAATTTTTCTTTTGCTTTTTCTTCTAACTCTATTTTACATATTATATTCTCCATATATTCTTTGTTTGTTATTTCTATCGCGTTATTTTTACAATAATGTTTAAAAGTTTCAAATTCGCTATATGCTATTCCTACTTCTAGTTCCTCTCCCTTACATTTTTTTATTTTTTTACTGTTTTCTATTGCTTTTAATAATGTATTTGAATATGCTCTAACAAGACCTCCTGTTCCTAATAATATACCTCCAAAATATCTTGTTACTACTATTAAGATATTTACTAAATTATTTTTTTGTAATATATTTAGCATAGGCGCTCCTGCTGTTCCAGATGGTTCACCATCATCGCTGGATTTTTCTATTATTTGTCCATTTTCTATAGTTCTATAAGCAATACAATGATGTTTTGCATCAAAATATTTTTTCTTTATATCTTTTATTTTCTTTTCTGCTTCTTCTGAGCTTTCTATATAGAATAAATTTCCTATAAATTTTGATCTTTTTTCCACTATCTCCGCTTCTACATTTTCTTCTATTGTTATAAATTCTTTCATTTTTCCTCCTATAATACTTAGAGATATTTTAAAAGGATCGTCTTTTACGACAATCCTAATCCTGAGACATATCCTGTCGAATATGCAATTTGTAAGTTAAATCCTCCTGTATAACTATCTACGTCTATAATTTCTCCTGCTAAATATAAATTTTTTACAATTTTTGATTCCATTGTTTTAGGATTAATTTCTTTTATGCTTATTCCTCCACTTGTTATAATTGCTTCTTCTATCGGTCTAAATCCTTTTATTTCTAATTTAAATTTCTTTAATAATGATATTAATGTCTTTCTTTCTTCTTTTGTTATTTCATTTACTTTTTTGTTAGGATTTATTTTACTTCTTTCTACAATTACTCCAATTAGTTTTTGTGGTAATAATTTATCTAGACTATTTTTAAATTGTTTGTTTTTGAATTCTTCAAAATCTCTTAATATTCTTTCATTTAATTTCTTTTCTGAAAGCGCTGGTTTTAAATCTATTATTAGGTCTATTGTATGATTTTTAAGGTTTTCTTCTATATTTTTATATCTTACTAAATGTGCTGAAGAACTTAATATTACTGGACCTGATACTCCAAAATGTGTAAATAACATTTCTCCAAAATCTTCGTATACTGTTTTGTTTTTTTGTTTATCTATTATTTTTATTCCTACATTTCTTAAACTTAGTCCTTGTAATTCTTTGCACAAATTTTTTTGTTGTATTTCTAATGGTACTAATGATGGTCTTATTTTCGTTATTTTATGCCCTAACTTTTTTGCTATTTCATATCCATCTCCTGTTGATCCTGTTAATGGGTAACTTTTTCCACCTGTTGCTAAAATAATTTTATCTGCTAATATTTTTCCTTTATTCGTTTTAACTCCTACTGCTATTTTTCGACCATTTTCATTTTCTTTAAAAAGTATTTCTTTTACTGATGTATTATAATGTATTTCTACTTTTTCTTTTTGCAATCTCTTTATAAAACATTTTAATACATCATAAGAGTGGTCTGTAACTGGAAATATTCTATTTCCTCTTTCTTCTTTTACTTCTAGTCCTTCTTCTTTTAAAAATTCAATTATATCTTTATTTGTGTATTTTTGATAACAACTATAAAGAAACATACCATTGCCTGGTGTGTTTTTTATAAATTCTTCCATAGACAAAGAAGATGTTATATTACATCTTCCTTTTCCTGTTATTAAGAGTTTTCTTCCTAAAGATTGCATTTTTTCTATAAGAACTACTTGGTTCTTATTTTGGCTGGCGGTAATCGCTGCCATCATTCCAGCTGGTCCTCCACCTATTACTAATACTTTCATTTTTAACCTTTCTTATTATTTATCTTCTTCCTTCTTTTTTGTCGTCTTTGATTTTTTTGTTTCATTTTTTGCTGGTTCTTCCATTGCAAATTTTTTTAATTCTGTAAAAATTGGTTCTTCTTCTAATTCTTTTTCCTCTTCTTTATCAATACTTATATTTTTTATATCTTCTTTTTCTTCTTTATTACTATTTAGTTTCTCCTTGCTTTTTTGCTTTGATTCGCTTTTGTCTATTGCTAGGTCATCCTTTATATCTTGTTCATTATTTGGTTCTGTACTTCTGTTATCATTATTTTCTATTTGTTTTTCCTCTTCAAGATTATCTTCTTCGTTATTAATTTTAACTTCTTCAAATAAATCTATATATTCTTTATTTTCTTTTTTAGTTTCTTTTCTTTTTTCTTTAATTTCTTTTTTTACATTTTTTTCTGCTTCTTTTCTTTTTTTTTCAATTCTTCTATTTTCTGTTCTTTGTATACCTCCTCCAAAAATTAAAATCGCTACTATTAAAACAATTAATACTAATAATATAATTACAACACTCATATTTTATCTTGTATGCTATATTTAATTATTTAATATAACATACGCTCCTTTCTTAATTTACTTCTATTTTATGATTTTAGGCAGATTTTAATCTGCCTAAATATTACATTCATTATGTTAGATGGTCAAAGTCTAAGTAAATTTTACAGTTTAGGTCTGGTTGAATTTCTCTATCTCCCACTTAGTATTACTACTATAGCCGTTTCCGTTTAAGGGAAACATCTATATATTTCAATAGACACCAGATCACCACTTAAATCTGTACCTTAATCCTTAGACTTCTATGCTATTTAGAATAAGCAAACATTCTAGAAGTTTTCCTTAACATACACTATTTTCTTTACTAGTCCTTTTTGCAAATGTAGTTTCATAATCCGAAAGTATAATTAATTGGCCTTATTAACTTATACTTTGTAAAGATTAATCCCCTTACACTCACTCAAGACAGGCTACTCTATGTATTTTGTGTCTTGGCACTCAACATAGGTTTTACTTAAAAACAATATATTTAAGCCTCCGCGAAATTAGGGAATCTTATATATGCCATTATATAATACCCTAATCTCTTTACTCCCTAAGACCACACAAAACTGGCATTTCGCGCAATCCTAAGAAACTTCAACGATGTGCCCTTTAGTGGATTTTTAGCCCCACCCTCGTAAAGTTTGTATGACTAGAATAATGCACCATCGATATATAGTATATCATTTTTCTAAAATTATTACAACTTCTTTTAAATTCTTTTGAACTTAAATTATTCTAACTGTTTTCTTGTATTTTTACTTTAATCATATATTCTCTTTTTTACTTACTTATTCTTTATTTTTCTAACTTTTTAAAGTAATATTATTTTCATATTTACACTTATAATCTAACTTTAAATATATTTTTTTATTTCTTCATATATTTCTTTATGAATATCATCTATTGTTCTTATTTTACCGTCTTTTACACATTTAATTTCATACCAATCGTATTTTTTAGCTACGTCACAAGCAGATGCATATGCATCTTTTAAGTGATTTTCATCACTCTCGTGAATATCTTTTTCTACATTATGAGTAAATTTATTTTCTCTATTTTTCATTAATTCTATTGATTTTTCTACTGGCATATTTAGGAAAAATACTTCATTTGGAACTGGCAAGCCGTATAAGTTGAATTCAAAATCCCATAACCAATTTAAAAATTTTTCTCTTTCTTCCTTATTTCCTATCTTTCCAGCTTGATGTACCATATTAGCTGTTGTATATCTATCTGCAAGTAGGATTCCTCCATTTTCATAATATTCTTTATATCCTGTTTGGAAAGTGGCATATCTATCTACTGCATAGAAAGTAGAAGCTATATACGGACTGATTTCTTTTGCATTTTTTCCAAATTCTCCAGATAAATACATTTTTACTAACGATGAGCTTGGGCTATCATAATTTGGAAAACTTACTACTTTATAGTCTACTCCATCTTCTGTTAATTTTTCTTGTAACTTTTTAAATTGTGTTTGTTTACCGCTCCCATCTGTTCCATCTATTACAAATAATTTTCCCATTCTATTCTTCTCCTTCTTTTTCTTTATCTTTTATTTGTTTTTTTTCATTTTTTTCTAACATTTTATTTATAGTATTTAATATATCGTCTGAATTTTCGTCAAAATCATCTTTTACCAAATTAAACATTTTAATACCTCCTCGAATTTATTATACTATTATTTTTAATATTTTCAAACATTTTTATTATTTTTTTATATTTTCTTTTACCTTTTGCCAAATAAATTTATTTAATATGGTTGTATATTCTAGACTTTTGATTGATTTTGTTATAAACTTTACTTTAAGAAATAAACTTAAGGAGGTACTTATGAAAGGCTCTTTTAAAAATTATTCAATAAATATTAATAATCCCAAATGGAATAACGCAATTTCTAGGATTTCACCATTAATTTCTAGAGATTCAGATATTAGAACTGATTTTGATAGAGATTACACTAGAATTATTCATTCTAATGCTTATAGAAGATTGAAACATAAAACTCAAGTATTTTTCTCTCCAGGAAATGATCATATTTGTACTAGAATTGAGCATGTTACACATGTAGAATCTATTAGTTATACAATTGCAAGTTTCTTAGGATTAAATACAGAATTAACTAAAGCTATTGCTGTAGCTCACGATTTAGGACATAGTCCTTTTGGACATAATGGTGAGAGAATTCTTTCTTATATATCTAAAAAGGATTTAGGATGTTCTTTTTGGCATGAAAAAAACGGATTACGTTTTGTAGATTCAATTGAACTTTTAGAAGATCATAATGGGTATAAACAAAATTTAAATTTAACTTATGCAATAAGAGATGGAATTATCTCTCACTGTGGAGAAATTAACGAAAATGCTTTAAAACCAAGAGATGAATTTATTGATTTAAACCTATACGAATATCCAAATCAATATGCTCCATACACTTGGGAAGCTTGTGTAGTTAAAATAGCTGATAAGATTTCTTATATTGGACGTGATATTGAGGATGCTATTACATTAGGAATATTGGATAATCATTTACAAGAACTATATGATTTGCTAAACTATAATTCTGATGATAAAACTTTAAATAACAGTAGTATTATTAATTATTTAGTAACTGATCTATGCCAAAATTCTTCTCCAGAAAAAGGGTTATGTTTTTCTAAAGAAGCTTTTAACTTAATGAATAAAATAAAAGAATTTAATTATAAAAACATTTACTTTTCTGATAGAATACAACATTCTATGAGATTTTTTGACATTGTTATTAACGAAATTTATAATACATTAAAAAGCTGTTTTGATAAAGAAAATACTTTAAATAACATAAAAAATTTGAAGAAATTTTATCCAAAATTAAGTAATGAGTTTTATCATTTTTTGGAAAATTATTGTGATTTTGGTAATCGTGAAAAATTTAAAAATTCTCTTGTTTTTGATATTCAAACACAAGAAGACTACTATCATTCAATTTTAACTTATATTTCTGGAATGACTGATAATTTTGCTATTGAAATTTATAATGAAATTATTGGATTTTAAAATTGAATTATTAACTATTAAAATGTTAAATGTTTAAATCTAAAAAATAAAGACAGTTTGAAGAAATATTTTTAATTTCTATTTCAACAAACGTCTTTATTTTCCTTTTATCTATTTTTAATTTTGTTGTTTCTTTTATTATATAGTAATTATCTTTTATTTAATTTTGTATTTTTGGGTTTAAGTGTATTTAATTTAGTTATTTTTATCAAAATCTTTATCCTTAGAAATCCAATCTTTTCCATCTACCACTCTTGTTACCATCATAGATGATACTGTATCTCCTACTACATTTAGCATTGTTGCTGGTGGATCTATAATTGTTGCTATAATTGTTAATATTGGAAGTGCTGCTGCTGGATATCCAAGCATTGTTAAAATTAGCATTTCTGATATTGTACCTCCACCAATTGGCACTGCTGTTATTAAAAGATTAGCAAGTAAAGCTACTCCTAAAACTCCTAATACGTCTCCTGCTGTACTCAAGCTTGTTCCAAACAAACATACTAAAAACATAATTTTAAATACTGAACCTATTATAGATCCATCTTTGTGAAAGCTTGTTCCTAATGGTATTGTTGTTTCTGCAATATCATCTGGCACTCCCATTTTTTTACTACATTCTATGTTAACAGGAATAGATGCTGCACTAGAACATGTTGCAAGTGCTGTTAAAGTAGAAGGTATTGCATTTTTCCAAAATGCTATTATTCCTCTTTTTCCTCCTGCTAAAAATGCATATACAGTATACATTATAAAGTAAAAAGCAACTGCTACAATAGTATAAATTACGAATGTTTTTAAATATCCTACAGCTATGGTTGCTCCAAAACTTCCTACTAGTGCTGCAAAATAACATCCTAAACCTACTGGTGCAAAATACATAATTATTTTAATAACATTTCCTACAATTTCATTTGCTGAAACTAAGAAATCATATACTGCTTTTCCTTTTTCTCCTGTCATATTAAGAGCAATTCCAAATATTACAGAAAATACTAAAAGTGCTATTATGTTATCTTTAGATAATAATTTGGAAAAATCATTTACAGTTAATAAATTAACTGTTCTATCTGCAATAGATAATTCCTCTTCTTCTACATTGTTTTCTTGTTTTTCTGGTACGGTTTCTTCAAGTGAAGCTCTTATTTGTTCTCCATCTTCTGGATTTACTAATTTTACAAAATATGTACTAGCAAATCCTATTATAACCGCAATAATGGAAGTAAATAAAAACACACCAATAATTGTTATCATTATTTTTCCTAATCTTTTTGGCTGTTTCATTTTGCTAATTGATGTTGTAATTGTTAAAAATATAAGTGGTACAACGATAACTAATAAAAGATTTAAAAATAGATCTCCTAAAGGACTTAAAATAGTTGCTTTTTCTTGAAATATAATTCCTACGATAGCACCAACAATAATTGCAACTAATAAAATTATTGTTGACTTGTAATTAGATAAAAATTTTTTCATAATACTACCTCTTTCAAATTTAAGGCAACTAAAAATATAATTATATTTTTAGAATTTTTATCATTATATACCAACATTTTCTATTTTTCAATACCTGATTTTGCTATTTCTATATTTTGCTTTAAGTATTACAATTTATTCCCAAAAAGCTTGCTTTATATGATTTATTTGACAATTATTATTGTTCAAAATAATCTCAATAATATCAAATCTAATTGGCATATAATAAATCTTATTTATATAATTATAATATCTGGCTACATATATTATGTGTTTTTGTTTAAATTTTTTTACTGATTCACTAGGTCGCCCATATTTGAGATTGGAACGTGTTTTTACTTCAAAAAATACTAATTCTTTTGTGATATTATCATTTGCAATAATATCTATTTCTCCCTGTTTGCAACGAAAATTCCTTTCTATAATACTATATTTATTATTCTCTAAATATTTACAAGCTATGTTTTCTCCCTTTTTCCCTATCTTTTGATTTATATACACTTATACCCTCCTGCTATTTTTTTAATATATCCTTTTATTTCTAATTCAAATAAAATTTGGTTAATTTTTTGTATTTGTATTTTAGTTTTTTGTTTGATTTCATTTATATTATTGAAACCTTTACTTATAGCCTCATAAATTTCACTTTCTTCTTCGCTCTCAAAATTTATTTTTGTCTGTTTTTTGTATTTATACTCTTGAGTATTTAGATGTTTTTTTGATATATCCTCAAACTTATCCACTTTTTTATATTTTAAAAAATCATATTCCTCTATTATATCTTTTGTAGAGGTTACTAAAACTGCTCCTTTTCGTATTAATCTATTTGTTCCAACTCCATACTTATCATTTATTTCATGTGGCAATACAAATATTTTTTTATTCTGCTGTTTTGCTAATTTTGCTGTTACACTTGTTCCACTTCTATAGGCCGCTTCTATAATAAGTACTCCTATTGAAATTCCACTAATAATTCGGTTTCTTTCTAAAAATAATTTTGAACTTGGCTCTGTTTCTGGTAAATATTCACTTATAACAAGTCCTCCTAATTTCAAAATTATTTGGTATAGCTCTTTATTTTCGGGTGGATAAATATAGTTAAATCCATTCCCTAAAACTGCAATTGTTTTTCCACCTGCTTCTAGTGTTGCTTTGTGTGCTTCTGTGTCTATTCCTTTTGCCATTCCACTTACTGTTACAATTCCTTGTTCTGCTAATTCTTTTGCAAATTTTCTAGCTAACATCTTTCCATTTTTACTACATCTTCTTGAACCTATTATTGCTATGCTATTTTGTTTTAATAACTCTATATTGCCTTGTAAAAAGAGTTGTTTAGGAGGTTTTGGTATTTTTTTTAATTGTTCTGGATATTCTTTATTTTCAATTGTAATTTTATATATATTAATTCCTCCTTAAGTTCCCCAATATTTTCTGTCTAATGCTCTATATTGAATTGCCTCTGCTATATGACTTAGTTTAATTTCTGTTGTTCCTTCTAAATCTGCTATTGTTCTTGCTACTTTTAAAATTCTACCATAGGCTCTTGCACTTAATCCCAGTTTTTCAAAAGCTTTTTCTAATGTATTTTTACTTGCAACATCTAATTTACAATATTTTTCTATTAATTTCGGCGTTAATTCTGCATTGGAATAAATTCCATATTTTTTATACCTTTCTAGTTGTATTTTTCTTGCTTTATTTACTCTCTTTCTAATTTCTTCTGATTTTTCTATTTTGTCTTTACTTTCTAATTTTTTATATTTAACAGCTTTTTCTTCTTTATTTAAATCTATTCTATCTAAGATAGGTCCACTTATTTTTCCTATAT
>CALXCC010000043.1 GCA_944386705.1 uncultured Clostridia bacterium | reverse complement strand
GAAGAAAAAATATTAGAAGATGAAACAAAAATAAGATTTTCAAGTAAAGCATTTAGTGAATATGTATCAAAAATATCAGGAGTAACAGAAGAAGAAATGAAATTTAAATGGATGAAAAATCAAACAAGTTTAATAATAACAGATCTATCAGTAGATAGTTTAGAAGATTTAGTGTTTTTTCCAAATTTAGTTTCTATAGTAATGCAAAATCTAAATCTTAAAAATCTTAGTGGAATTGAAAATTGCAAAAAATTAAAAACGTTAAAAATATTGGATGTTAACATTGAAGACTATATAGCATTATCATTATTAAATAATATAGAAGTACTTCAGATACAAGGATGTGGCACATTAAAAAATTTAGAAAACTTTATTAATAACATTAAATCTTTTAGAAAACTAAATGAATTAACCTTATATAGTACTAATTTAGAAGATATTACATTATTAGATGAATTAAAGAATATTAATTCTTTAAAAAAATTAAACTTGGGTATTAATAAAATTAAAAATATAGAACCTTTAAAAAATTTAACGAATTTAGAATCTTTAGATTTGAGAAGTAACTCAATTACTGATATCTCATCATTAAAAAATTTAACATTACTAAAAACTTTATATTTAAATAACAATTCTATAATAGATATAACTCCTCTAGCAAATAATAAAAATTTGACGTATTTAAATTTAAAAGATAATCCTGAAATTGATGGAGATAGAAACAATTATTCTGAACAAGGGATAAAAGATCTAGATGAAATTGGAAAGATATTAGATAGAAATGGAACTATTTACTTAGATATTGAACAATTAGGTTTATTTACTAATTATAAGAGCATAGATTTGAATAATGAAAACTTAACGACTTTAGAGGTATTAGATGGGATGACTCAAATTGAAAATTTATCGTTGATAAATAATAAATTGACATTAGAAGATGCAAAATCACAAGAAATTTTATCTAGTATGACTAATTTAAAATATTTATATATGAATAGTAATCCATTAACAAACATATCAGCTATAAATAATTTAAAAAATTTGAAAATATTATATTTAGAAGGAAATGAAAATATAGACTTATCTGAAATAGAAGATATTATATCTAATTTAGATAATTTAAGGGTAGGAACAAAAGCCTTGAAAACAATAGAAAATTGTAGTAGTGAAAAGATACAAAAATTAAAAATTGATAATAGCACATATACAACAGAAATACCAGATTTATCTAAATTTACAAATTTAAAAACATTATCATTACAGAGCCTAAATAGTGTAAAAGATTTTTCTATAGTTTCTAATTTTAGTAGTTTAGTTAATTTATACTTAACAACGAATGATTTACGAAATAAAGTACCAAATTTCTCTAAATTAACTAATTTGCAAAACCTTTCATTAAGTAATTGTTCATTATGGAGTGAAGATTTAGAAAATTTAAAAGCATTAAAAAATAATACAAATTTAACTTTAGATTTATCTAATAATGCAATAATAGATGCAAGTGCACTATTAGTGTTAAATCCAAATACAAAGATAAACTTAAAAGGAAATATAAATTTATCCGAAGAATCAAAAACAGCATTGTCTAATCATTTTAAAAGTAATGTTACATTTTAATATATAACGTACGCTACTTAATGGTGTGCTTTTATAATAGCACTAGAAATTCAAAAAAATAAAATCTCAAATTATAAGTAAAAAATATAACTATATAATCTTTAGTCTTGAAACAAATTATATCATATTAAAAAAAGTACTTGCAAAGAGGCAAAAAATATGATAAAATAGCTATGTTTTGAAAAAAGAATAGCTATTTTTCAAATCTCTACTTACATAAAAATGTAGGTTATAAATCCATAGGGAGGTGAAAATAATGAATAAATATGAAAGTATAATCATTGTTAGCCCAAACGTAGACGAAGCTGGATTAAAGGCTTTAGAAGAAAAATTCACAGGGTTAATTAATGAAAACGGAAAAGTAGAATCAGTAGAAAATATGGGAAAAAGAAAATTAGCTTACGAAATCAAAAAATTCAGTGAAGCTACATATCTACTATTTAACTTTGAAGCAAAACCAGCTTCAATAGCAGAACTTGAAAGAGTTTACAGAATTACAGACGATATAATAAAATACATCGTTATAAGAAAAGAAGACTAATAAATTAGTAAAAAACAAAAATATTAAATAAAGAAAACAGGGGCCTTTATTTAAAGTAAGAAAGGTGATAAGAAATGAACAAAGTAATATTAATGGGAAGATTAACAAGAGACCCAGAAGTAAGATATACACAAACAAACAACACACTAGTAGCATCTTTTAGTTTAGCAATAAACAGAAGATTTGTTAGACAAGGAGAAGAAAGACAAGCAGATTTCATTAATATAGTTGCTTGGAGCAAACTAGGAGAATTTTGTAGTAAATACTTTAAGAAAGGTCAACAAGTAGGAATAATCGGAAGAATACAGACAAGAACTTGGGATGATGACCAAGGAACAAAACACTATGTAACAGAAGTTGTTGCAGAAGAAGCATATTTTGCAGATAGCAGAAGAGATGGCGACAATGCAGGAACTTTTGAAAACACATTTGGAAACACAGCACCTGGAAGTATGGGAGCTGACTTCGAAGTATCTTCAAGCGATGACCTACCATTCTAGACTAAGCAAGGGGGGAAAATAAAATGGCAGACAAAAAACAAAATAGAAGAAACAATAAAAATTATGACGAAGACTACAATCCAAGATTCAGAAAACAAAGAAAAAAAGTTTGCGTATTATGTAGTGATAAAAACTTCGTATTAGATTATAAAAATCCAGAACAATTAAGAAAATTCATAAATGATAAAGGAAAAATCTTACCAAGAAGAACAACAGGAGCTTGTGCTAAACATCAAAGAGATATTACAACAGCAGTAAAAAGAGCAAGACATATTGCAATACTACCATATGCACAAAACTAATAAAAACGAATAAAAAAAACAATAAGGGAACATTATAAAATTAATGTTTCCTTATTTTTAATATAAATTATTTACAATTGAAAATGCATATGATATAATTTTTCATAATAAAACAAAAGAGGTGAAAACTTTGAACCAAATACTAAGTGTAGAAAGTCCGAAAAAGGAAAAAAAGAAAAAAACAAAAAATAGTGGACCAATTGAAATAAATAGCATATTAAAATTCTTTTCTATAGCTATATTATTTTTTGGAATTTTTATGATAGGTAGTGGATCATATTCTATGTATCAAGATGCTAAATTATCAACAAGCTCAACAAAGCCAACAATTTATGTAGAACAGCTAACAGAAACAGAATTAAGGTTACAAATAACACATGACAAACCACTAGAAAAAGTAACTTATAATTGGAATAATGAAGAGCCAACAGAACTTGATGCAAAAGGAAAAAGAAAAGTAGAACAAACAATTCAAATACCAACAGGAGAAAACACATTAAATGTATATGCAATAGATGTAAATGGACAAGAAATAAGCTATCCAAGGCAATATACATTGCAAGGAGATATAGACATAGATTTAGAAGTAGATGGAAGTAATTTGAAAGTTACAGCAAATGGAAAAGAACAACTTTCTTATATGACATATAGATGGGATGAAGGAGAAGAAACAAAAATAGACATCAATGCTATGCAAACAGAACAAACAATTGAAATACCAAAAGGATTGCATACATTAACAGTAATTGTTGTAGACATTAACAATAAAACTCAAACAAAAGAACAAGAAGTAAAAGGAGTAACAAAACCAAAACTAGAAGTAACTACTGATGGTGCTGAAAACTTTATAATAAAAGCATCTGACGAAGAAGGAATAAAAAGAGTAGAATTTATTATAAATGAAACAGAAAAATATGCATTAGACTTAGACAAAGTATTATCTATAGAACAAAGAAAAGAATTTGAATATCCATATCCATTACACGATGGAGAAAATAAACTAGAAGTAACTGTCTATAATGAAAGTGGAGTAAGCGAAACGTCTAAAGTACTAGTAAGAAAGTAAAGAAGAGCCTCCTACAATTTCAAGTAGGAGGCTTTTTGACTAGAAAGGAAAAAATATGTTAAAAGAAATATTCAATATACTAACCTATTTTATAATCTATTCTTTTTTGGGGTGGGTAATGGAATCAATTGTAAGAACAATTGATGAAAAAAAGATAATAAATACAGGATTTTTACACGGACCAATTTGTCCAATTTATGGTATAGGAGCCATAATAATGTTTTTATTCTTAGACACATTTAAAAATAACATTTTATTCTTATTTATTATTTCTATGCTAATATTAACGGTTTGGGAGTATTTAGTAGGGGTATTATTAGAAAAAATGTTCCATACAAAATATTGGGATTATTCTGATCATAAATTCAATTTTCAAGGAAGAATTTGTTTAACAAATTCTATTTGCTGGGGAATACTAGCAGTACTTTTTGTAAAATATATCCACCCATTTATGGAAAAACAAATAGCAAAAATAGATAATAATATTTTGTATTTCGTTGTAGGAATTATAGCAATATGTGTATTAGTAGACACAATTGTAAGTATTACAAAATTAAAAACATTAAGAGGAACCTTAGATAAAATAGAAAATTTAAACAAAGAAATAAAAGAAAAATTAAAAGAAATAAAAGCACTAACAAAAGAAGCAGAAAAAACAGCAGAAAAAGCAATTGCAACGGAAAATATACAAAAATTAGTAAAAAAATTAAAAAAGAAAAGAAACAGAAGAACAATGCATTTATACAAAAATATATTAAGATTAAAGAAAGCCTTCCCAGCAATTAATACAAAAGAAATAACACAAATATTAAATGAAAAGATAGATATTATAAAAAATAAAAAAAATACTTGAAAAAATTCCTGATTTTTGTATATAATGAATTGAACAAATAAAACAAAGGAGCAGGCATATGGTACAAGAAATATATATTATCGACGATGACGATTCATCAATATTAATATTTAGGGAATTATTTAAAAATGATCCAGAATATAAATTTATAAGTGTAAAAACAGAACAAATAGACATTGCATTAAAAAATATTCCATCATTAATTGTAATAAACGAAGATGCAATAGATAGAGATGTTGTAGATTTATGCAGAAAAATACGAAAGGATGAAGATAATACAATTACCCCAGTAATTGTTGTATCATCAAAAAGTCATAAAGAGCATCGAATAAAAATTCTGCAAGAATCAGTAGAGTATTTCATCAAAAAACCAGTTGATGAGCAATACCTATATTTTACAGTAAAAAATCTAAATAGGCTACTTGCAAGCAACAGAAGAGTAAGCCCTCTAACAGGTTTACCAGGAAATGTCCAAATACATGCAGAATTAAAAAAGAGAATCTCCAGAGAAGAAGCATTTTCTGTACTATATTTAGATTTGGATAATTTCAAAGCATATAATGATGTTTATGGATTTTTAAAAGGAGACCATATAATTGAGTTTACAGCAGAGACAATAATAAATTCTGTACATTCTGATGAATTAGCAAATAGCTTTGTTGGGCATATTGGAGGAGATGATTTTATAGCAATCGTACCAGGCACTAACTGTGAGGAATTATGTCAAAATATATTATCATACTTTGATTCTAATGTAACAAGATTTTTTACAAAACAAGATCTAGAAAAAGGATATATAGAAGTAGCAAATAGAAAAGGAATAATAGAACAATTTCCACTAACATCTTTATCAATAGGAGTGGTAGTAGTAGATGAAGGTAGATTCAATAACATATTAGAAATAGGAGAAGTAGGAGCACAAGTAAAACATGCTGCTAAATCAGTAATGGGAAGTAGCTATGCAATAGATAAAAGAAAAATATAGAATATATAAAAAAACTTTAGTTAAAATAAATTAACTAAAGTTTTTTTACAATGTTCTAAAAACAAGTTGTCCATCATACAATAATAATATAAAAAAATGGGAGGTAGGAGATGGACAAAGATGAATTATTGCAAAAAGTGGAAACACTAACTTTATATACAGGAACATATGGAAGAAAAAAATGTACATGTTCATGTATAGGGTGTACACAAGAAAGCTATGGTAGAAAGCACAAAGATTACCAAGGAACTATAGAAGGAATTAAAACTATAATAGAAAAATTACCAAATTTAAAAGAAGCGTATATATTAGGAAATCCAGATGTATCAGTAGATACTAAATTTTGTAACTTAGCGGCAAAAGAATTTATAAAAAATGGTAAAAAAGTAATGTTTTCAACTTCGGGATACGATGGAATAGAAACTATAAAAAAATTAACAGATGGGATTGAATCTAAAAGCATAAGTTACATAAGTTATAGTGTAGATACATTAGACAATAAAAAATTACAGTATTTAAAAGGAACCAAAAACATAGATATAAATAAAATAAATGAAGCAATAAAATATTGCATAGATAAAAACATAATAGTAAAAATACAGCCAACTTTATGGGAAATTAACCAAGACGATTATAAAGATATAATAGAATATTATGAAAAATTAGGAATTGAATGGTTTACATTCCATGCAGGAAGTTTTGAATCCTTACAAGGAAGAGATATAAAGTTAAACCATATAAAACCACAAAAATGGAGAGAAATTGTAGAAAATATTAATAAATTAGCTATAGAAAAAAACTTAAAAATAAAAGCACCAAAGCTATTTTTAAACCAAAAAGAACTAGAAGTATATAAAGCTAACAATAAAGTTTATTGCCAAAATGGAGGAAAAGGACTTCAAATATGGATGCAAGAAGATGGACTAAAAGCAACATTTTGCCCTATCCTTGCAGAAGTATCAGAAAAATATATATTTGACCTAAAAAATGAGAGTCCAATTTTAATAGATGGAGAAAAAAACAAATGTGCCGTTTGTAACAGATGTTTAGACGATACAGTAAAAAATATGTCAATACATAAAAAAGGAAGAGAATTTTTGTTAAAAAATGAAATGTTTTACAATGTATGTAGATATTATTCAGACAAAAGAAGATATGGATAGAGGAGAATATTATGGGAGAAAAAGCTGAAATTACAGCTAACATTACAATTGAAAAAATTTTAGATGAAGGAAAAAGAAAGAACAAAACAATCAAAGAAGACATAATAAAAAAAGCATATGAATATGCAGAGGAAAAACACAAAAATCAGTTAAGAAAATCAGGAGAAGCATATATCATACATCCTTTGAACGTAGCTTACATATTAGCAAAATTAGGGCTGGACACCGAAACAATATGTGCAGCCCTATTGCATGATGTAGTAGAAGATACAAATGGAACATATGAAGAAATAGAAAAAAAATTTGGTAGCGAAATAGCAACCATAGTAGAAGGAGTTACAAAATTAACTAATTTATTTAAAACAGTAGAAGAAAAGCAGACAGAAAACTATAAAAAAATGTTTATAGCAATGGAAAAAGATATAAGAGTAATAATATTGAAATTAGCAGACAGATTGCATAATATAAACACTTTAAAATACTTAAAAAGAGACAGACAAATAGCAATAAGCCAAGAGACAATAGATCTTTATGCACCAATAGCACATAAATTAGGAATGTATGATATGAAAATGCAATTACAAGATGGAGCATTTAAATATCTATATCCAGAAGAATACGAAAAAATAACAAAAGAATTAGAACAAAAAATAAAAGTAAATAAAAACCTACTAGAAAAAACCAAAAAGCAAATAGAAAACAAATTAAAAAGTCAAAAAGTATTTGCCACCACAAAAATAGAAACAAAACATATATATAATATCTATAAAAAAATAATAGAAAAAGGAATAACAATTGACCAAATAAAAGACTTATTTGCAATAAAAATAATAGCAGGAAATAAACAAGACTGTTATAAAATATTAGGTATAATTAATAATATATATCACGCTTTACCAAGGACATTTAAAGACTATATAGCAATACCTAGAAATAATAAATATCAAGCGATTCATGAAATAATGCTAGGAGAAAAAGGGATAATATTTGAAGCACAAATTTGTAGTTATCATATGAACCAAATTGCTAGATATGGAATAACAAATTACTTTTATTATATTGGAAATAAGGAAAAAAATAAAGAAGAATGGATTTTTGAAAAAAATCTAGAAGGAATTCATAATAGTTTAGAATTTGAAAACCTAATAGAAAATCCAAAAGAATTTCTAAAAACACTAAAAAGTGAATTGTTAGACGACGAAGTATATATATTTACACCAAAAGGAGAAATAAAAGTATTACCAAAAGGAGCAACAGCGATTGATTTTGCATATAGTATACACGACGAGATAGGAAACCACATAAAAGGATGCAAAATAAATAGCATAGAAATGCCAATAATAACAAAACTAAAAAATGGAAATATTGTAGAAATAATAACAAGCAAAGACGAAATAACACCTCAAGAAGAATGGCTAAAAGTAATAAAAACAGCAAAAGCCAAAAGCAGAATTATAAAACTACTAAATAAAAAAGAAAGAGAAAATAAGGAAAAAAAGATAATAGAAATTGTAGCAAAAGATAGAAAAAATCTTGCACTGGAGATATCAGATGTTTTCACTAAAAACGGAATCAATATAGAATCTATGAAAGCAAAAGTAGAAAATAAAAAAGCAAAAATAGAAATAATAGTAATAATGAAATCTAAGGATAGCATAGAAAAGCTTTCGCAAGAAATATTAGAAATAAATGATACTATGTTAGTAAAAATAATATAAAAGTAAAGGACCAATAATAGGTCCTTTATTCTTATTGGAAATTTTTTGTTTTATTAAATTTTATTGCTCAGTGTAGAATGCACCATTTATATATGCAGGACCTACCATACGAATTCTGTATGATGTATTACTAGTGTTAGTAACAACGTCAGCCCAATGATCTCCTTCAGTCTCCAGGGGTTACTTGAATAGTTTTTGAAGTAATATAAACAGGCAAACCGTTAGTACTCCAAACATCCATATTGTATGGAACAATATCTGTTTGTTTTTTAAAAATCATATGATATAATTAAGAAAATGAGGGAGTGATAATATGAGAAAAAAGAAAGTAATAAAAATACTAGTAGCAATAGTGCTAGTAATTCTGATACCGCTTATGGTATTTGTTGGAAGAAACATTTCCATAATATCAAATTTATCTAAAAATGCAGAAAAAACCATAAGTTCTATTAATTACCACCAAGTAGTTTACACATATAATTTAGGCGATTATAGCAAAGAAGAAATATTTAATTTAGAAGACAGAAAGAAAATAATATTAACACAAGTTGATGGAAATAATATATCAACAGTAACAATGTATGCAAATAAACTTTCAGATAGTAACAATTCACAAAGTACATATTCAGTTAACTTATATGCAGAATCAAAAGAAGGAAAAAGGGCAAAACTAAATGAAAAGATTGGTTTTTTTAAAGATTTAAACAATCAATTTGAAACTGAAAATTGGTGGGAACTATTTAAGGCTTCTGTTTTTGCAAACATAAAAGAGGAAACATTTAATGGAAAAGAATGCTATTATATATCTAACTTTAACGGTCCTTATTCAGAGACTACTGAAGGAATGTATGTAGAAAAAGATACAGGTTTACCAATTAGTGTAATGGGATATGAAATACTTAATGCAAGTGAAGTTTCAACAGACCCTAAAAAAAGATCACCAATTTATGAATATACATATGAATTTAATACTGTAACAGAAGAAGATTTTGTTGAACCTAATGTTAGCGAATATGAAGTAGAAGATTAAATATTACAAAAAGAAGAAGTTAGATATTATACAATTGAAGAATTAGAAACAGCTAAAAAAATTAATGATTTTAGAAAGTAAGTATTCCTCTATAAAAAAACTAATAAAAATTTAAAAACTCAATAAAATTTAGCAAAAGTGTGGTATAATATTAATATAAATCCAAAAAAAGGAGATGAAAGATTATGACAACGAAACAAAAAGAATTATATAATGTAATTGAAAATTTACCAGAAGAATTATCAAACAAAGTTATAGATTATATAGAATATCTTAAATTTTCTTATATGACAAAAGCTCCGGATAATTTAATTATAAAAGATGATAAAAATTTATTGGAAAAATTAAAAAAAGGTATGGAAGATACTAATAGGGAAAAAGTATGTTCTGTAGAAGAAGCGTATGAAGAAGTTAAGGAAATTTTAGCAAATTAGAATGGAGGCTTTATTATTGGAAGAATATAAGGTAGAATTATCTATTCAAGCAAAAGAGGACTATAAAAGTATTATTAGATATATAAAATACAAATTATTAGAGCCTAATATCGCAGAAA
>CALXCC010000042.1 GCA_944386705.1 uncultured Clostridia bacterium | reverse complement strand
GAGCTACCCATATAAAATGTTTAACTCTTTTAACTATAATTAATTTTGACATCGAGGCTATAATCAGCTTGTATCAATGGGTTTCAATCTTTGACATCCAAAATTTCAATTTTCGATGTCAAATGGATGTCAAAATGCTATTTTTACTATATTTTATACATTCGTTTATATCCTGTAACCCTTGATATTATTGATTTTTACCACAACAATTTTTATATTTCTTACCACTTCCACATGGACAAGGGTCGTTTCTTCCTACTTTTGGTCCATCATTTCTTACAGTTCTATCAACATCTGTTCCTATTTTTGCTCCTCCATCCACACTATGGATTGCTTCTAATGCAGCTCCTGTAATTTTAACAGTTTCTTGTCTTTTTGCTTCTCCATTTTGTCTTATATGCATTAAGATTTTTGTTACGTCAAATTTAATGTCATTAACCATTTCTTCGAACATATCAAAACCTTCTAGTCTATATTGAACAACAGGATCTTTTTGTCCATAAGCACGAAGTCCAATACCATTTTTTAATTCGTCCATACTGTCTATATGGTTCATCCATTTTTCGTCAACTACTTTTAACATAACAATTCGTTCTAGTTCTCTCATTTGTTCAGAAGTTATTTCTTCTTCTTTTTGTTTGTAAACTTCTGAAGCTCTAGTTTTTAGTTCTTCTGATATTTCAGCAGGATTGTTTTTGTGTTCTTTAATGTAGTCTAACATATCAATTCCGAATATATTTATAATTTCGTTGTTTAATGATTCTATATTAAGTTCTTGGTTTTCTCCTTCAACAAACATATTTGCAATGTTTTCTGCAACAAATTCCATCATATTCATAATGTTGCTATGGATATCTTCTCCATCTAGAACTTGTTTTCTTTGTGCATATATAATTTCTCTTTGTGCATTCATTACATCGTCGTATTTTAATACGTTTTTACGTATGCTGAAGTTTCTGCCTTCTACTTTCTTTTGTGCGTTTTCTACAGCATTAGATATTATTCTAGAATCGATTGGCATATTTTCGTCTGCGCCTAATGTGTTATAAACTTTAGTTATAGCATCTCCACCAAAGATTTTCATTAAGTCATCATCTAAGCCAATATAGAATTTAGATTCACCAATATCTCCTTGACGTCCAGAACGTCCACGTAATTGGTTGTCAATTCTTCTAGATTCATGTCTTTCTGTACCAATGATTTTTAAACCACCGGCTTCAATTACTTTTTCTTTTTCTTCTTTTATTTGATCGTCATATTTCTTTTCTAAAGCTTTAAATTGTTCTCTTGCTTTTAGAATTTCTTGGTCATCTGTTTCATAATAAGTAGTTGCTTCTTCTATCAATTCTGGAGAAACTCTGCTTCTTCTCATTTCTTCTTTTGCTAAGAATTCACTATTTCCTCCTAACATAATGTCAGTACCACGCCCTGCCATATTTGTAGCGATTGTTACTGCTCCAAATTTTCCTGCTTGTGCAATAATTTCAGCTTCTTTTTCGTGGTATTTAGCATTTAATACATTATGTTTAATTCCTTCTTGTTTTAATAATTTAGATAATTTTTCTGATTTTTCAATAGATACTGTACCTACTAGTACTGGTTGTCCTTTTTTATAACTTTCTTTGATACTTTCTACTATTGCTCTATATTTTGCATTTTCGTTTTTATATATAACATCATTTTCGTCTTTTCTAATCATTGGTTTGTTAGTAGGGATTGCTACTACATCTAAGTTGTAGATTTCTTCAAATTCAGCTTCTTCTGTCATAGCAGTACCTGTCATACCTGATAATTTGTCATACATTCTAAAGAAGTTTTGGAATGTAATTGTAGCAAGTGTTTTTGATTCATCTGCAATTTTCACGTGTTCTTTTGCTTCAATTGCTTGATGTAGTCCATTATTGTAACGTCTTCCATACATAATACGTCCTGTAAATTCGTCTACAATTAATACTTCCCCATCTTTTACAATGTAGTCTATTTCGTTTTTTTTTTTTTTTTTTGCACGTAATGCTTGGTTTACGTGATGTACTAAAGTAGAGTTTTCTAAGTCGTTAAAGTTTTCTAAGCCAAAAGCTTCTTCTGCTTTTTTAATACCTTTTCCAGTAAGTGTAGCTGATTTTGCTTTTAAATCAACTATATAATCATATTTTTCATTATCTTCTGCTTGGTCAAAGTCTTTAACATCTTCTTCTACTATTACTTTTGGTGTTAATTTTCTAACGAAGTTATCAGCTTTCTTATAAAGATCAGATGATGCATTTGCACGTCCTGAAATGATTAATGGTGTACGTGCTTCGTCAATTAAGATACTATCGATTTCGTCTACTATTGCATAATGTAATCCACGTTGTACTAATTGATCTTTGTATATAACCATATTGTCTCTTAGGTAATCGAAACCAAATTCGTTATTTGTTCCATAAGTTATATCGCTATTGTATGCTTCTTGTTTTTCTTTTGGTTCCATTCCAGCTATTACTAAACCAACAGATAATCCTAAGAATTTGTATAGTTTTCCCATCCATTCACTATCTCTTTTTGCTAGGTAGTCGTTAACTGTAATTACGTGAACACCTTTTCCTTCTAATGCATTTAAGTAAACAGGTAAAGTTGCAACTAATGTTTTTCCTTCACCAGTTTTCATTTCAGCAATTCTACCTTGGTGTAAAATAATTCCACCTATTAATTGCACGTCGAAATGTCTCATACCTAACACTCTTTTAGAAGCTTCTCTTACAACTGCAAAAGCTTCTGGTAATATGTCGTCTAATGTTTTTCCATTTTTTAATTCTTTTTTAAATTCGTCTGTTTTTGCTCTTAATTCAACGTCTGTTAATTTTGAAATTTCTTCTTCTAAGCCATTGATTTTTTCAACAATTGGCATTACTCTTTTTACTTCTTTTTCACTATAAGATTTGAATATTTTGTTAAATATACTCATTTTGAATTCAATCTTTCCTTAAGTTATTTTTTTACTTTGTTACTATATCACTAAAATATGTTTTTAGCAAGGTATTTTTTTAATAAATTTAGGAAAATCATATTCTTTATAATTCTATCATACATTTTATTAATATCTATTATTTAGATAACAGAAATGAGGGATTTAATTATGTTTGTTTATAATGTAAAAGTTAATGGTAGTAAACTATTTAAAGGATTTTTTATTCTAATGTTAGCAATTATTATATTTATTGTTGGTATTGTGATTTTTAAAATTTTAAATGGTGCTAAAAATAGTTCTATTTCCGAATCCTGTATGCCTAAAAACAAAATTTGTACAATTTCAAGTAATAACTATACTAATGTATTAAAAGCCGTACACGATGATATTGATAATTATGTTGGTATGAAAATTAATTTTACTGGTTATGTTTATCGTGTTTTAGATTTGAAAGATAATCAATTTGTTTTAGCAAGAGATATGATTATTTCTTCTGATTTTCAAAGTGTTGTTGTAGGTTTTTTATGTGAATGCGAAAATGCCAAAGATTTTGAAGATAATACCTGGGTAGAAATCACTGGAGAAGTAACAAAAGGAGATTACCACGGAGATATGCCTATTATTAAAGTTACTAAGATTAATAAAACCAATGAACCAAATGACGATAAAGTATATCCTCCAGATGATAGCTATATTCCAACATCTGGAATTGTTTAGCTTCTATTTACTTTTAATTTCTTTTATGCTATAATGACAAATAAATTAAGAGTAACGGATGTGAAGATATATGAACAAATTTAAGGGTAAATACAGAACTAATCCTATTAATGAAGAAATAAAACAAAAAGCAATCAAAGAATATAAAGAAAAGTATATGGAAAAATATAAACAATTTTATAGCGATAAAAATATTCAAAAATATTTTCATCATATAATAGCAAGTATAATGATAACACAAAATGAGTATTATGAGTTCCACGGAATTAATATTCCTTATCGTTTCAAATCTGCTCAAAGCACAAGTAATAAACTAGATGATATTTTAAAAGATGCTACATTTACTTATAATGAAAATAATGAAATAGAAGTTAATGCTATTCCTATTTTTGATATTCTAGCAATGAAAGTTATTTCTAGGAGAAGACCACCTGCTTTTTCTTCTACAGACCCAGAAATTCGAAAAATAATTGAGAAAAATAAGATAAATCTAGCTTTTATCGAAGAAATGCAAGAATATAAAACACATCTAATAGAAGATGAATATACTAAACCTCAAAATTACAAATTCAAATATGAATGTACAAAAGTAGATTATTATGAAAAATGTAAGAGCCTATTAGAACATTTAAAAGAAATTACTCCTTCTCAAGCTACTAACTTAATAGCAGAATATGAATCTAAAATTATAGACATTAATAATCGTTTAGAATTCTTAAATGCTACTAAAATGCCTGGAGATGCAGAAGAAATAATTGAATATGAAGATTTAATTGACAAAGATATAAATTTTTTTAAAATATTATCAATCTTTGAAAATAGTGTTTATAATGAAACAGATTTAGCAATCTTAACAAAACAATTTCAATCTTTTTTTAAAGATAATAAAATGTTCGACGAATTAGGAATTTCTCTTAGTGATATTCCTATAAGAGAAAAAAGAACTGAAAATGGTTTCGCAAGTAATTTTATTTATATTGATACACTTTTTGGTCCTATGGAATGTCAACTACAAACTGAAGATCAATATCGTGCTGGAAACTATGGATATGCAGCACATACAAAATTAAAGGGAAAGGCAATTAAACCTTTACCTATTCCAGATGTAAAAGATAGAGAAAAAATCAAACAGTTTGTTCAAGAGGTAAATAGAATTTCTCCAAAAAGTTTCTTGGCTAGGATGGATGATAATGAGCCTGGAAGAGTTATGGTACAAGAGTTCAACGATTATCAAAATTACAAAAACTTAATTTCACAAATATCAAAAGGAGATCCTTTGGAAAGATATATTCGCAATTATTGTGCTAAATTATATTCGCTTCGCAATAAAATCTTCAAATCAAAGGAAAATTCTATGGGATTTATCTATTATGATATTGATGAATACATTAAAAATTCAGAATTTAAAAAATTAAGGCAAATATCATTGCAATACAATAAACAATCAAAAAAAGAATCAGAGAGAACCCATTAGTTCTTGTAAAAAAAGAAACTACTGTAGAATGTAGTTTCTTTTGCATATCCCCTATTTTTTATCAAAAATCGTTTTAAAAACACCTTGGTCAATAAGACTTGCAAAAATATTTTTAAATATAATTAACACTATAGGTCCTACTAGTAATCCTATTACTCCTATAAATTTAAATCCTGTATACATTGCAATTAAAGTAAATATCGGATGTATTCCTATATTTTTACTAACCAATTTTGGCTCTAATAATTGTCTTACAACAGACATAATTATAAGCAAAACTATAATTGCAATTCCTAGATTAATATCACCATTTATAGCAGATAAAATGGCCCAGGGAATCATAACACTGCCAGATCCTAATATCGGCAAGGCATCTACAAATCCTATAAATAATGCCATTAGCAATGGATATGATATATTAAAGCCTACAAATTGTAATATATATAATCCTATCAAAGAAATCACAAATGATACTAATATTAAAGTTGCTTCTGCTTTTAGATATCCACCTAAAGTTTTTATTAAATCTTTCATATGAATTCCCATCTTTTTAACCCATAATTTGGGTAAATGGTGTTCAATTTGGTCTAATATATAAATTTTATCAACACAAATGAAATATAAAGCAACAACTGTGATTCCTATGCAAATAGCAATTGAAGGTATCTTAGTAATAAAATTAATTAGATTTGTTAATGCATTTCTTAGCCAATCAGAAATAGTTGTTAGCATATCTCCTGTCGAACTTTGCAAAACACCTACTATTTCTTCTGAAAGATGTATTTTGTCAAAATCAAATGTAGAAATAAAATTTTCAAATTGAATATGTGCTTTGTCTATATAGTTATTTAAACTTTGCAAAAGTCTAGAAGATTCTGAAAAGAGCGTTGTAATAAGCCAGGTTAAACTTCCTAGAATAATAATTGAAACTATTACAAATATTATAATAGAACTTGTTCTTCTTGTTAGATGTGTTTTTTTCATAATCCATTTTATTGCAGGTTCTATCATAAGAGAAATGATAAAAGCGACTAAAAAAGGCATATAAAATACTGATAATTTTAATGCAATACATAGACCTAAAAACAAAAAAATTACATATAAAATTCTTCTAAATACTCTTGTCCAGTATGATAAATCAAAAATCATAAATTCCTCCTTTTTTAGTATATGTAAAAGGACGGAGAATATCCGTCCTTTTATAGAATTTTACTTAACAATTCTTATTAATTATTATTTTGATTTTTACCACAATCACATATATTTTCAAGTGTATTGCACATTTCTTCTTTACCAATTTTTTTGTCATTTTGTACAAGGTCTCCTAATGTTAATATTCCCACTAATTGATTTTGAGTATTGCATACTGGTATTCTTCTGATTTGGTTTTGTCCCATTATTGTTTCAGCATTTGTTATATCTTCATTTTCTTTACAACTGCAAACATTACATGTCATTATATCACTAACTGGAGTAGTATTTGTATCTTTTTTACAATCTACACATCTAAGAAGAATATCTCTATCTGTTACAATTCCACAAATATGATTTTTCTCATCACAAACAGGCACACATCCTATTTTGTTTTGAGACATTAAATTCACAACATCTTGTATTCTTGTTTCTGGTTTAACAGAAATCGGTTCGTTACACATACATTCTTTTATTTTCATTTGTTTTACCACCTTTCAAAAATTCTTCAATATTATTTTTTGTAAAAAATATTAAAATATTCTTCTAATTTTTTCTAAGTGATAATCTTTGTTTTTAAAACAAAAAAACGGAAAATATTTTAGTAATATTTTCCATTTTTAAATATTTTAGCGTTCTTCTTTCCCCGAATCTTTCATACCTGTTTGTTTTTCTTCTAATTGTTCTTTTATGTTTCCCTTATAATCTTTTTTATGTTCAATACCTAAATGTAATTTTCTATATGCTGAGCTAGAACGAGTTTTCATTAATTTAGGGTCTCGAGGAGTATAAATTATATTTAAATCTTTTGCATCAGCAAAATCTTTTTTCAAATCTGAACCTAGAAAGAAAGCATCTGCTTCTTTTCCATATCTAAATCTAATCCAGTCATTTGCAATATGAAGATCTCGTGTATAATATTTATACACTTCATTAATAAACTTAAAATGCCTCAATATTTCCATTCTTTCCTCTGCTGACATTATTGGTAATCTATGCTTATGTTCATATACCAACTCATCAGATTTTACTCCTACTATCAATTTTTCACATTCGTTAGATGCTATCATTAAATTTTCTAGATGACCTGCGTGAAATAAATCATATGTTCCGGGAGCATATCCAATTTCATACTTCTTTTTTCTAGTATACTTTGGCTTTATTTTTTGTGAATACTCATACACCTTATAAGATTTTTCTGCATTTTTTTTTTTTTTTCTCTTATCTAACGAAGGAACTCTGAAAACAAAATCAACACCAATTATTTGTTCCATAATTTTCATTCTGTCTTCTATATCTTTTAAAGGAGTATTTAATCCCAAATTTTCACATAATTCTTTTTCATATATTCCTAGACCAAAATATTTAGCTCCATCTTGTTTAGCAAGTTGTATCTGCATATCTAAATTTTGTAAGTCCTCTGCTCTTAAAATATCAAAAACTCCACACATATATCCAATCATTTGCATTTCCTCCTTATAATATATTTCTATAAATGCTCCATTTATTATCTCCTTCAATGACTTCTTTTGAAATTGTTTCTAAATCTAAATTTGATATTTCTTCTATAACTTTATTAGCTAAATCTAATGTTAATATCTTTGGTTTCCCCCTTTTAAAAAACACTTTGTCTTTCAAGCTATCAGGAAGTTTAACATTATATTTTTTTATTAAGTCCTTGTTTGTATAGTCATAATCATTATAGATTTGGGGTTTTTCTATTTTTCTAATATATTTATTATAAAACAAATAATCTGTTACAAGATGTAGAAAAAAACCTTTATTATAATTTGTATTTATACTATTTATTAATAAAAATTTTTTTAAATTTGTATATGCAGGTGACTTGCCATAATGTGTTTTGCTTTTGTTATTTGTAAAGTCTGGTGCTATACTGCCTATAATAAACTCTTCAGAATATTTTAAATTATGTTTTCGTAAATATTCTTGTGCAATGGCTATATGAACTACATATCCAGGCATCTTTTTTCCTCCTATTTATATACATACTAATATATTAATTTTAACACATTTTTCTAAATTTGTATAGATATGTTCAAAGTAATTGAACAAAAAAGAGGTATATATGAGAGGCTACTAGAAAAATAGCCTCATATTTCAACCTCTTTTTTATTATTCATATATATCAAAATAATTATTTCTTGGCATAATAGGCGGTCTACTTGGTGTCATTCCTCCACTTCCGTCCTGGAAATGGTGGTCTACCAGGAAATGGTGGTCTTCCTCCTCCTGGAAACGGAGGTCTTCCTTGATGTCTTCTTCTTAGTAACTCTCTAATTAGTAAAATCTGTATTAAATCTCTTAAATTCCTGTTCCTAAATTGTCTGTTGTCTTGCCTATTGTCTTGTCTATTTTCCTCATTAATTCCTTCATTTAAAGTATTTTTAGTTCTTTCGATATTGTTTTGTATTTCTTTTGTATTTAATTTTGTTTCTTGTCTATTATTTGACATTTCGTTTTGTAAGTTTATATTTACATTAATTTCATTAGTAACTTCTATTGCATTATAAATTTCATTTGTAATACGATTAATCGTATCTCTTGTTACCGGTTCTGCTAACTCATCACATCTTTTTAATATCATAGGATATACTAATTTATATATTTCTGGATAACAGTCTTCTAATTCTGCATCATCAGTTTGCATAGTATTCATATTGTTTCTTCCATAATAATTTGTCATATCTGTTCCCATATAATTTTGCGTTTGCATATTACTTAAACTAGGATATCCTAAAACAGACCTTATGTATTCGTCAAAAGACTCATTTTGGTACATAAAAAAACCTCCTTATTATTTTATATATAATATGGAAGTTTGTTTGTATTTGTGATTTTATTATAGGTTATTTACTAGTTTTTTAAATTGTTCTCCCCTATCTGCAAAGTTTTTGAACATATCAAAGCTTGCACTAGCAGGTGAAAATAAAACTACTTGCTCTTGTTTAGCTGATTTTTTTGCTAAATTTACTGCTTCTTCTAATGTGCTACACATATAGATGTCTATTTTTTTGTTTGTTTTTTCTTCTTCTTTTTTTACAGCTTCAAATATTTTACCAGATGTTTGACCTAATAAAATTAAAGTTTTTACTTTTTCTAAAATTGGACTTGCAATTGGCGTGTAATCTAAATTTTTATCATATCCACCTGCAATTAAAACAATTTCTTCTTCAAAAGATTCTAAACCTGCTATTGTTCTTGTAGGCGAAGAGCTAACAGAATCATTATACCATTTTACATTGTTAATTTCTCTTACAAATTCTAATCTATGTTCTACAGCTTTAAATTCTTTTATAGCGCTTATTGCTACATCTTGATTTACTAAATCTTTTGTTGTAGCCAATGCGGTAGCTATATTCTCATAATTATGCTTTCCTCTTAGCAAAATATCTTGAGTATCTAAAATATGTTTACGTATTCCATCATTGCATTCTTTTATAATTTTTCCATCTACTATAAAGCCATTTTCCAGTTTTTCTTTTCCACTAAAGAAAATTACTTTTGATGTAGCCTCTTTTGCACAATTTCTTGTTATTTCGTTATCGTAATTTAAAATTATTTTATCATTTTCTTTTTGATATTTAAAAATATTCTTTTTTGCATCTATATATTCTTGATAGTCTTTATGAATATTTAAATGGTTTGGCGTTATGTTTGTAATTACTCCTATTTGAGGGCTTATTTTCATTCCCATTAATTGAAAGCTACTTAATTCTAATACAACTATGTCTTCTGGTTTCATTTCTGAAAGCTTTGTAAATAGTGGCGTTCCTATGTTTCCTCCTAAGTATGTATTATATCCCGCCTTTTTTAATATACTATAAATTAAACTTGTAGTGGTTGTTTTTCCGTCACTTCCAGTAACTCCAATTATTTTAGCAGGGCACATTTGCATTAACATTTCTATTTCTGTTGTAACAATTGCTCCTCTTTTTTCTTCTTCTTTTAATTCTGGTTTAGTTGGCAAACAGCTTGGTGAACGGAAAATTATATCAAAATTTTTTAATTTTTTTAAATTTTCTTCTCCAAAAGATGTTTCAAATTGATATTCATTTATCTTTTTTAAAATTTCAGATGGTATCTCTTCTTTTTTTCTATCGTCAAAAACTGTTACTCTCGCCTTTTTTTGATATAAATAGTCAATTAAAGGAATATTGCTAACTCCAAGTCCTATAATTGCTATTTTTCTATAACGTATATATTCATTAAATTCTTCTAATTTTTCATTTTTATATTCCATTATCACACTTCCTATCTCTATAAATGAACGATTATCTCTCGATATCTCCATTTATCTTATTTTTTTATTTTATATTAATTA
>CALXCC010000041.1 GCA_944386705.1 uncultured Clostridia bacterium | reverse complement strand
AAAACACATACATCAAGTGGAAGAATACCATCAGAAAAAGGATATAGATACTATGTAGACGAACTAATAAATGATAAAGACATCAGCTTAGAAGAAATAAAATATATAAGTGATAAACTAGAAACCAAAGTAAATGAGATAGAAGACTTAACAAAAATAACAGCAAATACGATATCAGAAGTAACACATTATACAACAGTCTCAATTGGACCTAAAACTAACCAACAATTAATAGAAGAAATAAAATTTGTTTCATTAGGTTCAAGAATGCTTATGGCAGTAATACTTACAGACACAGGAATGGTAAAAGAAACAATAATAAAATTTGACGAAGATATAACAGCAAAACAAGTAGAAACAATAAACTATATGTTCAATAAAAAATTAAAAGGTGAACCATTAGAAACAATAGATAGACCACTAGAAGAATATTTATATGACGAAATGACATATAGTGTAAATGTCATAAAACCAATCATAGAACAAATAAAAAAAGTGCTTGCAGAAGACGAAACAATATATTTAGAAGGAACAAACAAAGCATTTGATTTACCAGAATTTAATAGTTTAGAAGTAGCAAAAAACTTTGTAAACATATTAGATAAAAAAGATTTAGTTGCAGATATGCTAAATACAGGATTTGCAGAAGACATAAAAGTATATATAGGCGAAGAAAGCGAAAAAGAACAATTAAAAGACTTTAGCGTAGTTACTTTCAAACATAAGGTGAAAGGAAAAGACTTAGGAACAATTGGAATTATTGGTCCAAAAAGAATGGATTACTCAAAAGTTATTTCAGTTATGAAATATATAAATCAAAAATTAAATGGAAAAAATTAAAAAGAAAGAAGGGATAAGCAAGATGTCAGAGCAAGAAATAAATAAAAAAGAAGAATTAAAAGAAGAAGAAGAAAAAAAACAAGAAAAGCAAGAAGCAAAAAACGAAGAAATGGTGCCAAAAGCAGAATATGACGAATTAGACGATAGATTTAAAAGAATACTTGCAGAATTTGAAAACTTCAAAAAAAGAAGTATGAAAGAAAGAGAAGGATTATACAATTCTATACTTTCAGATGTAGTAGAAGTTATACTTCCAGTAGTAGATAACTTAGAAAATGCAGCAAAAGTAGAAACAAAAGACGAAAGCTATAAACAAGGTGTAGAACTTGTATTGAAACAATTTAAAGATGTTTTAAAATCAAAAGGAGTAGAAGAAATAAAAGCAGTAGGAGAAACTTTTGATCCAAGTTTGCACGAAGCAGTAGGAAGTATTGAGGACGAAACCAAAGGAGAAAAAGAAATTGCTCAAGAATATAGAAAAGGCTATAAAATTGGAAGTCGCATTATAAGACATTCTATGGTAGTAGTAGCAAACTAAAAAGGGGAAAATAAATGTATATATATACAATTTTTGTAGTATTTAATGTTATAGCGGAAGTATTTATAAACATAGTTCTATTTAACTTTATATATTCTGAAATGAATGAATATACATACTTAAAAAATGTATTTATATTTACAGTATGTATGGTCATATTTGATCAAATAAAAATGTTTATAGTAATAAATAAACTACCAATAGAATTGTTCTTTACATCATTTGGAATATATTATGTAATAGGCTTAATATTAATCTTTATATTAAATAAATTGTGTGCTCATTTTGATAAAATATCATTTATTACAATAGCCACAATTCTAGATATAATCATACAATTAACAATAAGATCGTTATTAAATTTAAATTTATATATAATATAAGAATTTATAAAAAGAAAGGATGAACAAAAATGGGAAAAATTATAGGAATTGACTTAGGAACAACAAACTCATGTGTAGCAGTTATGGAAGGAGGAGAACCAGTCGTTATACCAAACGCAGAAGGAAATAGAACAACTCCATCTGTTGTAGCTTTTTCAAAAAACGGAGAAAGATTAGTAGGACAAATAGCTAAACGTCAAGCTGTTACAAATCCAGATAACACAGTTATATCAATAAAAAGAAAAATGGGAACAGCTGATAAAGTAGATATCGAAGGAGATAAATTTACACCACAAGAAATATCAGCAATGATTTTACAAAAATTAAAAGCAGATGCTGAAAACTATTTAGGACAAAAAGTAACACAAGCAGTTATAACAGTACCAGCATACTTTAATGATAGCCAAAGACAAGCAACAAAAGATGCAGGTAAAATTGCAGGACTAGAAGTTTTAAGAATTATAAACGAACCAACAGCAGCAGCACTTGCTTATGGTATGGATAAAGAACAAGATCAAAAAATATTAATTTATGACTTAGGTGGAGGAACATTCGACGTATCTATCTTAGACATTGGAGATGGAGTATTCGAAGTTTTAGCAACAAGTGGTAATACACATCTAGGTGGAGACGATTTTGATAACGCAATAATTGATTATTTAGTAAGCGAATTCAAAAAATCAAATGGAATTGATTTAAAACAAGATAAAATGGCAATGCAAAGATTAAAAGAAGCAGCAGAAAAAGCAAAAATTGAATTATCAGGTGTTCAACAAACACAAATAAACTTACCATTCATTACAGCAGACGCAACAGGACCAAAACACTTAGATATAACACTAACAAGAGCTAAATTCGAAGAATTAATTCACGATTTAGTAGAAGCAACTGCAGGACCAGTTAACCAAGCTTTAAAAGATGCAGGATTAACACCAAATGATATCCACAAAGTATTATTAGTTGGTGGATCAACAAGAGTTCCAGCTGTTCAAGAAGCTGTAAAAAGAATTACAGGAAAAGAAGCAGATAAAGGAATAAACCCAGACGAATGCGTTGCAATTGGTGCAGCAATTCAAGGTGGAGTTTTATCTGGAGACGTAAAAGACTTAGTATTATTAGACGTAACACCACTTTCACTTGGTATTGAAACATATGGTGGAGTATTTACAAAATTAATTGAAAGAAATACAACAATACCAACTAAAAAATCACAAATATTCTCAACAGCAGCAGATGGTCAAACATCAGTAGAAGTACACGTATTACAAGGTGAACGTGAAATGGCTGCATACAACAAAACACTTGGAAGATTCCAATTAACAGGAATTCCAGCAGCACCAAGAGGAGTACCACAAATAGAAGTAACATTTGATATTGACGCAAATGGTATTGTTCACGTATCTGCAAAAGATATGGCAACAGGAAACAGCCAAAATGTATCAATTACAGCATCAACAAACTTAACAGACGAAGATATAGATAAAGCAGTAAAAGATGCAGAAGCACATGCTGAAGAAGATAAAAAGAAAAAAGAAGAAATCGAAGTTAAAAATAATGCAGAAAGCTTAATCTACAATAGCGAAAAAACATTAAAAGACTTAGGAGATAAAATTAGTGGAGAAGAAAAAGCAAAAGTAGAAGCTGAAATCGAAAACACTAAAAAAGCATTAGAAACAAACGACACAGAAAAAATTAAAGAAGCAACTGAAAAATTAACAAAAGTATTCTATGATATGTCAGAACAATTATACAAAAACGCAAATCCAAATACTGGAGCACAAGGAACAGATCCAAATGCTACAAGTGAAGGACCAAAAACAGACGAAAACGGAAATGTTTATGATGCAGACTATAAAGTAGAAGATGACGGAGATAAGAAATAGAAATAAAGCAAAAAATGAGGTTGGAGGTGCAACAAAAAGTCCAACCTCAAAATTTAGCAAAACATAAAAGGAACAATAATAAGACATTTTGATAGGAGGAAAAAATGGCAGGAAAAAGAGATTATTACGAAGTATTAGGAGTAAATAAAAATGCAACAGACGACGAGTTAAAAAAAGCTTATAGAAAACTTGCTAAAAAATACCATCCTGATGCTAATCCAGATAATAAAAAAGAAGCAGAAGCCAAATTTAAAGAAGTAAATGAAGCATACGAAACATTATCTAATCCTCAAAAAAGAAAGATGTATGACCAGTTTGGAACGGCTGATCCACAAGGTTTTGGCGGAGCTGGTGGACCATTTGGTGGTCAAGGAGGTTATTATTCTTATAATGGTTCTGGATTTGATGGATTTGGAGACTTTGGAGATTTGGGCGACATTTTCTCTTCTATTTTTGGTGGAGGCTTTGGAGGAAGAACATCTTCTGCTAAAAGAAACGGACCACGTAAAGGTGCAGATTTAAATGTTCGTATGGAAATCACATTTGAACAAGCATTTTTAGGAGTAGAAAAAGAAATTGTTGTTACAAGAGACGAAGAATGCCAAAAATGTCATGGAACAGGTGCAAAACCTGGAACATCTCCAATAAAATGTCCTACTTGTAATGGAACAGGTCAAGTAACACAAGTACAAAATACAATTTTAGGACAAATGCAAACAACCAGAACTTGTGGAAGCTGTCACGGAACAGGAGAAATTATAAATGAGCCTTGTGAAACTTGCCATGGAAAAGGAAAAATTAGAAAGCAACCAAGAATAAAAGTAAAAATACCAGCAGGAATTGATGACAATCAAACTGTAGTATTAAGAGGAGAAGGAGAACCAGGTACAAGAGGTGGAACAAAAGGTGATTTGTATATTACAGTAAAAATAAAAAGACATAATATTTTTACAAGAAAAGGAAACCAAGTACTTTGTGAAATTCCAGTAACCATAACACAAGCTAGCTTAGGAGCAGAACTAGAAATACCGATGGTAGATGGAACAAAGGAAAAATATAAAATACCGGAAGGAACACAAACTGGAAGTAAATTTACAATTAAAAACAAAGGATTTAAATCTATTAATTCTAATTCAGCAGGAGACTTTGTGTTCACAGTAACAGTACAAACACCAAAAAGATTAACAAGAGAGCAAAGAGACTTACTAGTTCAACTTGCTAAAACAATGAACGAACAACCACCTGTAAAAAAACGTGGACTATTTGGATAAAAAATAAAGTACAAATTTCATAAAATAAAAATGAAAGTTAAGATATAAAAAGTTAACTGCAAAAACAACTTTAAATCTTAACTTTTATTTTTTTGCAATTTAATAAAAACTTAAGATCCAAAAATAAGGGAAATATTGAGTTTTAAATAGCAATATGATAAAATACAAATCAGAAAATAAAAAAGAGGAAAAATTATGGCAAAAAAAGTATTAAAAGTAACATTAAAATTAATAGTAATAATATTATTAGCAAGCATAATGCTTTTAGCGTATTATATGATAGCAGATATAGAAACAAAGCCTCCAAGAGAAATAGAAAACATATGTGAATTAGAAACAAAGAAATTTATAGGAAGAAATTTATTTATAGTAACACATAAAGAACATAAAAATCCAGACAAAACTATTCTTTATTGTCATGGTGGTTCATATGTTGCAGAAGCTACAAAAGAACATTGGCAATTTATAGAAAGAATGGTAGAAGATACTGGATATCGTGTAATTTTACCAGATTATCCATTAACACCTAAATACACATATAAAGACGTATTTGCAATGATGGTACCACTATATAAGGAAATTACAGACAATATAAACCCAGAAGATCTAATTCTTATGGGAGATTCAGCAGGAGGGGGACTAAGCTTAGCTTTATTAGAAAGATTATCAAAAGATAATAAGGAAATGCCAGGAAAAACAATACTTATATCACCTTGGCTAGATGTAAGGTTAACAAATCCTAAAATAGACGAAGTACAAAAAAGAGACAAAGAATTAAACAAAGAAACACTAAAAATAGCAGGAATTGCATATGCTGGAAAAGAAGAAGAAACAGGAAACTATTTGGTAAGCCCTATTGAAGGCGACTTAAGCAAATTAAAAAATATAACAATTTTTACAGGTAAAAACGATATATTAAATCCAGATGTATATGTACTTAATGAAAGAGCTAAAAAAGTAGGAGTAAATATTGAAATAAAAGAGTATGAAGAAGCGGGACATATATGGATAATAAACCAAAATAGTGAAAGTAAAGTTGTAGAAGAAGGATATAAAGATTTAATTAAAGCGATAAAATAAAAAAAGGGAGCCTTATTTTAGTTTTTGAAAGGAAATTTAGAAAATGGAGAAAAAAGAAGAAAAACTATATTGGAGAAGGTTAGATAATTCGGCAAAAATTTTTCCAATATCAGCGGGAAAAAAATATAGTACAGTTTTTAGGTTATCTGCAATATTAAAAGAAAAAGTAGACAAAAACATTTTAGAAAAAGCAGTTAATTTAACTTTAGAAGATTATAAATCATTTAAAGTTAGAATGAAAGCCGGATTTTTTTGGTATTACTTAGAATATAATCCAAAAAAAGTAATAGTAGAAGAAGAAAAAGATTATCCTTGCCAATACATTAACCCAAAAACAAATAATAATTATCTATTTAAAATAACATATTTTGATACAAAAATTAATATAGATATTTTTCATTCTTTAACAGATGGAAATAATGGAAATACATTTTTTAAAGAAATTATTTATAACTATCTAGAACTAAAGCATCCAGAAGAATTTAAAGCTGAAAGAAAGAGTAGAAAGATAGAATACGACACAGAAGATAGTTATGTAAAAAATTACGATAGAAAAGCAAAATCTAATGCTTCTACAAAAAAAGCATATGTACTAAAAGGAAAGAAAATTGGATTTGGTGCAGTCTCAGCAATTCATGAATTAATAGAATTAGAAGACTTAAAAAAAGAAAGCAAAAAATATGGAGCAACAGTAACTCAATACTTAACAGCAGTTTTAATTTATTCAATATATGAAGAAAATTATAAAAAAAATAAAGTTCATAAGCCAATAAAAGTATGTATACCTGTAAACTTAAAAAAATATTTCCCTTCAAAAACAATATCAAACTTTTTTTCATACATAACAGTAGAAGTGGAAATGGAAAAAGAAAAATTAACGACATTTGATAAAATAGTTGAATTTGTAAAAAAGGACTTTCAAAAAAAGTTATCAGAAGAAGAAATTATAAAAACTATGTCAGCAAATGTTAGACTAGGGAATAATCCATTTATAAAAGTAATTCCATTAGGTTTAAAAAAGCTACTGGTAAGACTAAGTTATATTGAAATTAGAAAATATACTACAACAACATATTCAAACATTGGAAGGGTTGGTATTATAGGAAAATATCAAGACTACATTGATTATTTTTTGATGCTTATTGCACCAGAGCCAGTCGAAAAAATAAAATGTTCAAGTTGTACATTTGAAAACAAAGTGGCATTTACTTTTACATCAATTTTAAATGATAACAAAATTGAAAAAAGATTTTATGAATTCCTTAAACAAAAAGGAATAAAAGTAGAAATAGAAAGTAATGGTGTTTTAGATGATATATCCAAAGAAATTAAATAGTAAAAAAAGTGATTTATTAGTAAAAATATTACTTTTTGTATCATTTTCAATAGCAATAATATTAACTATAATAAATAAACTGACTACGCCAAATATCCCTTGGGCGATGCTTTCAAATGCTGGAATTATATATATTTGGATAACAGTATTGTATTCAATAAACAAAAATGTAAATATAGCAGGTCACGTTTTGGTTCAAACCATTGCAATATCATTACTAGTAGCATTTATTGACTATCAGCTAGGATTTAAGGGATGGTCACTAAGTATAGCAATTCCAATAATTATTATAGTTTCAAATATAACTATGCTAGTTCTTACAATAGTAAGCCACAAAAAGTATATAAAATATGCTATTTATCAACTAGGAATAGTTATACTTAGTATGATACCTGTTATATTAATTAGTGAAAATATTGTTGAAGAAAAAACTTTAAGTATTATTGCAAGTGGCATATCAATATTAAATTTAATTTTAACCCTTATTTTATGTGCTAAAGATATGAAAGAAGCTATAATTAGAAAATTCCATATGTAGATAAAATCCCCGGTTAATCCGGGGATGATTTTTGTTTGAATTATAAAGAAAAAAGTATAAAATGAGTATTGTATGGAAACAAATAAAATGATATAATACATTGGAAAAATAAAGAAAAATGGGAGTGAAGAAAATGTCAAAAAAAATAACAAATAAAATAACTTGGGTAGGAAAAACAGACTGGGAATTAAAAAAATTTCACGGAGACGAATTTACAACAATAAGTGGGTCAAGCTACAATAGCTATTTAATAAGAGATGAAAAAGTAGCATTAATAGATACAGCATGGCTTCCATATGACAAAGAATTTGTAAGCAAATTAAAAGAAGAAATAGATTTAAATAAAATAGATTATGTTATTGCACTGCACGGAGAAGTAGACCATAGTGGAGCACTAATAGAATTAATGAGCCAAATGCCAGAAGGCACACCAATTTATTGTACAGCAAATGGTGTAAAATCAATAAAAGGACAATACCATAAAGATTGGAATTTCCAAGTAGTAAAAACTGGAGATACTTTGGAATTAGGAGAAACAACATTAACATTTATAGAAGCACCAATGCTTCATTGGCCAGACACTATGTTTGCATATTTAAGTGAAGAAAAAGTACTATTTAGTAGCGATGGATTTGGTGAGCATTTGGCATCAGAACACCTATATGCAGACCAAGTAGAACAAGATAGATTATATAATGAGGCACTAAAGTATTACGCAAACATATTAGCACCATTTAGTATGATGGTAACTAAAAAAATCAATGAAATATTAGCAATGAATTTGCCAATTAAAATGATATGTCCAAGCCACGGATTAATCTGGAGAGAAAATCCGGAACAAATAGTAGAAAAATACTTGGAGTGGGCAGGAAACTATCAAGAAAATCAAATAACAATAATATATGATACAATGTGGAATGATACAAGAAAAATGGCAGAAGCAATTGCAAAAGGAATACAAAATAAAGATAAAAATGTAACAATAAAATTGATGAACACAGCAAAAGACGATAAAACAGATGTATTAACAGAAGTTTTTAAATCAAAAATGATATTAGTAGGGTCACCAACTGTAAATAATGGATATCTACACTCTATTGCAGGAATCTTAGAAATGATAAAAGGAATGAAATTAAAAAATAAAAAAGCAGTAGCATTTGGTAGTTTCGGATGGAGTGGAGAAGCAGTAAAACAAATAACAGAATATTTAAAAGCTTCAGGTTTTGAAGTAGTAAATGATGGAATTAGATGTATGTGGACACCAGATAAAGAAGTAGAAAAAGAATTAATAGAATTTGGAGAAAATTTAATATAAATAAATTCCAAAAACAAAAGGTGATGCTATGATAAAAGAAAAAAGTTTGGTTATAAAAAAACAAACACAATTTGATAAAATAAGAGAAGTAATCTATCAAATATTCTTTAATGAAGAATATTTACTTGAGATGGAATTAAAAAACTTATTAAAAATAAATAGACCAAACCCTAAAAAAATAGTAATACCAAAGGAGATAAAACTGTGAAAAACATAAAAGATTATGATTTAAATGAATTAAAAGAAGAACTAATAAATTTAGGAGAAAAGCCATTTAGAGCAGAACAAATATTTAAATGGCTATACCAAGAAAAAGTAAAAGATTTTTCAGAAATGACAAATTTATCATTAGAATTAAGAGAAAAGCTAAAGCAAAATTACACAATATGCAATTTCAAAATCTTAAGAAAACAAAAATCAAAAGATGGAACAATAAAATACTTATTTGATGTATTAGATGGAAATGCAATAGAAACAGTACTTATGAGTTACCATCACGGATATAGCATATGTGTATCATCACAAATAGGATGTAAAATGGGTTGTAAATTTTGCGCTTCAACTGGAATTAATTTTATTAGAAGTTTATCAAGTGGAGAAATTGTAGAACAAATATTAGCAGTAGAGCAAGATACAGGAGTAAGAATTTCAAATGTAGTATTTATGGGAATAGGAGAGCCACTAGATAATTACGATAATGTAATAAATAGTATTAGAATAATAAATAACCCAAAAGGGCTAAATATAGGAGCAAGACATATTAGTATATCAACAAGTGGATTAGTACCCAAAATATACAAGCTAGCAGAAGAAAATATACCTTGTACACTATCAATTTCACTTCACGCAACAAATAATGCAAAAAGAAGCGAAATGATGCCAGTAAATAACACTTATCCAATAGAAGAACTAATTAAAGCTTGCAAGGATTACATAGAAAAAACTAATAGAAGAATATCGTTTGAATATGCACTAGCAAAAGACAACAACGATAACCAAGAAGATGCAAAAGAATTAGTAAAACTTCTAAAAGGAATGTTATGCCACGTAAACTTAATACCAATTAACAAAATAGAGAATGGAACATTTGACAAAAGCTCAAATGAAAATATAATGAAATTTAGAGACTATTTAAATGACCACGGAATTGTAGCAACAATAAGAAGAGAACTTGGTTCAGACATTGATGCTGCATGTGGACAATTAAGAAGAAAAAATTTACAAAATTCGGAAAATATAGGTTTAAAATAGATATGTCACAAGTAAATTGAAAATAAAATATTGAAAGAGAGTACCAAAAATGATATTGTTTAAATAACCACAAATAAACGGTATCGGAGGTACTCTCTTATGGGTAATAATATCATACAAAAGTTAAAATATAAAGAGTCTGTAATAAAATTTTCATATAAATATTGTTGTTGTGTCAATGATGTGAAACAAAATTATATAAAAATTTAAGCTATATAATTAAATTGCACAATTAACCAT
>CALXCC010000040.1 GCA_944386705.1 uncultured Clostridia bacterium | reverse complement strand
CTCCAAGATATTTCACGTTTAATACTTTATTTTTAGGAAGTTCTTTTTGATAATCTGAGTTTAAGTTAATTCCTTCTAAGTCCATATTTAGTAATTCTAAATCTCTTTTATCTCTTAAACTTCTCATTTTATCTATTATTTTTTCTTTATCAAAATCTCTATCCATTTTATTACTTCCTTTCAGGGAAAATTGGGGACGTTTCTTTTTGGACATTTTGTCCAATTGGGGACAGATCTTTTTATACTTCTTTGTTTAATTATGAAGATGTGTCCCCTTTTTGACATTTTGTCCAAAAAGAAACGTCCCCAATTTATCATAATTATTTACATCTTCTACTTTGCATATTTTAAAGCTATTTAATAAGTCATTTTTTAATTCTTTGTTATCATTTTTTATATAAACAAGTCCATCAATATCTGGTACGTCTTGCATTGTTCTTCCTATATAGTATTTTTTATCAAATGAAATATCTTCTATTAGAACTTCATATTCTTTTCCTATTTTTCTTTCTAAAAGTTCTTTGGATATTTTTTGTTGTGCTTCCATTATTTTATTATGTCTTGATTTTTTTGTATTTCTATGTATTTGGTTTGGTAATTTAGCAGCTGGTGTTCCTTCTTCTTTTGAATACATAAATACTCCTAGTTTATCAAATTTGGCCCATTTAATAAATTCTAGTAATTCTTCGAAATCATCCTTTGTTTCTCCTGGGAATCCTACTATTAAACTTGTTCTTAATGTTACATCTGGTATTTTGGTTTTTATTTTTTCTATTAAGGCTATTATATCTTTTTTAGATGTTTTTCTGTTCATCTTTTTTAAGATTTTATCAGAGATATGTTGAATAGGAATATCAAAGTATTTTGCAATTTTCTCGTTTTTTGCAACTACGTTGATTAATTCATCTGTAATTCCTTCTGGATAAGAATATAAGAATCTAATCCATTTTATTCCTTTTATTTTACATAAATTGTCTAGTAATTCTGCTAGTTTACTTTCTCCATATATGTCGATTCCATATTTTGTTGTGTCTTGTGCTATTATAATTAATTCTTTGATTCCTTTTTTTGCTAATTCTTTTGCTTCTTCTATAATATCTTCTTGTTTTCTACTTACAAAAGGCCCTCTTATGTATGGAATCGCACAATATGTACATCTATTGCTACATCCTTCTCCTATTTTTAAATATGCATAATTTTTTCCTGTTGTTATTGTTCTATTTAAAAATTCTTTTTGCTCAAACATTGGCATTGGTGGAATTTCTAATATTTTAGTGGAGGTTTTTGTTTTTGATTTTTTAACAATATCTCTTTTTAATAAGTCTTCTATTTTCTCCCACAAATGGTCATATTCGTCAATTTTAATAAATAAATCTACTTCTGGAAGTAATTTAATTAAATCTTCATAATATCTTTGTACTAGGCATCCTATAACTATTAAATAGCCACATCTTTTTTTCTTATATTCTGCCATTTCTAAAATTGTATTTATTGCTTCCTCTTTTGCAGAGTCTATGAAACCACAGGTATTAATTACAATAATATCTGCATCTTTTTCATTATTTACAATATTAAAATGATTTTCTTTAAATTTTCCAATTAAAGTTTCTGTATCTATTAAATTTTTACTACATCCTAGCGATATAAATCCTACGTTCATTTATATTCCTTTCTTTTCTAGTCTTTGTGACTACAAATATGCTTTCTTGTAATTTCCATTAAATCTAGTTTTGTAAATCCTTCTACTTGTGTTTTACTTCTATCTTTTTTTAGTTCTTCTACTAATAGTTCTTCTATTTTTTCTTTATCTTTTGGTTCTTGCATATCAATATAATCAATGATAATGATTCCTCCTATATCTCGTAAACGTAATTGTTTAGCTATTTCTATAGTAGCTTCTTTATTTACTTTAAATATAGTTTGCTCTCGATTTGTATTTCCTGTGTATTTTCCCGTGTTTACATCAATTGCTGTTAATGCTTCTGTTTTATCTATAGTTATGAATCCTCCACATTTAAGCCAAACTTTTCTATTTTTTGATTTTTCTATTTGATTTTCTAAATCATATTGTTCAAAAATGTTTCCTTCTTTTATTTCTATTTTTATATTTTTATATTCTATATCTTCATTAATAATTTTTTTTACCCTTTCTGCTTCCTTTCTATTGTTAATTATAATTTTATCTATATTATTATTTGTTAGATCTATTAACATTTTTTCTGTAATATCTTCACTTTTATATAATAATTTTGCTTTATTATCTTTTGGATCTATACTTGTTTGAATAATCTTTTTCCATTTGTTTTCTACTCTTTTTATATCTTCTATTATTTCTTTTTCTTTTCCTTTAGATGCTGTTCTTATAATTGCTCCATTTCCTTCTTCTAGATTTTCTCTTACCAATTTTAGTAATCTTTGCCTTTCTTTTTCATCTTCTATTTTTTGTGAAACGGTTACTATGTCTGTATTTGGCATTAAAACTATATATTTACTTGGTAAATTTATATGTGTAGAAACTCTTGCTCCTTTTTTTTCATTACTATCTTTTTTTATTTGCACTAAAAGTTTTTGGTTAGGTTTTGTTACTTCTGAAATCATTTTATATTTATCTATTTTCTCTTTGGTCTCATCTATTTTAGGCAAAATGTCTTTTATGTGTATAAAACTATTCTTCTCTGTTCCTATATCCACAAATGCTGCTTGCATTCCTTTGATAACGTCTTTTACAATTCCTATATAGATATTTCCTTCTCTTCTGCATAAATTTGAATCTTCTTCATAATATTCTATTAATTTTCCGTTTTCTACTAATGCAATTTTCCTTCCTTCTTCAGTTTTTTGTATAAATAATTCTGTCATTTTTACTATCATTCCTTCCTTAAGTCATAAATCTGGTTGGAAAAGAATTAAATTATTGTAATTATTTTTCAACCTTATTTTCCTTTTAATTAAATTTATTCATAGCATTATCAACGCCACTTCTTAATACTTCTATTACTGCTTCTTTGGCTTTGGTTGTAGCTTTTTCCAATATGTTTTTATCTTCTTCTTTCATATTCCCTATCACATAATTAATTAAATCTCCTTTATGTTCTGGCTTTCCTATTCCTACTCTTACTCTTACAAAATTTTTAGTGTTTAAATTTTGAACAACTGATTTCATACCATTATGTGTTCCGGATCCCCCAGTTTTCCTTATTTTTATTGTTCCTGGCTCTATATCTATATCATCATAGATAATAATTATTTTGCTTTCTTCTATTTTATAAAAGTCTACTGCTTCTTTTATACTTTCTCCACTTAGGTTCATATATGTTTGTGGTTTTAATAAAATAACTTTTTCTTCTTCTATTGTCCCTGTTCCAAATAGTCCTTTAAACTTTTTCTTATTTATCAAAATATCATATTGTTTTGCTATTTTATTAATAACGTCAAATCCCATATTGTGTCTTGTATTACTATAATTTTCTTCTGGATTTCCCAGTCCTACAATTAAATACATTTTTTTCTCCTAATTTTCTTTTTTATAAACTATTATTTATTTTAACGTGTTTTGTCTTTTTTTTCAAGCTTTTTTGCTAAATACTATAAAATGGTTCTTTTTTGAAATAATACTCAAACATAACTAAAAAGACACCCTTTAAAGAGTGTCTTTCATTTATTAATTATTCTGCTGATTCTTCTGTTTCTGGAGCTTCATAAGCTTCTAATATAGCTTTTTGAATTTTCTCTCTAGTTTCAGCATTGATTGGATGAGCTATATCTTTGAATTCTCCGTTTGGAGTTTTTCTACTTGGCATAGCTATAAATAATCCATTTTGACTTTCGATAACTTTAATGTCGTGAATTACGAATTCATTATCGAATGTTACAGAAGCAACAGCTTTCATTCTGTTCTCTGAATTTACTTTTCTTAAACGTACATCTGTAATTTGCATTTTAAAGTGCACCTGCCTTCCTTAGGTTAAAATATTTTGTACATAGCCGTTTAATCTTATGTACAATTATATTATTCTTCACAAATAAAGTTTTTCCTTCTTTTTTTTTACAAAAATTTAATTTTTATTTTTGTTTTTTTAGTAATGTAACATTTTTTTATTTTTTAGCATATATTACACTATATTTTTATGATAAACTCTTGAAATTTCTAGGATATAATTATATAATCTTAATGTTATAAAAGAGGAGTGAATATTATAATGCCAAATATAGAAACTATAAAAAAATATAAAAATATCCATATGATTGGTATCGGTGGAGTCAGTATGAGTGGTATTGCAGCTATTTTAAATAATTGGGGATTTAATGTTACCGGTTCTGACGCATCGAACTCCGAATCTGTTGAATCTCTATTAAAAAAAGGTATTAAAGTAACAATTGGACATAATTTGAAAGATATTGCAAATTCTGATGTTGTAGTATATACTGCCGCTATTAGTAAAGAAGATCCTGAGATGGTAGAAGCTAAAAGATTAAATATTCCAACTATTGAGCGTGCAGATTTTTTAGGTAAATTAACTCGTTGTTATAAAGATACTATTTGTATATCTGGAACACATGGAAAGACAACTACTACTTCTATGGTTTCACTTTGCTTTTTAGAAGGTTTAAAAGATCCTAGTATTCAAGTTGGTGCCTTTTTAAAACAAATTGATGGAAATTATAAGGTAGGAAATAGTGAACACTTTATTATAGAAGCTTGTGAATATGTTGAAAGTTTTTTATATTTTACTCCAAAAGCTGAAATTATTCTAAATATAGACAACGATCACCTAGACTACTTTAAAAACTTAGAAAATATAAAAAAAGCCTTTATTAAATATGTAAAATTATTACCACCAGATGGTATTCTAATTACAAATGCAGACGATTCTAACTGTTTAGACTTGCATAAATATGCTAGTTGTAAAACAATTACTTATGGAATAAAGAACGAAAATGCAGATTATGTAGCAAAAAATATTATATTTGATAATGATGGATTTGCTGAGTTTGAAGTTTACTATAAAAATGAATTTTTTGAAAAATTTAAATTGTCTGTTCCTGGAATTCATAATGTATTAAATGCATTATCTTGTATTGCACTATGCGTAGAATATGGAATTAATAAAAAAGATATAAAAGTAGCTTTATTAAAATTCACAGGAGCTCATAGAAGATTTGAATATAAGGGAAATATAGATGGAAAAGCAAGCGTCTATGATGACTATGCTCACCATCCAACTGAAATTGTTGCAACTTTCAATTCTCTTTCAAATAAAAAATATAATGAATCTTGGGTTATTTTTCAACCACATACATACAGTAGAACTATAAATTTATTAGATGATTTTGCAAATATTTTATCAAAATTTGATCATATAATAATATTAGATATTTACGCCGCTAGAGAAAAAAATACTTATGGGATTTCTTCCAAAGATTTATTAAATAAAATTATTCCACTAAATAAAAATGCTAAATATATTCCTGATTTTCAAGAATGTAGTAATTATGTCAGAAATAATGTGAAACAAAACGATATTGTAATAACACTTGGTGCTGGTACAGTTACTGAAATTGGTTCTCTTTTAGTAAAATAAAAAATATGCAAAATCCTTTGCATATTTTTTATTTAATTTATTTGTTGTTTAGTTACTTTACTTCTTTTGCTTGTTTCAGCATAATATCTCCAAATACTGCATAACCTTCTTGTGGGTCATTTACTAAAACATGTGTAACTGCACCTATAAATTTACCATTTTGTATTATAGGAGATCCTGACATTCCTTGAATAATTCCACCTGTTTTTTCTAAAAGCCTTTCATCCGTTATTTTTATTAACATACTTTTATTATCATAATTATTATCTTTATAAATTTTTTCAATTTCAATTTCATACTCTTGTGGTTTTTGATTGTCTAAACTACATAAGATGGTTGCTTTTCCTTTTTGTATTTCTTCTCTTAATGCTACTTCCATTTCTTTACTAGAATCTATACTCAAACTTGATATATTATCTACTTTTCCATATATTCCAAATCTACTATTTTTACTTATTGTTCCGATATTTTTTTGATTTTCAACAGTTCCTTGTATTTTTCCCGGATTACCACTTTCTCCTTTAGTTATATCTAGTATTCTTGTTGTTATAAATTCTCCTGAAGCTATATTTATTAATTCGTTTGTATCTATATCTGTTATTCCGTGCCCTAGTGCCCCAAAGGTTTTGGTTGATGGCTCATAGAAAGTTACTGTTCCTACTCCAGCTGCACTATCTCTTACCCATAATCCTAATTTATATTCACTATTGCTTGTCTTAACAGGTGTTATACTACATTCTTTTGTTGTTTCCTGATGTATATATTTTACTATAACATCTTCACCTTTAGATAAATTTACTGTTTCAATTAAATCTTCTGTTGAATTTATATGTTTATCATTTACTTTTATTATAGTATCTCCTTCTTCTATTCCTGTATTTTCATATGGTTTGTATTTTTTGTTATCATTTCCTTCTATTTCTGACATTCCTACTACTAGAACTCCACTAGTATATAATTTTACACCAGCTATATTTCCAACAGGTATTACAGTTGTTCTTGGTATAACATTCACATCTACGTCTTTCAATTTAATTCTATCAAATAAGTTAACCTCTAGCTTATTATTTCCGATGTTTTCACTTATTTTTTCTCCTTCGTTTGATGATGTTTCTAATGTTTCTGCATTTTTTCCTTTAATATTTATTCCGAGCAATGTTTTCACAGTAATATTTTCTCCCTCAAATACAACTACTTCTTCAGGTATTTTTTCTATTACTAATGTATATGAATACAAGATAGACAAAAAAAATACTAATAATAGCATTTTAAAAAATCTTTTCATAAATTTCTCCTTAATATTTTTGCTATTATTAGTATTTACTTTTTTTATTTTTATATACTAATTATTTAAGAAAATTCTGCAATCATTTCTGCTCTATTATTATTTGTTTTATACATACTATACCTTTCTCTACCTAAAGCTGTAAAATATGACTTAGCAAGAATTCCTCCTTTTTCAACCATATAGTCATAAATATTATCAACATCTTCTACATCTGTTTGATTTACTATACTATTATAAGAACCTAATTGCTTTTTAGGAAAGAAATATGTTGCAACTCCTGTATTAGATGTTAATGACTTTCTTTCAAAATCTATATTCAGAACGCCTTCTATAATAGCTTGATTTTCTAAACTTTTTTCTGTTGGTTTATGATATGTTCCATCTGCTGTTGTAATGTAAATAGAATCTTCACTTACAACTTCTTCATTTTTTGTATTTGTAATTATTGAATATCCATTATACACTTTTCCTCCAATGTTTAATCCTTGTAGGAAACTTATTATAGATATATGATTTGTTATCTTTTCCCATTCGTCTTCACTTAATTTAGGCATCTGAAAGTTAGCTGTTGAATCTGTATAATTGTTGTAGTTGGCAATTGCTATGGATAGATTTTTCTCTATAGAATATCTAATTACAGCTAATCTATGTTGATTAAAATTTGAATTTGGTTCTTCTATTGCTATTTCTCCATCAAAATCAAAAATTTTATAATTTCCAAATCTATCTTGTAGTGTTTTGTTTCCTTCTTCATCAACAGCATCTGCAGTTGTTAGTTCATCTAAATTATTATCTTGTATAAATTTTCTAAATTCAGCTGCTTTTGTATAATATTTTATTGCAGCATTATTAATTTCTTTAAAATCATTTTGTTTATATCTTTCTCCATTTAAAATAGAAAACCATTCATCACCATCTTTATAATATTTTACACCATTTACTTTTGTATATGTATATTTTTTCTCAATAGGTATTTGTTCTCCATTAGCATTTTCTTGAAATTCTACTCCATATTCAGTTAAATTTTCTGTCCCAATTGGAATTCCTCTATATGTTGCACTATTCTCTCCATCTCCAGAACAATCACTAATTAAATATCCATATTCCATTACACTATTTCCATTTATAGTTCCTTGAATCGTAATATAATTATCTAGAGTATAAGAGATTACTACATCAATTCCTCCTTTTACATATCTTGAACTATAATAAATATATGGTTTTAGTCCAGATATTCTTTCTCCTGGTTTATATGTTGATTCATCATTATAGTCTTCTTCTGATAAAGTATTTGTATATGGTGAATATATATAATATCCGTCATACATTGTATATACTAATGCTGGTACATAACTTGTTAAAATATCTTTATTATATCCTGCCATATTAAAATTACTTGCGATAGAATTAAAAAAACTATTAACAGATGCTTCTATATCACGAAGTTTAGAGTTTGATAAATCTGATGTACTACTATTTATTGTATTTAATTGGAATGCTTTTAAAGCATCATATGTAGCATTATTTAACTTACTATCATATGATGTTTGCAACTCAATAGTTTTTACTTGATTTCCGAATATATGCTGTTAATACCATTGAAATTGGTAATATAATAATAATAAATATTACTGCTAAACTTTGTATTTTCATAACTTAAATCTTTCCTTTGTATTTGTAAAAAGCTTGTAATTAAAGATTACAAGCTATTTACAAATTAGTTTTATTTATATTAATTTCCTGTTCCATTTGCTGACACCATACCAGAGTGCTCAGCTGCTATTGTATATGTATCATTTCCAGATACTGCATAGAAGAAATTCTTTAACTGCTGTGATAATGTTGAATTTGTATTTTTTACATTTACAGAAAAAATGTCTCCCTCTTTTAATGCAAGAGTTTTACTTTGACCATTTGTTCCTGTAATCATATCTAATATTTGTGAAGTATATGTTGTGTAATATACATTTTCACCTATTTTTGTTGAATTAGCTTGTGTAGTTTTCTTACCTGGATTTTCGTCTAAGACTTGTACTTCCATCTCTACATCATAGCTATTTCCTGTTGCTGAAATTTGTTCTACAAATTTACTATATTTATCTAATGTTAATTTTCCTGTTGTTCTAACATCATCAACAAATTCTGTTGTTGCTGTTTCTACAGCTAATTGAGAAATATCATCTGTTCTATCAGACATTGTCATTAGTGGAAATACAAACATTAGGATTGCTGCTAATGCGATTGCAATTATTGTTATTAATGTATCACCCATTTTTTTTCCTCCTTATATATACGTTTTTTTTTGCATTTATTTATCTGTATAAGTTATTACTCTCTTTCTCGTCTTATTAGCTTCTGGTGTTTGACTTTCTCCATCTACTTCTTCTTGGTAATATACTCCTAGATATTCTTTAAATTTCTTCCCTTTTATTGTACCATAAATTCCAGTATCATTCAAGTATATACCTAAATTCTTCTCAAATTCTGCCTTTGTTTCACTATTTGCACCATATAATATAGCTTCGATAAATTTTTCTTTTTGTGAATCATTTCCTAAAACTTCTTTTTCTAAGTCTATAGAATAAATCGGATCAGTTCCACCTTCGCTATTTCTTTTTTTATACAGTCCTTTCCCATCTAAAAACGAAATATCAAAAATAATTTTATAATTTTCTTTATAGGCTTTATAAATGGATGGAACAATTGTTTCTACTCCAACTAATCTTTCTGTTAATATTTCTCCATTTTCATCTCTATTTTCTTCTACATAAGTATATTCATATTCTCGATCATTATAATTTAATATTGCTTGCGATGTTGCTCTTGCCTCTCCAAAGGCATTTATACTAATAGAAAGGGCAAGAACAAATATTAATACGGCTGCTGCCATTTTTAATGCGTCTGCTGCATTTTCCATTGTACTCACCCTTTCTTATTATAATAATTATATATCACTGTTTCTTCTAAGAACCAGAACCAGAATCAGCAATAGTTACTTTATCAATCAATCCTGTTTTTGTATTGGTTGTGTAACTTACATCATATGTTGCACCTGTATTAGCTTTTGCATAAGCTGTTGAACCATCTATTGCACCTGTAGGTTTATTTCCTGTTTGCCATTTTGAAGCACTTACTGTAACTGAAATTTGTTTAGATGTATCATCTTGATATGTTACATTGTTTTGTTGAATTTGGTTCAATAAAGCATTTACTTGTGCTCCTCTTACATTTGTCCCTTCATATTGTGAAATTCTTGAGTTAAAAGATGTTGTTTCCACCTCACTCATAGCATCAGTATTAACAACTCCTGCTGCTTGTTGATAAATCATTATTCCTAATGATATGATTAGGATTGCAAGTAATATAGCTCCTGCAATAATTAGCGCTTTTGATGCGTTCTCCATAAAAAATTCCTCCTTTTTTTATTTTTTTATTTTAATTTACTAAATTATAATTTAGTAAATGTTAATAACTTATTCTTATTCTGTTATTTGTTCAAATAACAGATATTTTACCTTATGAGTAGCTTTATGGTATTCTAGTTTGGTACATTTAAACTGAATTTCATTATAATATTTAACAAACTTGTCCATACCTCCTGCGTATAAGGTTTCCATATTATATGTTTCATCATTATCTATCATTTTTATTTCTATACTAATTGAATTTTTTTGATTGTCGATATATTTTCCTTTTCTGTCTTTTTCCAGCTCGTTGTATGAATTATTATCCATTGCTTTATTTATAATTGTAGTTAATTCTGCTCCATAAATTTCTTTATTATAAAATGTTTCAAATTCCATATTTTCTTTTTTTGTGTTATTATAGCTAATTTTGTAATTTAAATATAAATATGACATTCCCACAACTATAACTACTACGAGTAAGAAAAATAGTGCTATTTTCTTCATTTAATTTCCTTTCGAATTATATCATTCTTATTTTTAGTTTACAATAGCTTTTTTTATTTTTTTTCGAAAACAATTTTATAAACTCTTTTTGTGTAGTTACTTATGAATGTTTTACAGTTATATTGGGTTAATTCAGAGGTTTCTGGATCTGGATTATTGCTCATATTAGCTAAATCTCTAGCAATTAATTTATTATAGTAATCTGCTATATCTTTGCTATTAGAATCAAAACCTCTTTCTATAAATCGTCCATTATAATCTGAAATATCAGAATTTATAAATTGTACAGAAATATAACTATCTTTTCCATCACCTGATGTATTTCTTTTATTATATTCATAATTTATATTATTTTCAGTTGCAAGGTTTGCTACTGTTACTACATCGTAAATTGTAACATTTTCTTTA
>CALXCC010000039.1 GCA_944386705.1 uncultured Clostridia bacterium | reverse complement strand
TTGTTCAATAGAAGAAGAAAATTCAAATAAAAAAACAACAAGAACATTATATAAATTCAGAGGAAAATACTATATAGAAAAACGTTTTGATTATGAAGAAATACTTAAAAATAGGTATGGAATAGAGACAAGAAATTATAAATATAGAACAGAACCTAGAGTGGAAATAACAGAAAAAGAAAAAGAAGAATTTATAGAAGAATATGAAGAAAAACATCCAGAAAAAGTATGGAATGAAGAAGCGGAAAAAATTTGTTCAATAGAAGAAGAAAATTCAAATAAAAAAACAACAAGAACATTATATAAATTCAGAGGAAAATACTATATAGGAACAGCTAATAGATATCGAGAGGTAAGCATAAATAGATATGGAATAAAATCAGAAAATTATAGGTATAGTACTGAACAAAAAAAAGAAATAAAAGAAACAGAGGGCAATATTACTTTATCGAAAATAAAAGACTCAATAGAAAATAATAGTAAGGAGCAGACAAGATGATGAAACAAATTAGTGAATATATAGATTACTTATTAGAAAAATTAGAAATAAATGATGAAGTATTGGGGATTTTATTATATGGAAGTTATGCTTTAGAACAGGAGGATGAATTTTCTGATATTGATATTCTAATAGTGGTTGAAGAAATAAATAAAAATATTTGTGGCAGGGGAAATCTGTTAAAAGATGGTATTTCTATAGAATATTTTATTAAGACAGAAAGCGAAATATATGAAGAATTACTATATGAATTAGAAATTATTGAACCAGTAATGCGAATGGAATTATTAACAGGAAATATTTTTTATGAAAAATACAGTACACTAAGTAAATTAAAGAAGAGAGCAGAAAAAGTTAATTTAATGCCTTATAAACAACTAAGTACTGTGGAAATACAAAACTTAACAATAACGTTAAGAAATCAAATAAAAGAAATTGATAGAAAAAATAAACATAAAGATAAGGACTTATGTTTTTGCTATTATAACTATTTATATGAGTTAATAAAAACATATTGCTATTATGAAGGAATACCATTTAGAAAATACAAGTTTTTTAAAACTTATACAAATGAAAAATACAGAATAAAAAATATGCAAATAGATATTAAAGATGAATATGTAAAAAGTAAATTTATTTACTTAATTACTAATTTAGATACTGATATTTTAAAAGAACTAACTGAGTACATATTAAATAAACTGAGTCAGTTACCAATAGAATATAGAATATATACAAATATACAATAAGGAGTTGATTTTTATGGAAAAAAATAACAGATTATGGGTAATACCAAATAATGATTTAGAGGCAAAAACAATATTAGAAATGCTAGGAAAAAATGAAGAAGAATATTTAGTTACAGGACAAGCATGGGGAGCATCTTGGGAAAAACTTGAAGAAGAATTAAAAGAAAAAGTAGAAGAAGCAAAACAAAATGGAAAAAACGTATATGGAGTTGAATTACAAGGAGATTCAAATGGAGCAATTAATATTGACCACCATATATATGGAGAAGACGACAGAAGTAATCCAAAATCTTCTATAGAACAAGTTGCAGATATTTTAGGAGTAGAACTTACATTAGATGAACAATTTGTATCAGCTAATGATAAAGGTTATATTCCAGCAATGCAAGAATTAGGAGCTAACTTAGGAATTGAAGAAAAAGACTTACAAGAAATTATTGCAAATATAAGAATGAGAGATAGAGAAATGCAAGGTGTAACGCCTCAGCAAGAAGCACAAGCACAAGAAGCGGTTGAAAAATTGGGTGATTTAAGTGAAAAACGTGAATACATAGCAATGGATTTACCACATTCAAAAACTTCAACTGTTACAGATAGATTATTTGGAAAATATGATAATCTATTAATAACAAGTGCCGATGGTGAAACAAACTTTTATGGAAAAACAGAAATTATAAATATGTTAAACGAAAAATTTCCAGGTGGCTGGTCAGGAGGTCAATTAGACCAAGGAAGCGGATTCTGGGGAGGATATGCAAACCAAGATGAAATAAAAGCAGAAGTAAAAAAATTAATTGAAGCAGAAAGAGAAACTAGACAACAAATCAATACAGATGAAAAAGAAATTGGGAAGTAAAATAAAAAATCCAGCTCAATAAGAGTTAGAGTTTTTAAACAAGATATAAAGAGAAAGAAGAAAAAGTATGGACGAAAACAATAAAGAAGAAAAAGTTATAGTTGTAATAGAGAACACAGAGCCAATTGAATATGAATATGGAGTATTAAATAAGAGCCATGAACGGTATTATCGAAAATTTATTACAAGATAATGTAAAGATAGAATTTGATACAGAAGAAGAAAAAGAAAAAATTCTTGGAATACTTCCGAATGAGTTTCAAGCACAAGTGGAAGGTAACGAAATAATAATATCTTTTGAAAAGGAAGAAATAGAAGCAACAGCTTATAGTTACAGAGGAGGTGGTATGTATCTACAGAAAATAGATAAGATAGATAGTATAAGAAAAATAAAAGCAACTTTAAAAACACCAGAATTAACAAGAAAAATTGCGGATTTTAAGTCAAAAGTACATCAAGTAAAAGCAGAGATTTATAAAGCGGACACAGAAAGATATAACAGAGGAAAAATAATGGCAACATATAATCTTTTAAAATTTTTTCATTGGTTAAATAAAACTGGAGAAATAGAAATATTGAATGAAAAAATGCTGGGAGATGGAGATTATGATTATTATTTTACATTAAAAAGTGATTATAAATACAAAGGTGAAGAAGAAATACATAATATTTATGGTAAAGAAAACGAAGAAAAAACTTATGGCGATAGAATTTTAGGAATGTATAAAGAGCATATTGAAAAACTGAAGGAGAGTGGAGAGTATTATATTGAAGGAAGTTTAGTTCCAAAATATGAATATGCTGGTAAAGATAGAATTTATTATGGACAAGGGAAAGGAGTAATAACAAAAGATGGTAAAGCATCATTAACATTTGAAAGTGATACTGTTGTGAAAGGTTATTTTACAGCAGAAGAAAGAAAATGGTGTAAATCTAAAATAGAACCTATAATCTATGTTGCAATGCAGAATAATGATAAAGGATATATAGAATTACCACAAGAAGAATGTCTAATACGGAGCTCGTAATAAAAAATTAGAAAAAACAAATGATGATAATAAATTTTATCGTGCAAATATGATTCTTCATTCGAACAAAGAGGCATTAACATATTATAGCTACGATAATGAATTGACTTTAAAGAAAGAAGAAAGTAATATTTCAGAGATTATAGAATTGTCTGGGTGTGAAGGTGAGTATTATAAACAATATAAAAATTGTTTAATATTGTGTAATGGAAAAAAGATTGCGGTAATATGCAATCCTGGAAAAATTTCTTTGAGGAAAGATGATTATTGTGAAAAAATTTTAAATATAGAATATGAAGAAAAAATAGACTCTATTGAAGTATATGATAATTATATTACAATAAATAATGATGATGTTATTATTGTAGAAGAAAAAAAAGTTTTCAGTTTTTCAACCGGTGGCGAAGTAGATGCTACTCATATAAAAGATATTAAAAATATGCAACAAATACAAGAAAAATACATTTCTACAAAAGATTTTATTAAAAATGAAAATGGATGTTTTTGCACTAGCGGATTCTCAGAAGAAGAAAAATTAAAATTATATAAAGAACAAGGATTTACTGATTTATATGAAAAATTAGAATTAGAAATAATGAAGAAGCAAGAAGCTCAAAGAAAAGAAGAAAAAATGAAAGAAGAAGCAAGAAACAAAACTAATGAATATTTAGAAGGAAAGGTACTATCATTATGTCATATTCGAAGATCTGTAAGGAGGTACGGAAAAATAATTGAAGCTGGTCACGTGGATTTTGTAGAAAATGATAATGCAGTTTTGTTGTATGAGATACAAGAAAAAGGATGGCCGTATGGACCTGTATATGAATCAGGTATAATAAATATTTCAGAAGCTAAAAAAAGGATTAGAGGAGGAAAGTTACATTTGGATGTACCTGAAGAAGCTATGGGAAAAATAATTGGTATAAAAGGGTATAATATAGATAAAACAACAAAAGAATTACAAGAAAAAGGATTAGATTTATCTAAAATTATATTGCATCCAAAGTCAAAAGAAGAAATTAAAATAAAGTTAGAAAAGATAGAAAATGCGATAAAAAAACAGAAGGAACAAGAACGTGAATAAAATATTTTTTGTGTTTTGGGGTACAAATCAGTAAAAATGTGTTATAATAAGTAAGTAATTAGTCAGGAGAAAAATATGTTTGAAAATACAGTACAAATAAGTCAAATATTTACAACTAAAAATATAATTATATATTTTATAATAATAAACATATTTGGATTTTTTATTATGTGGTTAGATAAAAGAAAAGCCAAAAAAGGAGTATGGAGAATACCAGAAAAAACTTTATTTATTATAACAGCATTAGGTGGAGGAATAGGTACAACGGCTGGAATGTATGTATTTCGCCATAAAACACAAAAAATCCAATTTGTAATAGGACTACCATTTATAACAATTCTAGAAATTATAACAGTTATATATTTTGCACTTAAATAGAATAAAACTTAAAGTAAAAACAATTTAAATAGAAAAATAAATTAATAAAAAAAAGGATATTAAAGTAAAGAACTATTTTAATATCCTTTTTTGTTTAAGTAAAAAATCTTGAAATTTTCTATGAAACAAAAGTGAGAAAATCAAACAAAATAAGTACACATAAAAAGTAAAAAAATAAATAAAAATATAAAAAATTATGGTAAACAAAACTAGATGTGAATAACTTGCAAAACCAAACAGCCTATTTTAAGTTATTCACAAAGTTATCCACAGTTTCCACAAGAAAAAATAGAAGACAAATATTACAAACAATAGCAACACTAAAGTAACATAATATAAGAAAGATTACATAAATGTTACGCATTTGAAACAAAAATGAAACAAATAAATGCGAAAAATGAAGAAAAACATAGAATAAAACATCAAAATCAAGAAAAATAGCGAAAAAAACCGTGTAGAAAACTAAAATTTGAAATATTTACGTTATATTTTTGTAAAATATAATTTGTAGAAAAATAAAAAAAAATAGTAAAAAAAAGAAAAAATATGTCAAATAAATAGGTGTGGATAATTTAGCAAGCCTGTGGATAAATTATAAAATAACTAAAAAAACATCTTTTTCATATAATATATAAGAACGAAAAAAAGATAAAAAAGTCGAAAAGAGGAGAGAAAAAATGTTAAATAAATTTTTATATATAATAAGAAAAAAATCTAATAGAGAAATGGAAGAAAGAGAAATAACAAAAGATAAGTTAGATAGAATGCTTAAAGAAGGAGCAATACTAATTGATGTTAGAAGCCCTCAAGAATATAACGAAGGTCATTTACAAGGAGCAATTTCAATTCCTGAATATGAGCTAAAACAAAGAAAAGAAGAATTGCCAATAAATAAAGATACTAAAATAATATTATATTGTACAACAGGAAAAAGAAGTAAAAGAGGTAAAAATAAATTAGAGAAAATGGGATACAAGAACGTATATAATTTGTATAATGGAATTTAAAAGTATTGAGCTTTTTTGGTTTATATGTTAAAATTATCAAAAATGAGAATTTTTAGGATAGTTATTAATTCTTTTGAAATTGAAAATATAAAATTAGTTCTTTAAGTAAATAATAACTTAAAGGGATGTTAAGAAAATGGAGGGAAAATGAACAATAGACAAGATTATATTAGAAATTTTAGTATAATAGCACATATAGATCATGGAAAATCAACATTAGCAGACCGTTTGATAGAAATGACAGGGGTTTTATCAAAAAGAGAAATGGAAAGCCAAGTTTTAGACAATATGGAAATTGAAAAAGAAAGAGGAATTACTATAAAATCCCAAGCTGTAAGAATGATTTATAAAGCAAGAGATGGACAAGAATATACTTTAAATTTAATAGATACTCCAGGCCACGTAGACTTTAACTATGAAGTATCTAGAAGTTTAGCTGCTTGTGATGGGGCTGTTTTAGTAGTAGACTCAAGTCAAGGAGTAGAAGCACAGACACTAGCTAATGTTTATTTAGCAATCGATAACAACTTAGAAATATTACCAGTACTAAACAAAATAGATTTGCCAAATGCAAGAGTAGAAGAAGTAAAACAAGAAATAGAAGATATTATAGGAATTCCAGCAGAAGATGCTCCTTGCATCTCAGCAAAATCTGGACTAAATGTAGAAGAAGTTTTAGAAAGAATAATAACAGACTTGCCAAGCCCAAAAGGTGACGAAAATGAAAAAACTAAATGTTTAATTTTTGACTCTTACTATGATAACTATAAAGGAGCACTAGCATATGTTAGAGTTATGGATGGAAAAGTAAAAGTTGGGGACGAAATAAAACTAATGGCAACAAATAAAGTATTTACAGTTAATGAAGTAGGATATTTTGTGCCAGGTTCATATATGCCAGCTAATGAATTAAAAGCAGGAGAAGTAGGCTATATTGCAGCTAGCATAAAAACATTATCTGATATTCACGTAGGAGACACAATAACTCTAAAAAACAATCCAGCAGAAGAACCACTAAAAGGATATAAAAAAGTAACACCAATGGTATATTGTGGACTATATCCAATCGATGGAAGCCAATATGAAGATTTAAAAGAAGCATTAGAAAAATTAAAACTAAATGATGCAGCATTAGAATACGAAGCAGAATCCTCAGCAGCTTTAGGATTTGGGTTTAGATGCCGGATTTTTAGGTCTATTACACTTAGAAATTATAGAAGAAAGACTGGATAGAGAATTTGATTTAGGACTAATAACAACCGCACCATCTGTTATCTACAAAGTACATAAAACAGATGGAGAAATAATTGAATTATATAATCCAGAAGATTTACCAAAACAACAAGAAATATCTTATATAGAAGAACCATTTGTCACAGCAAACATATTAACACCAAAAGAATATGTAGGAAATATTATGGAATTATGCCAAAGAAGACGTGGCATATACATCGATATGAAATATTTAGACGAAAATAGAGTAACATTAGTATATGAAATGCCATTAAACGAAATAATATACGACTTTTTTGACAACTTAAAATCAAAAACAAAAGGATATGCTTCTTTAGATTATGAATTTAAAGATTATAGAAAATCAAGCTTAGTGAAACTAGATATCTATATAAATGGAGAACCAGTAGATGCATTAAGCTTTATAGTACATAAAGATAGCGCATATGATAGAGGAAAGAAAATGGTAGAAAAACTAAAAACAGTAATACCAAGAAAACTATTTAAAATACCAATTCAAGCAGCTATAGGTGGAAAAATAATAGCAAGAGAAACAATTTCTGCAATGAGAAAAGACGTCTTAGCAAAATGCTATGGTGGGGACATTACAAGAAAGAAAAAATTATTAGAAAAACAAAAACGAGGAAAAAAGAAAATGCGTGAAATTGGAAATGTAGAAATACCACAAGAAGCATTCTTATCAGTATTAAAATTAGATGACGAATAATTTGGGTAATTTGGGGACGTTTCTTTTTGGACAAAATGTCCAAATGTACCTGTCCCCATTGGACAAAATGTCCAAAAGGGGACACATCTTACCAAAAACTTTAAATAATCCAAATGGATAAAAAGGGAGATTGTTATAATGAATGAAGGCCAAAAAAATAATTCTAGAAGAATTAATTTAATTGAAGCAACAACTAATTTATCAACAAACGTAGGAAAAATTAATGGAAAAGTAAAATATTTAATATATGGAGAAGACGAAAAAAGAAAAAAACAAGAAGAATTAAAAACAGTAAAAGAAGATTTAGAAGTAGCTATAGAAAATATCCATAAAATTGCTAAGTATTTAGAAATAAAATTATAAACAAGGAGAACAAAATTGAATTTAGAAGAATATCAGAAAAAAGCTTTGCTAAGGCTAAATCCGTTAATTGCAAATAATATAGAAGAATGTATAAATTATGCGCTTCTTGGAATTGGTGAGGAAACTGGCGAAATAATTGGAGAAATAAGAAAATCATTTTATAAAGGAAATTACCATGAAAGAAAATTTGAAAATAGAAAACTAGCGAAAGAATTAGGAGACGTGGTGTGGTACATAGCCTTAATATGCAAAAATAACAAAATAGACATTAATAAAATACAAAAAGAACAATCAGGCAAGAGAACAAAAGGACTATGCAATAGAAAAAAGATGATTAAACTAGCATTAAACATTGAATAACTAACAGGAAAAGTAGTAGAAGAATCTATTAATGGAAACTTACAAATGCTTGAAAATACATTGAAAAAAGAATATATTAAAGTAGAAGAAATAGCAAATGAAATAGGAATAACAATGGAAGAAATTTTTGAACAAAACATACAAAAAATTAATGGAAGATATGATAAAAGAGGAAAGGTAAAAAAAGAAAATGAAAGAGAAGAAAGATAACTTTAAACTTAGAAACAATCATAAATTAGAAAACAACGTATCAAAAAATACGTTTGAAGACCAAATAGAAGGAAGAAATTCAGTTTTAGAATTATTAGAAAGTGGAAAAGATGTAAACAAAATATTTATAACAAAAGGTGAAAAACACGGGTCAATTAATAAAATTATAGCAATAGCCAAAGAAAAGAAAATTATTATAGTAGAAAAAGATAAAAGGCAAATGGACCAAATGGCACAAAACAAAAATTATCAAGGAGTAATTGCAATAGTTCCACCATTTGAATATTGTCAAATAGAAGATATACTAAAAAAAGCCGAAGAACAAAAAGAGGATGCTTTTGTACTAATTTTAGATGGGATAGAAGACCCTCATAATTTGGGCTCAATAATAAGAACTGCTGAAACAGCTGGAGTACACGGAATTATCATTCCTAAAAGAAGAGCAGCATCTGTAAATAGTACAGTAAATAAAGTGTCCGCAGGAGCTGTAGAACATATGAAGATAGCAAGAGTAACTAATATATCAGATACTATGGAAAAATTAAAAAAAGCAGGACTTTGGATTTGTGGAACTGATATTAAAACAGATACATATTACTATAATCAAGATTTAACAGGGCCATTAGGACTTGTTATAGGAAATGAAGGTAGCCGGAATGAGTAAAAAAGTTAGAGAAAATTGTGACTTTTTAGTAAAAATTCCTATGAAAGGAAAAGTTACATCTTTAAACGCTTCTGTATCGACGGGAATAGTTGTATATGAAGTTGTAAAACAAAGAAATAATAAATTATAATGAAAAACGAAAGTTAAATGGAGGAATTATTATGATGCCAAGAAAAAAGAGAATCACATTAATGATAGTAATTGCTGTAGTTATTTTATTAGCAATTTCGATATCCATAATTTTGCTATATTTAAATACAGACTTATTTAAATCAAATCAAACATTATTTACAAAATACTTTGCAAATAATTTAGAAAATTTAGCATCAATTGAAAATTCTAATAATAAGACACAATATGAGGAATTATTAAATACTAATCCTTATGCTGAAAACTTAGAAATGAAAATAAACTATACAAAAAACATAGGCACAACTTCGGAAAACACAGCAAATGCAATAAACACATTAAAAATCGTAGAAGAAGGACAAGTTGATAAAACAAATCAATATGACGAAAAAACCATTAAGCTACTTAATGGTGAAGAGCAAAAAATGCAAATAGAATATATAAAGGACAACAACACATATGGAATTCGTTTTTCAGATTTATTTAATCAATATGTATTAGCAGAAAATAACAATTTGAAAGATTTGCTATCAAAAGCTGGAGTTTCAGAAGAGAAAATAGTAAATATACCAGACAGCATTGATGTAAATAGTAATATATTAGAAGAAATTAAACTAACTAATGAAGAAAAGAAAATTATAAAAGAAGAATACATAGCGTTATTAGTTCAAGATATGACAAATTCAAATTTTGAAAAACAAAAAGGTCAAATTATTTCTATTAATGAAGAAAATATAGTGGTAAATACATATATAATGAAACTGACAAAAGAACAATTAAATAATATTTACATAAGAATTTTAGAAAAAATAAAAGAAGACGAAATTTTCTTGAATAAAATAGAAAAATTACAAAACAAAATAAATATAATAAATACTATATCTAATGAAAAAATAGACTTAAAAGAAAAAATTATTTCTAACATAGATACTATTATAGAAAAAATAAATAAAAACAATATAGGAAATGATGAAACTAAAATACTTGTTTATGAAAGCGAAGGACAAACTGTTAGAACAACAATACAAGGTGTAGATTATGAAATAAACTTTGATTATTTACCAATAGATGGAAAACAATTTTCAGAAATAAAAATCGTAGATAGAGGAGTTGAAACTTGGAAAGTTAATTTAAATCAAAATGCTAATAAAGTATCTTTAGAAGTAAATAATAATAATGAGGAAATTCCAATAAAATTAACTTATGAAAAAACAAAAAATGAAGAAGAAAAAACTGGAACAATAAATAGTTTAATAAAATATGAAAAGGGAACAGACAAAGTAGAAGCAAACATTATATGGAAAACCAACTTAATTAGTAATTTAGAAAAACCAGTAAATTTAAATAATGAAAATAGTGTAAAACTAAATGACTTAGATGAATCTCAAACTCAAGCAATTTTGAATAGAATAAAAGAAGGACTAAATGCTAAAATGAATACTTTAAAGCAAGAAATAAATATAGCAGAGATTCAAGAACCTTTAAAAGTAGTAGGAATTTTAAAAGAAGAAAATATATTAGAAGGAAATGGAGTATCAGAAACTGAAAAAAATAGATTTAATTCAGGTTATGAAATATTACAAGGAGAAAACTTAAATAGTGAAAGTGTACTAAGTGTAATAAATACAATTCAAGATAACTTAATTAATATGGAAGTTGCATCAAATGAAATATTGAAATTAGAAATAGGTAAGTCTAACGGTAATACAGAATTGGTAAATACATTAAAAGAATTTATAGAAAAACAGCAAAATGTAAACTACAATATAAAAGTTGAATATGATGATGTAGGATTAGTAAAATATATCGTACTTACTATGGTGGAACTAGAAAGATAAAAAAGAAATTTTATTCATAAATAAAGAGTATTGTCTAATAAAAAAGTCAATGCTCTTTATATTATTTAGAATATTTGTATGATATTTTTAGTGTATTTTGTAGCAAATTTTTTAGTAAAAAAATGTATAAAAAATAGAGTAAAAATATGCTGGAAAAAAATAACTTTAAAAAATTCCGGAAATTTCATTTGAAATGCAACAAAAATTTCATAAAAAAGTAAATGAACAGTAGACAGGAGTAAGCAAAACTCGTATAATATTTTTGTTCAGAAAATATAAAGGAGTTTTGATACAAATGAATACTGTTCAAAAAAATAATAA
>CALXCC010000038.1 GCA_944386705.1 uncultured Clostridia bacterium | reverse complement strand
AAAGCTTGGTTAACACTTCCTGCTAAGCAAGCACTTAAACAAATTAGCCCTTCACTGTATTTTTCTAATACTTCTAAGTCTATACGAGGTTTGTAATAGTATCCATCTGTAAAACCAATTGAAACTAGCTTACTTAAATTCTTATATCCTTGTTGATTTTTTGCAAGTAAAATTAAGTGGTTATATTTATTATCAATACCTGGTTCTTTGCTAAATCTACTGCGAGGTGCTACGTAAACTTCACATCCTATAATAGGTTTTATTCCTTCTTTTTTACATACTTTATAAAAGTCAATTGCTCCATACATAACTCCATGGTCTGTTAAAGCTATTGCATCCATTCCTAGCTCTTTTGCTCTTACTGGTAAATCTTTTATTCTATTTGCTCCATCTAGTAAACTAAATTCACTATGTATATGCAAATGCACAAAATTAGACATCCTTTTTCTCCTTTCCCTTTCAGAAATCGAAGAACTTCTCTTTCTTTTTTCAAAGTTTATAAGTTTTTATGTTTATATTATTAATTCATCATCCATCTCATAAAATTCAAATTTTCCATATTCACTTAAGTATTCTAGTTCTCCTTCTTTTTCCTTTTTTTGTAATTCATCTGGTGTTATTTTTCTGAATTGTCCTTCACTATTTTCATAAATAAAATATGTACAATTCTTATTTCTTTTTATTTCATATATTATACTATCTTCTAATTCATTATCTTTGTTAGCTAATTTTACATCATATCTTATTAAGTTATTTTTCTTTTTTTCTTCTTCAGTTAATAAAGTTTGGTATAATCTTTTATAAAATTTTGTTAGTTCAAAAATACCCATTTTTTCTTCTTGAGCATTATTTTTGAAGTGATTAAATATAAAGTCTATTTTTAGTCTTGCAATTACATCTTCTTTGTTCTCTTTTTTTGTTATTTCATCATAATCTTTTGTATACTTTCTCCAATTGTCTTCAATATTCATTTCTTTTCTTAATGCTTCTATTGCATCATCCATATATATTCCATTAAAAGAAAATCCAAATTTTTTATCTATTTCTTCTATCTTTTTTTTATCTATTTTATCACATTTTATATTTCCTAAATCTCTTCTTATATCTGGGTATTTTTTTAATTCCTCTTCTAGTTTTTCTTTTGATAGTGCAAAATATTTTGTTCTGAATCCTTTTTGTATTGCATATATATCTCTATATAAATCCATATAGTAATTTTTGTCACCGGATTTTACAAGTGTTGCAACGTGATTTTCTTTTCCTTTTCTATATCCTACCATCTTTGCACTTAGTTTATCTTTTTTCTTCTCTTCTGGTATCTTGTTTATTACCTCAACAAAAATCTCTGCAATTTGCTTACATATTGTTTTTATCTTACTCTCATATTCAGCTTCATCTATCATTCTAATGGTTAAAAAGTCTTCATACATATCTTTAGAAAATCTAAAGTCTGGGACATAAAGATAGTCTCTATTATATGTAAAAATGTTTCCTATTTTTTGATACACATATCTTAATATTTCTTCATTGCTTTCTACATTTTCTGGAATTGTATCTATCATTCTTTTTATATTAATCTTCATTTTAATCAAATCCTTTTTTCTTTCTTATTACAAATCAATTTTACATTATATAAATTGATCTTCATTTTTAAATTATATCATTTTTTTTTATTAATTTCTATTGTTTTATATATTTTTTTATAATATAATTTTATTAAATATATTATGAAGAAAGGAGAATTTTATGGAAGAAAATTTTTCTAATAATGAACCTATATCTACCAAAAATAAACTTTTTGGAAAAACTTTTTTCTGGATGTTTTTAGGCCTTTTAGGTTCTGCAATCGTAGCTTATTATACTTACCGTTCTGGGCTATTTATTGATATTGTTTTAGGAGACTATTTTAATTTACTATTAATTTTAGAATTAGTAGTTGTTTTGGTTTTTAGTTTGCTCTTTAGAAAACTGTCTCCTACAGTAGTTGGAATTTTGTATTTTGTCTATGCTATGATAAATGGAGTTACTTTATCTGTTATATTTGCCGTTTTCGAACTTAGCTCTATTATATATCTTTTTATAGTTTCTGCTTTAATTTATGGTGTTTTAGGGCTTATCGGATATAAAACAAATAAAGATTTATCTTCTTGGCATATATATTTATCAGTATTTTTAATTGCTGGTATTGTTCTTAGCATTATAAATTTGTTTATGCAAAATTCAACTTTTGAATTATTCTTAGATTGGGCAATTTTGATTTTATTTTTTGGAATAACTATTTATGATATTAATAAAATCAAACTTTTAGAAGAAGATACAAGCTTAGTTAGTGAAAAGCTTCATATTTATTGCGCTATGCAATTATATCTTGATTTCATTAATATTTTCTTACGTATCTTATCTATTTTTGGAAAAAGAAGAAACTAAAAAGAAAATCCAGCTTTATTTTTAAAGTCTGGATTTTTATTTTAATTATATTCTTACCCATATAGAAGCTGATTTTCCTTTTACTTTGAATGTTCCACAACCTTCTTTATCAATTTCTATTATTTCATCACAATTTCCTAATGCGTCTACAAATTTTTCTCCGATTAAGTTTTTTCCTATATACATTCTTTTTTCTCCATCTATGTTATTTGAAATTACTACTGCTAATCCAGACTTAAGATGTTCTTCGTCTCCTTCTCTTGTCCAACCAATATAATCTGGGTGGTCAAAATAATCATATTGTATTCCATATGCTTTTTCTTTTCTTATTTCTAATATTGTTTTTAGTTCTTTTACAGGTGGTATATTATTATTTTCTATACCGTAAAAATCCCCATAAAATACGCAAGGATATCCACTATCTCTTAAAAGTATAATTGCATACGATGCTGGTTTAAACCAATCTTCTACAAAACTTTCTAGTGCTTGACCTGGCTGAGTGTCGTGATTATCTACAAAAGTTACTGCTTTAGATGGATTTTCTTTTACTAATGTCTTATCTAATATTTTACTTAAATCGTAGTTGATATCAATAGACGCATTATATAAATTATAATGAAGTGGTACATCAAATAAAGATATTTCTCCTTCTGTATTTGTTATATATCTATGTAATTTACTAATATCTCCACTCCAATATTCTCCTACTGTAAATAATTCTTTTTTTGTTTCTTTTCTTAAGGCTCTTATCCACTCTTTATAGAAGTTTGCATTAATATGTTTTACTGCATCTAGCCTAAAACCATCTACTTTAGTTGTTTCTAAATACCATTTTCCCCAATTTATGCATTCTTCCACAACTTCTGGATTGGAAAAGTCTAAATCTGCTCCCATTAGATAATCATAATTCCCAAATTCTTCGTCTACTGCTACATTCCAATCTTTATCTTTAAATTTAAATATTGTATGTTCTTTTGATTTTTCGTCATAGTCTATTCCGTCAAAATGTGTCCAATTCCATTCAAAGTCTGAATATTTATGTTTTCTTCCGAGGAAATGTAAATTTTGTTGCTACTCTTACTATTTCTTTATCTGAAACTATTTGGTTATGATTTTGCCAATCAACTTTACTAGCTGGTATTGTTTGCAACATATCTGCTCCCATTTTATGATTAAGTACAATATCTGCATAGCTTTCTATTCCACTTTGTTTTAATACTTGTATACAATTTATGTATTCGTCTTTAGCCCCGTATTTAGTTTTAATTGTTCCTTTTTGGTCAAACTCTCCTAAGTCATATAAATCGTAAACTCCATAACCCACCTCGTCCTTTCCTCCAATTCCTTTATATGCTGGTGGTAGCCATATAGCTGTTATTCCCATCTCTGCTAGTTCTTCCGCATTTTTTGCTACTTCATTCCATAAATTCTGATTGCAATTTAAGTACCATTCAAAATATTGCATAATAATTCCATTTATTTTTTTCATTAAAACTTCCTCTCTTTATATGTTTGTTATATTTTAAATTGTGATTTTCCTTATGCTATTATATCATAAAGTTTTGCTCTTTACTATTTTAATTGGTATTTAAATTTACTTTCTATGTATTCTATTATTTTTAATTTTGTGATATAATACCTAAGATATTTTTAGATTTTATTTGAAAGGATGATTTTAATGGATTTAATTTTTGAAAGAAAGGTCAATTATTACGAAACAGATAGAATGGGAATTGTACATCATTCTAATTATATACGTTTTTTAGAAGAAGCAAGATGTGATTTACTTTCAAAATTAGGTATGCCATATTCTTCTTTTGAAGAAAAGAAAGTTATGATTCCTGTTTTAGGTGTTAATTGTTCTTTTAAACATCACGTAACTTTTGGAGACACAATTTTAATTAAAACTTTTGCTAAAGAATTTAATGGAGTTCGTTTAACTCTTGGGTATACCATAACTAATAAAAAAACAGGCGATTTGGTTTTAACTGCTGAAACTAAACATTGTTTTACAGATACAAATTTAAGACCTATTCGTTTACAAAAACAAATCCCAGAATTTTACGAAAAATTTCTAAACTTGCAGTAAAATTCAAGTTTTTTATTTTTTAGTCTTTAACTTTCGAAATTTTTATGATATAATGTGGAAGATTTTAATAGTATTTGTCAAAAGATAACATAGGAGGAAAAAAATATGGAATTTAATAAATGTAGCAGATGTGGAAGTTTTTATATTTCAGAAGGAAATGTATGCCCTAAATGTAGTGCAAAAGATGGATTTGAATTTTCCACTTTTAAATCTTACATTGACGAAAATGGATATGAAAATTCATTAAATACAATTTCTAATGAAACTGGTATTTCTGTTAAAAATTTAAATCGTTTTATTAATTATAAAGAATTTAAACCTTATAAAAAGGAATTAAAAAATCATCTTGATAATAATTCAGGTTGTGGATTTAATGGAATTACTTTAAACTAAAAAGAGAGGACTAGATTTTATGAAAAATGTATTTGATATTTTAGACGAAAGAGGTTATATTGAGCAACTAACTCATCCAAAAGAAATTAAAGAATTATTAGGTAAAAAATCAATATCTTTTTACATTGGTATTGATCCAACTGCTGATAGCTTACACGTTGGTCATTTTGTTTCTTTAATGGTTGCAAGTCATATGCAAAAATGTGGTCATAGACCTATAATATTAGTTGGTGGGGGCACTGCAACGATTGGTGACCCATCTCGGAAAAACAGATATGAGAAAAATGCTTTCTCCTGAAGAAATTAATCATAATGTTGAATGTATAAGAAAGCAAGTTGAAAAATTTGTTAGTTTTGAAGGCGAAAATGCTGCAATTATAGTTAATAATGCCGATTGGCTTTTAGATTTAAAATTTGTTAATTTTGTTAGAGAAATTGGAAGTCTATTTTCTGTTAATAAAATGCTTTCTGCGGAATGTTATAAACAAAGACTAGAAACTGGACTTACATTTTTTGAAATGAGTTATATGCTTATGCAATCTTATGACTTTTTACATTTATATAATGAATATGGATGTAAATTAGAAATCGGTGGAAATGATCAATGGTCTAACATTATAGGTGGTGTTGACCTAATTAGAAGAATTGGAAAAGACGATTCTTATGGCTTAACATTTAAACTACTTACAACTAAAGAAGGAAAAAAAATGGGTAAAACTGAAAAAGGTGCTTTATGGCTAGATGCTGAAAAAACATCACCATATGAATTTTACCAATACTGGAGAAATATTGAAGATAGTAGTATTGAAACTGTATTAAAAATGCTTACATTTTTACCTGTTGAAAAAATTTCAGAATTATCAAATTTAAAAGATGAAAAAATAAATGAAGCAAAAAAAATAGCTGCTTTTGAAATCACTAAATTAATCCACGGAGAAGTTGAAGCGAAAAAAGCCGAAGAAGCTTCAAATGCTTTGTTTAGTGGCAAGGGTAGTTTAGATAATATGCCAACTACTAAATTAGAAAATAGAAATATTTCTATTTTAGATGCTATTATTATTTGTAAAATGGCTCCTTCTAAGGGACAAGCTAGAATCTTAATTAATCAAGGTGGTATTTCTTTAAATGAAGAAAAAATTTCTGATACAAATTATATTCTTTCAGAAAATGATTTTAAAGATGGCTACGCTATTTTAAAAAAAGGTAAAAAAGTTTTTAATAAATTAATATAAAAAGAGTTCTTTTGAACTCTTTTTTGCTATTTATTTATCTTTTTAAACTACCTACTTTTTTCCACTATTTCTACAATATCTGCAATGTACTCTCCTATTATAGGTATATTTAATGTTACAATTTTTTGCATAATAATAACTAATATTGCTGTAATAATAGTAACTCCTATTCCAATTCCTACTCCCCTTGCAATTCCAGCAAAAAAATTTCTTTTTATTAGTTCTTTTTTATTTCCTAAAAGATATCCTAATTCAACAAAATTTCCTTTTTGTAATATTTTATTTAATTCTTCAATTGCTCTATTTAAAACATTTATCTTTTTCTTTTTTATAAACATAAAAAATCCACCTATTATTATGGTGGATTTTTTTCTTCTTTTTTATTCATTCGCGTTTTGATTTATTGTATTGTTTTCTATAATATTGCTTTTCATATCCATATCTTCTACATTATCTGTTTTTTCCAATTCTTCTTTCTTTTTGTCTTCTTCTTCTTTTACTGTTTCTAACGATGTTATTAATTCTTGTAGTTTCTTTATGTCTTTGCCCATCATTTCCCAATCATGGTTTTCATTAGACTCTATTAAGTTTTGATTTGCTTTTATAATGGCCTCAATTAATCCTTCTATATCTTCAGTATTTTCTACTTCAATGTCAACTGCATATTTAGATAATAAGTTTTCTAATGCTTTTTGTAGAGTATCACCAATTGCTACTTTATTTCCTGAAGCTACTACAACTTTCTTTAAAATTGGTACTTCTGACTCATTAAGCATCGTTTGATAAATTGGTTCTACATATAATAGTGTATTATCTATTGGCACAATTATCATCTCTTTTGTTAATTTTGTACCTGTAACATTTAAACTTTCTAACTCTTTAGAAATTGCTTCATCTTCTTCTATTTGTTTATCTAGTTGCATTGGTCCTACAATATTACTGTCTTCTGAAAATTTATATAATTTTAGTTGATTACTTCCATTTTTAGTGCTTCCTACTAAGTAAGATATGATATTTTGTTTTTGGTCTGGAGTATAAATTTGTACTAAGCCTAGATTTTCTCCATCTTTTGTTTTCACCATTGTATAATATGGTTCCATATATGTTCCTGTTGATTTTGTTGATTTTATACTATTATATTTTGCTATATCCCATAAATCGTCTCCACGATATAATACATCTGTTTTTACATTGTGGTATACTTTTAAAGCTTCTGCTTGTACATTATATAAAAATTGCGGATATATTAAATGTTCTTGTATGTCTTCTGGTATTTCTTCATTCAAATCCATAAATAAGTCTTTATAAATATTTCTGTATGCCATAGCAATCGGGTCTGATCTATCTGTTATATAAAACTTCATTGTTCCATCATAACTATCTATTATAACTTTTACAGAATTTCTTATATAGTTTATATCTTGCCTAATTCCATCATATTCAATTTCTGTGTATTGTGAATATGGATAACTAGAAGATACAGTATATGCATCTAATACCCAAACAATTTTGCCTTCATTTGTTATTACCGTATATGGATTTTCGTCATAGATTAAATATGGTAGTGCTTTTTTTGCTCTAGCTCTAATTTCTCTATTTATTAAAATTTTACTGTCACTTGTCATTTCTCCTGAAAAAGCTAAATTTAAATCTCCTTTTGCAATTCCTAGTATTAATCTATCTAAGAATCCTAGGTTCAATCCTGCTTCTCCATTATATGTTGAAACATAATCAGTTCCGTTTTCGTCTGTATAGTCATATTCTTGTTTATTCCTTGCATTTGTCGCAATTGTTTCTTTAGTTTCTAGCCCGAAATATATGCGTGGTTGTGATATATTTATTTTCTGGTCTTTACCTGAAACTTCTTTTTGAATATATTGCACATTCCCTGCTTGTGAACTTTCTGTTGCTGAAGCTATAATTTCTCCCATTCCGTGTGTATATTCATATGTTTTGTTGTTATATGTTCTACCTGAACTTCTTATTTCTCTTGGTGCCAAGTAAACTAATTGCTCTTTTCCATCTATATTATATTTTGCTAAATTAGCATTTGGATAACTAAAGTATCCTGTTTCTGTTTGATTATCTTCTAGTGCTTTTAATAGAGTATCTTTACTCATAATCGGAATATTATTAATTACATTACTATTTTTTTCTACTTCTTCTTCTGTAATTGTTCCTGAATTTTCTAAATTTGCTTCTTCTATATTAATATTATAAGCATTTCTTGTATTTTCTATGTTTTCTGCAATAAATTCTTTTTCTTTATCTAATTCATTAGAATTCACAAAGAATATATCAAAAACTACCATTACTATAAATAATATTACTAAATATCCTGGTATTACTCCTAAGTTTTTCAATACCTTACTTGTTTTTCCTTGTTCAAAATATTTTAATGCTCTATATGCAAAAATTACAATAACAAAAGCAAAAATTAAGTATCCCCAAAGTTTTACTGTTGTTTCGGTTAATCCCGCTCCTACGATTTCTAAATCTTCGTTTACTTTTAAAATTTTTCCAAATAGCATATTTTGTGTATTAACTATTGTAAGTATTGCAATACCTATTATTACTAATAAAATATTTCTAGTTAATTTTTTCATAAATAGGCTTTCTCTTAACATTTTTCCATCAATACCGTCAAAATAACGGTTAAATACTATTATATAGTATAAAGCCATATAAATTGATAGCCCTACAAATAGCACAATGAAATAAAATGCAAACATTTCAATTACAGGTTTTTGAAACATATAATATGAAATATCTAGACCAAATACTGGATCTGGTTCACCACCAAATGCAGTCCCATTCATTACAAGCATTATTTTTTGCATAAATGTTGAAGATACCACAAAACTTACTATTGCTGATATTACTAAGGCAATCGATTTATTTAGCAATTTTGGCATATTCTTTTTTTCTTTTTCAAAAAATGGTTTTAACCCTTTTTTTATTCCTCTATTTGTAAAATAGATCATAAAATATAATACAACAAAGTTTATTGCCATAATTCCATAGCGAAATGTTAAATTTGTGTAAAATATATTGGTATATTTTTCTCCTAATTCTAAATATTCTAAATAACTTCCTCTTAGTTGAACATAACTAACTGTTGCAAATAATAATAAAAATATTATTACTAATATCATTCTAGTTTTACTTTTTTTCTTTTTTAATTCTTTGTTAGAATTACCATCTTGTACTATTTTATTTTTTGTTATTGCACTAGTATCTATTGTCGTATTGATACCAACTGAATCATCCTTCAATTCAGTATTTTCCACTTGTTTGTTTTCCCTTTCCACAATTTACCTCCTATATGTCAAAAACTCCCCATTATTTTTATAATTTGTGTTTATAAATTACTTATATTATTGCTTTTACAAAATCTTCTGAATTGAATATTTCCATATCGTCAATTTGTTCTCCTACCCCAATAAATTTTATTGGTATTTGATTTTCTGCAACAATTCCTATTGCAACTCCTCCTTTTGCTGTTCCATCTAATTTTGTTATTACTAATCCTGTTATATCTGCTTCTTCTTTAAATGCTTTTACTTGTGAAATTGCATTTTGCCCTGTTGTTCCATCAATAACTAACAATACTTCTTTATCCGCTTCTGGCATTTCTTTATTAATTACTTTTTGGATTTTGTTTAACTCATCCATTAAATATTTTTTATTGTGCAATCTTCCTGCAGTGTCTACAATTAGTACATCTGCTTCTTTTTCTCTTGTTATCCTAATTGCATCATATACAACAGATGCTGGATCTACTCCCTCTTCTCTTTTTACTATGTCTGAACCTGACCTATTTGCCCATATTTCTAGTTGTTCTACTGCAGCTGCTCTAAATGTATCTGCAGCAGCTACTACTACTTTTTTTCCATCTTTGGCTAACCTATTTGCTATTTTTCCAATAGAGGTAGTTTTTCCTACACCATTTACTCCTACTACTAGGATAACAGATGGTTTAGTGTTCAAGTGCAATCTAATATCTGTAATGTCTAATATTTTTTGCATTTCTTCTCTTAATACTTGTTTTACATCATCTTCATCTTGTATTTTTTCTTTTTTTATTTTTTCTCTTAAATTATTTATTATTTTTATTGATGTATCCATTCCTATATCTGACATTATTAGTATTTCTTCTAATTCCTCTAAAAAGTCTTCGTCTACTTTTCTAAAGCTTTTGAATACGTTGTTTATTTTTTCGTCAAATGAATTTTTTGTTTTGTTCATCCCTTGTTTTAATTTTTCAAAAAATCCCATTTTATATTTCTCCTTTGGCATTATTTTTCGTATAACAAGTATATCATATTTACTAGAATATGGCAACCGATGTTAAATATTAATCAGATCATAGACACAAAAAAACAACCTACAAACTTTATAGTTCGTAAGTTGTTATAAATTGGTGCCAATGAAGTAGTTATCTACAACTTTTTAGCTCTCTTGACGATTGATACAAATATCAATCAATTTATTGTCTTTACTTTAACATAACTTTCTTAATTTATCAATACTTTTTGAATAAATAATCAAAGATGAGGATTTAATGAGAGTAAGAAAACATTATATCAAAAAATATAAAAACCGACCACCTCAAAACTAACAGAGGCAGTCGGTAGGAGAGTTAGCTCAACCAGATTTCACCAGTAAATCCATCACCATCCTGGTCCAAGCCAGCCGCCGAAATCGATTTGCTTGTCTCGATAAGAATCATACTGCAATTTTTTGCTGTGCCACGAATTACTACTGTGGTCTTTCCACGTTCCAAAGCCTTGCAGATGGTTGTTAAATCTGAAATAGTAATCAATAAGTTTTCCTTATCTTCTTTAATTTTCTTCAGGTCAACATACCGTTGAGCCTTTTTAGGAATATAATTCCCATTATTCAGCTCCACATCGGCTTCCATCATAATCAGCTCCTGCAGTTGTCCAAGATGTTTACGAATCTCCTGATTTAATTTTTTTATTGCTTCTTTCCGTTTTTCGTTTTTCATAAGAGTATTCTCCTTTTCAATTATTTTATGGTATCTACCATAACTAATACAATTATAGCATGTTTTACATAAAATTGCAAATTTAACATGTTGATCGATTTTTTTAGATAATTATAATTAAAAATTATTTGCGTTTTAAGGTCTTCTTATTTTCCTTTTCTAGTTGTTTTAAACTCTTTTTAGGTGTTGGTAATTCTTCTGGCATAGTACCACCATTTTTTGCAATTACTTCTCTTATATTCTTGCCTATATTATAATGAGTTTTATTGGCTTCTTTTTCAGTTTGTATATTATCTTTTTTTAATTTTTGTTCTGTTTGAGAAATTCTAAATAAATTTGCTATAAGTTCATCACTTCCCATATTATCCAAAATATCTTCTCTA
>CALXCC010000037.1 GCA_944386705.1 uncultured Clostridia bacterium | reverse complement strand
AAGTGTTGAAAGCGATAGCATTTAAAGGATTAGAAAAAAAGATAAAAAAATTGCCTACATTTACTTGACACATACATATGTCACAAAATGATAAAAAATAATTGACAAATATTTGGAGATATGTTAAAATAGATAACTGTAATCCGCTTAGTCAAGGTTCAAAAAGATTAATTAAGTTTAATTACCTGTATTTAAGGATTAGCGAGTATACAAATAAGGGAGGTGCATTTTAAATGTACGCAATAATTGAAAGCTGTGGAAAACAATACAAAGTAACAGAAGGAGATGTTGTATTTTTTGAAAAATTAGATGCAGAAGAAGGGAAAAAAGTTACTTTTGATAAAGTAATCCTAGTATCTGAAGAGGGAAAAGTACAAGTTGGAAATCCTTATGTTAAAGGTATAAAAGTAGAAGGAAAAGTAGTTTCTCATGGTAAAGGTAAAAAAATCATTGTTTTCAAAATGAAACCTAAAAAGAATTATAGAAGAAAACAAGGACACAGACAACCATACACAAAAGTAGAAATTACATCAATTAAAGTAGCTACTAAAAAAGCTACAACAGCTAAAAAAGCAGAAACAAATAAAGCTGAATAAAAAGTAGAAGCTTAATTTTAAATTAAAACTTAGATTTTAATAAAGAGATAACATAAATAAGAACAAAACCGAAAGGAGTTGAGAAGTATGGCTCATAAGATAGGGCAAGGTAGCAGTCACAACGGTAGAGACAGTGAGTCAAAGAGACTTGGTGTTAAAAGAGCAGATGGTCAATTTGTTTTAGCTGGAAACATCCTAGTAAGACAAAGAGGAACTAAAATACATCCAGGAACTAATGTTGGAAAAGGTAGTGATGATACACTATTTGCATTAGTAGATGGAATAGTTAAATTTGAAAGAAAAGGAAGAGACAAAAAACAAGTAAGTGTTTATCCAATAGATACACAAAATTAATTATATAAAATTGCTATATCCAATTACAATGGTTATAGCAATTTTTTCTTTTGGATACAAAATAATTGACTAACATAAGAAATATTGATAGAATAAAAGCGAAAAAAATAAAAAGGAGAATTTATGAAAAAGTTACTATTTGCAGCATATTCATTAGACCTTGGAGGAATTGAAAAGGCACTTGTAACATTAGTAAACAGTTTACAAAAAAAAGGTTATGAAATAACAATAGCTTTAGAGAAAAAACAAGGAATTTTTTTAGAAGAAATAGATAAAAGTATAAAAATAATTGAATATATGCCAGACGAAAATAAAAACATCATAAAACGAAAAATAAATAATTCATTAAAACGATTAAAATTTATAATAAAATATAAGAACAAATTTGATTTTTCAGCAAGCTTTGCAACATATTCTATTGCATCATCATTTATGAGTAGAGTTGCTTCTAAAAATGCTTGCTTATGGGGACACGCAGACTATCTTACGTTATTTAATGGTCAAGAAGACAAAATGAAGAAATTTTTTAAAGAAAGAAAATATAATAAATTTAAAAATATAATATTTGTTTCAAAGGAAGGAAAAGAAAGTTTTATAAAAATGTTTCCAAAAATGAAAGAAAAAACACTAGTATGTAACAACTTAATTGATTGGGAAAAAATAAAACAAATGTCAAAAGAAAAGATAGAAATAAAAAAAGAAAAATTAACAACTTTTGCTAATGTCGGAAGGCACGAAGAAAGACAAAAAAGATTATCAAGAATAATAGAATCAGCTAAAAAATTAAAAGAAGAGGGATACAAATTTAGAATATTACTAATAGGAGATGGACCTGATAAAAAAAGATATCAAGAAGAAGTAGAAAAAAGCAACTTAAATGAAACAATAATATTTTTAGGAAAAAAACAAAATCCATATCCATACTTTAAAGTAGCAGACTGTATAATACTAAGGTCAGATTATGAATGGTATCCAGTGGTATTTTTAGAGAGTTTTATTTTAAATAAACCGTTAATTACAACAAAAGTATCAGACTATAAAGAAGTTGAAGGAAAATATGGATATGTAGCAGAAAAAAATACGGAAGATATCTATAAAAAAATGAAATTATTTTTAGAAAATGGATTTGAAATAAAAGAAAAATTTGATTATAAAGAATATAATAAAAAAATTCTAGAAAAATTAGATAAAATCATAGAAAGGAAATAATAAATGACTAAAGTAAGTGTAATTGTTCCAGTTTATAATGCAGAAAAATACATAGAAAAATGTTTGGATTCTATTGTACACCAAACTGAAAACGAGAAAATAGAAATCATAATTGTAAATGATGGCTCAAGTGACAATTCAGAAAAAATAATAAAAAAATACATAGAAAACAATTTATTAAAAAATAAAATTAAATATTTTTCAAAAGAAAATGAAGGTGTAGCAAAAACAAGAAATTTTGGAATAAAAAAAGCTAGTGGAGAATATATCTTATTTGTTGATGCAGACGATTATATAGATGAAACAACAGTTGAAAACTTAATGCCATATATGGAAGAAAAAATAGAATTAATAAAATTTAAACTTCAAAGAGTAGATGAGAAAGGAAACATATTAGAAAAAGTCGATGGTCCAATTTTTGATGTAATAAATGGAAGCCAAGCTTTTAACGAAATGTATAGTAAAGATATATTAATAGATTCACCTTGTGTATATGCTATAAGAAAAGAATTATTTATTAAAAATAACTTTGAATTTAAAGAAACATATCATGAAGACTTTGGGTTAATACCATTAATAATAATAACAGCCAAAACAGTAGTTTCTATGCCAAATTACTTTTATCAATATGTACAAGCATCAAATAGCATTACAAGAAATGAAAGTTATGAAAAAACTAAAAAAAAGATGGAAGATGTGCTTAAACATTATGATCATATGATAGAAACAATAAAAGGAATGATTTTAGATAAAACTACAAGCGAAAATATAAAAATATATTATACAAATGCAATTATTTTGAAATTAAATGAACTAAAGGAAAAAGATAAAAAAATATATATAAAAGAAATAAAAAAAAGAAAAATGTTTGCAAATATAAAAGCAAGGAATTTTAAGCAATTAATAAAAAAAATAATATTAAATATCAATGTGAAATTATATTTAAAAATGAGGTAAGAAAAATGCCAAAAGTAAGTGTAATAATACCTTTCTATAATGTAGAAGGATATATAGAAAAATGTTTAGAAACATTAGTTAACCAAACATTAAAAGATATAGAAATAATATTAGTAAATGATGGATCAAAAGACAGAAGTATAGAAATCGTAAATAAATTTTTAGCAAGATATCCAGAAAAGTTAGTATATCTAGAAAAAGAAAATGGTGGGCTATCAGATGCTAGAAATTATGCAATAAAATATGCAAAGGGAGAATATGTTGCATTTCTAGATTCTGATGATTATGTAGAAAAAGATATGTATGAAGAAATGTATAAACTAGCTAAAAAAGAAGATAGTGATATGGTAGAATGCAATTTTTATTGGGAATATCCAGATAAGAAAAAAGAAGATATAGGGATAATTTATAAAGGAAAAAATGAAATGCTAGAAAAAGTAAGAGTTGTAGCTTGGAATAAACTAATAAAAAGAGAAATACTAGAAAAAAGTAAAGTACAATTTCCAAAAGGATACCGTTATGAAGATGTAGAGTTTACATATAAACTAATTCCATATATAGAAAAAGTATCTTTTTTAAAAAAGCCTTGTATTCACTACATACAAAGAGAAGGTTCTATTTCAAATTCTCAAAATGAAAGAACAAAGGAAATATTTGATGTACTAGACCATGTTATAAAATATTACAAGGAAAAAAACATATATGAAAAATATAAAGAAGAGCTAGAATATATTTATATAAGATATGCTTTTTGCAGTTCATTATTACGAATAGTAAAAATTGAAGATGCCAAAACACAAGAAAAGTTATTAAACTTAACTTGGGAAAAAGTAAATACACAATTTCCAAACTGGAAAAAAAACAAAATCTTAAAAAAGAGAAAAGGATTAAAAAATTTATATATGAAGACAATAAATAAATTTACATTTAATATATATACAACAATTTTATCTTTAGTTCAAAAATAGAAAAGAGGAAAAAATGAAAAAGATTTTATTTGGAATAACTAGCTTAAGTTTAGGTGGAGCAGAAAGAGTATTAGTAGATATTGCAAATAGTTTATGTGATAAATTTGATATTACAATATTTACATTATATGCTAAACGGTGAATTAGAAAAACAATTAGATAAAAAAATAAAATTAAAAAGCTTATATAATGTATCATACCTAGAATTATCTAAAATAAACCAAAAATTAATAGCACCACTAAAAGTATTAATATTTAAAAAATCTATTTATAAGAAAAAAATAAAAGAAGACTATGATATAGAAATTGCATTTTTAGAAGGGCCAATAACAAGACTTTTCAGCACAAAAAATTCTAAAACACAAAAAATAGTGTGGATACATAATGATATAACAAAAGTATTTGGGAAAGGCATAAAAGCAAAGATTAAAAAGATAATAGACAAAAATATTTATGCAAAATATGATAAATTAATTTTTGTAAGCAAAGACAATCTAGAAAAATTTAATGAAATATATAATGATAAAAAAATTATTAAAAAAGAAAAAAGAGTTATTTATAATTATATAAATCCAAATAAAATATTAGAAAAAGCAGAAGAAAAAGTAGAAAATATTTTTAATAGTGATTTTATTAATTTTGTAAGTGTTGCAAGACTAGTACCACAAAAAGCACTAGACAGATTAATAAAAGTTCATAGCAAGTTAATAAAAAATTTGGGACATAAACATAATTTTTGGATAATAGGAGAGGGACCAGAAAGAGAAAAATTAGAAAAAATGATTAAAGAATATAAAGTAGAAGACAGTTTTTTCTTGCTAGGTAAAAAAGAAAACCCATATCCATATATAAAAAATGCAGACTATTTTTGTTTGCTTTCACAATTTGAAGGATATGGTATGGTACTAGAAGAAGCAAAAATTTTAAATAAATCAATTATAATAACTAATACAGCAGCAAGAGAAGCTGTAATTAGCTATGAAAGTAGTAAAATTTTTGAAAATAATGATGAAGAAATATATGCAGGTCTAGAAAAAATTATAAAGGAAAACAAACAAAATCTAGAAAAAGAAGATAAAAAAATAATATATGACAATTCAAAAAACTTAAAAGAAATTATAGAATTAGTAGGTGAATAAAATGAAAATTTCAGTACTTACACCAACATACAATAGAGGAGAATTATTAGATAAGTTATATCAAAGCTTATTAAAAAATTCAAACTATGGAGTAGATATAGAATGGCTCATTATGGATGATGGTTCAACAGATAATACAGAAGAAATAGTAAAAAAATTTCAAACTGACAAAATAGATATAAAATATTACAAACAAGAAAATAGTGGAAAAATGCTAGCTATAAATAAATTAGCAATAGAAGCAACCGGAGAGCTAATTGTTGATTGTGACTCTGATGATTATTTTACAAACGATGCTTTTGAAATTATAAAAAAAGTATATGAAGAAAATAAAGAAGAAAAAAATATTTATGGATTTTGTTTTTTAAAATATGATCAAAAAGGAGATAATATAGGACAGAACTTTAAAAATAAAAAAACAACAATGTTTGATTTATATTTTAAAGAGGGAGAAACTGGAGAAAAAGCAATTGTTTTTTTAGCAAAAATAAGAAAAGAATATAAACATAAGTTAGAAAAAAATGAGAAATTTGTAACAGAAGCAAGAATGTATCACGAAATGGATTTAAAATATAAAATGATATGTGTAAATAAACCTATTATGATTTGTGAGTATCAGGAAAATGGATATACAAAAAACATAAAAAAGCAATTCAAAAAAAATCCTTATGGATATTATGAGTATTTTAGAGAAATACTAGAAAGAGATATGAAAGAAGTTACTTTAAAAAAAAGGTTATATGTAATTAAACACTATATTTTATTTGGGTATTTAATTAAAAAATATGAAAGCAAAAACATAAAAGGAATAACAAATAAGGTACTATATTTTATATTGTTAATTCCAGGAATTTTAAAGAGCAAAAAATTTTAGATTTCTACAAATTATTATTGACAAAACAAGATTACAAGTGTAAACTATAATTGAAAAAGGAGAGGAAGAAATAAAATGAAGAAAAATATTTTTAGAGTATTTTTTATTATGTTGTTATTAACAAATATATTGTATGTAACAAAAGTAGATGCTGTTATGAAAAACAACAATCCATTATTAAGAGAAATCAAAATAGATGGAGAAGATATAAAGCCAGAGTTTGATCAATTTATTACTGATTATGTACTAGCAGTAGATGAAAATAAAGAAAAAATTGAAATTGAGGCTATAACAGATGATCCAAATGCAAGTGTAGAAATTATAGGTGACACCAATTTAAAAAAAGGGAAAAATGATTTTGAATTAAAAGTAACAGCAGAAGATGAAAAAACAACTTATTCGTATTTTTTGCATATAACAAGAGGAAATAAAGAAAAAGCAAATGCAAATTTAAAGAGTTTGGAAGTAAAAGGAAATTTACTTAATCCAAAATTTAATGAAAAAGATATTAATTATTTAGTAGAATATGATGGTTATATTGAAAAACTAGACATTTCAGCAATACCGGAAAACGAAAATGCAAAAGTAGAAATCCTAGATAATAATGGATTTAACAGTACAATTCATATTGTTACAATAAAAGTAACAGCAGAAGATGGAATTACAACAAAAGAATATAAACTAACAGCTAAAAAGGCAGGGGAAAACTTAGAAGATCCAAGTGGACTAGAAGAATATGAAAAAGATTTAGAAGAAACAAATAAGAAAAAAGAACAAAAACAAATTTTATATGTTAGCCTTGGCATTGTAGGAGTTTTAATTATTGGTGGAATTGCGTATTTTATGGTAAAAAAAGGAAAGAAAAAAACAAAAAAATAAATTGAAAAATAAGATAACTTAAGATATACTAAAAGAAGAAAATTGTCGATAAGGAGATAAAAATGAAAAAAATTAAATTTGTGTTAGTAATAATAATTATTTGTGTTTTAACGGTCATTGCATTTTCAGGAATTTCAAACGCAGCAAATCGTTATTACCAATATGTAAAAACTGGAATTAATCAATTTCCAGAATCATACCAAGGAAGATTACGTGAATTAGCAAGTAAATATCCAAATTGGAAGTTCCAAGCTTATTATACTGGAATTTCTTGGGACGAATTAATTAGTAATGAAAGAGATGAAAGTGTGCATAGAAATAGAGTAACAAATAATGCACCATCTTCTTGGAAACATAGTTGTGGATTTGTTGATGATGGATGGGCTTGTGCATCAGATTCAGCTGTAGCTTATTATTTAGATCCAAGGAACTTCTTAAACGAAACGCAAATTTTCCAATTTGTAGAAACTTCTTATAATCCAAATGTTCAAACAGTAGAAGTAATTAAAAAATCAGTAAAAGGTACATTTTTAGATACAACAATTACATGTAAGGATTTAAATAACAATTTAGTAACTATGTCTTATGCTGAAATAATTGTAAAAGCGGCACAAGAGTCAAATATTAGTGCATTTTATATTAAAAGTAAAATCATTCAAGAAGTAGGAAGTCAAGGAAGCGGTTCTGTTTCAGGAAATTATCCAGGATATGAAGGATATTACAATTTCTTCAATTTCGGTGCATATGATGAAGGTGATGACATTGCAAATGGTTTACGATATGCAAAGGAAAAAGGATGGGACAGCCCTTATAAAGCAATTGTAGATGGAGCAAAATTAATTGGAAAAAATTATATTGAAGCAGGACAAAATACAGCATATTTTAATAAATGGGATGTAGTAGGGACAAGCATTTTAAGAGATGGTCAGTCTCAATGGGTAAATAAAAGTGATATGTTTTGGCATCAATATATGACAAATATTCAAGATCCAACTTCACAATCTTATTCAAACTATAAATTATATAGTAACAGTCTACAAAGCGAAATTACCTTTATAATACCAGTTTATGATAATATGCCATATTCTAATCCAATGCCACAAGATGTACCAGTTGAAAGCATTTCTTTGAACAAGGAAAAATTTGTGGTAAATATCGATGAGAAAGATGTTGTAACAGTTACATTTAACCCAAGTAATGCAACTAATAAAAATGTAATTTGGGAAGTATCTGATCCTGAAATTGTACGTGTATGGAATGGTGAGTTTAGAGGATTAAAAGAAGGAAAAGTTACAATTACTGCTAGAACAGAAGATGGAGGAAAAACAGCTACTTGCGAAGTTTTTGTAAGAGATCCAAATAAAAAGTATGTAGAACAAATTGTGCTTCCACAATCCCAATATATAATTAATATTGATGAAGCAGTAGATATTGATTATAAATGTTTGCCAGAAAATAGCGAAAACACAAAACTAAACTGGACAACTAATAATCCAGAGGTGATACGTGTTTGGGATAATCGTTTCAGAGGATTACAAGAAGGAGTAGCAGAAATAACTGCAACAACAGATGATGGAACAGTAGAGGCAAAATGTAAAGTAATAGTAAGAGATCCAAACAAAACTTATGTAGAACAAATAAATATTGAAAAAGAAAGATATATTGCTTATATCGATGAAGCAGTAGATATTAATTATACTTGTTTACCAGAAAATAGTTCAAATACTATATTAGATTGGACAACAGATAATAACGAAGTAATACGTATTTGGGACAATCGTTTTAGAGGATTAAAAGAAGGAAAAGCAACAATTTATGCTAGAACAAAAGATGGAACAGTAGAAGCAAAATGTGAAGTTGTTATAAGAGATCCTAATAAAAATTATGTAAAAGACATTAATTTTGAAAAGACTTCTTATCTAGCAAATATCGATGAAGCAATTGATATACCATATTCTTATACTCCACAAGATTCAGTAAATGCAGAATTTGAATGGACAGCATCCAATCCAGAAGTAATACGTGTTTGGGGAAATCGATTCCGTGCATTAAAAGAAGGAACATCTGATATTATTGTAAAAACATTAGATGGAAGTATTGAAAAGAAAATCCAAGTAGAAGTAAAAGATTTCAGTAAATACAAAGTAGAAGATATTGTGCTTAATCAAACCTCTTATACTATTGGAATAGATGAAGCAATTGATATTCCATTTACTTACACACCACTTTATGCAGGAAATGCCGAATTTGAATGGACAACTAATAATCCAGAAGTGTTACGTGTTTGGGATAATCGTTTTAGAGGATTAAAAGAAGGAAAAGCAGAAGTTATTGTAAAAACAGTAGACGGAACAGTTCAAAAAAGAATTCAAGTAGAAGTTATAGATAATAGTAAATATAAAGTAGAAGAAATTAAATTAGAACAAAAACAATATATTGTAAATTTAAATGAAGCAATAGACATTCCTTTTACTTTTACACCTAGTTATGCATCAAATGCAGAATTTGAATGGACAGCATCTAATCCAGAAGTAATACGTGTTTGGGGAAATCGCTTTAGAGCATTAAAAGAGGGAATATCAGAAGTAATAGTAAGAACATTAGATGGAACTGTTGAAGCAAGATGCAAAGTAATTGTAAGAGATCCAAATAAAAATTATGTAAAAGATATTCTAATAGATCAAACTAAATATGAAGTAGGAATAGACGAAGCAGTTGATATTCCATTCAAGTTCACTCCAGAAGATGCATCAAATGCAGAATTTGAATGGACAACAGAAAATCCAGAAATTATTCGCGTTTGGGGAAATCGTTTTAGAGCGTTGCAAAAAGGGAATGCAGAAGTAATAGTAAGAACATTAGATGGAACTGTTGAAAAAAGATTACAAGTAACGGTAAAATAAAAGGGGGATGAATATGAAAAAAAAGCATATAATTTTTATTGCTATTATTATAATTGCTTTTGGCATACTATGTATGCCAAAAGTAAATGCTGCTGATGACGAAGGAAACTTGGTTATTGTATTAGATCCAGGTCATGGAGGTAGTGATCCAGGAGCTACTAATAGAGAATTAGGAATTAGAGAAGCAGAAGTTAATTATAAAATTGCAAGATATACCAAAGAAGAATTAGAAAAATATGAAGGAGTAAAAGTTTATTTAACAAGATATGCAGACAACCCAAGTATATATGAAAGAGGAGAATTTGCTAAAAATTATCAAGCAGATTTAGTAGTAAGTCAACATATTAATTCTGGTAGTTCTACAGCAAGTGGAGCAGAAATTTGGGTAACTCAAGATAAAACAAAGGTGGAATTTTACGAAAAAAGCAAAGAGGTTGGCGAAAAAATATTAAATAAATTAAGCGGGTTAGGTCTTCGAAATCATGGTGTGTCAACCAGATCAGGAAAACCAGATGAATGGTATGAAAGCGGAGTTGTAAAAGATTATTATGGAATTATTCGTTATCCAATGAATTATGGTATTCGCTCTATTTTAGTAGAACATTGCTATATTAGTAATAATTCTGATTGTAGAAATTACATAAGTAATGATGAACAAATAAAAAGACTAGGAGTAGCAGATGCACAAGGAATTGCAGAAGCTTATTGTTTAGAAAGAAAGGGAGAAGGAAAAGCACCTGTAAAATCTCTTAAGTTAGATAAAGTAGAATTAAACTTAGAAATAACAGCAAATGATCCTGAACCAGTAAATTATATTTATCCAATATTTAATCCAAGTGATGCTTACAATAAGGGAGTAGATTGGTACTCAAGTAATCCAGATGTAGTAAGAGTATGGGATGGAAAAGTAAGAGGATTAAGAGAAGGAGAAGCTACAATTACTGCTATTAGTAAAAATAACCAAAGAATTGCAAAAATAAAAGTAGTAGTAACAAGACCTCAGGTACCATTAGAAAATATTAGCCTTGACAAAGAAAAAATGACTTTAATGATAGACGAAAAAAGTCGAATAAATGCTATATTTACACCAGATAATGCAAGTGATAAGACTCTATATTGGGAAGCATCTGATCCAGAAGTACTAAGAGTATGGGATGGAGATATAAGAGGTTTAAAAGAAGGTAAAACCACAGTAAAAGTAACTTCAAGGGCAAACGGAAAAACAGCAACTTGTGAAGTTTTAGTAAGAGATCCAAACAAAGTTTATGTAGATAATATTATTGTACCAAAAGAATATACAGCATATATAGATGAAGCAATTGATATTCCAATCGAATATGAACCAAAAGATGCAGACAATGCAGAATTTGAATGGACAGCATCTAATCCAGAAATAATACGTGTTTGGGGAAATCGATTCCGTGCATTAAAAGAAGGAACATCTGATATTATTGTAAAAACATTAGATGGAACAGTTGAACAAAAAATAAAAGTCATTGTTAGAGATCCAAATAAAAAATATGTAAAAGAAATAAAACTTGAAACAAATGAATACACAATTGCTGCTAATCAAGCAATTGATATTCCGTTTAAATATACACCAGAAGATGCAGATAATGCAGAATTCGAATGGACAGTAAAAGATCCAGAAATAGTAAGAGTATGGGGAAACCGTATAAGAGGATTACAAAAAGGAGAAACAGAAGTAACAGTAAAAACAT
>CALXCC010000036.1 GCA_944386705.1 uncultured Clostridia bacterium | reverse complement strand
TAAGAGATAAAAGAGATTTAGAATTGCTAAATATGGACTTAAAAGGAATTAACTTAAACTCAGATTATCAAAAAGAACTTCCTAAAAATAAAGTATTAAACGTAAAATATCTTGGAGAAATTAACTTTGACGAAGAGAAAAAAGGAATTTATTTAATAATAGAACAAAAAGAAAAAGAAGACGGAACTTTAATAGAAATAGAAAGATATTACACAGAAGATGGCGAATTTTTAGGAGGAAATAATAAGGCGGACCAATTCGATTTTATTGTATTAAATGAAAAATATATAGATAGAGAAGATTTGTTAAAAGAATTACAAAATATGGGCAAAGAAGGAATCTTTGACTTAAACGAAATCGAAGAAGATCGAATTGATAAAATAGCAAAATTACTAGGTATAAAAAAAGAAGATATTGAAGAAATTATTGAGATAGATGCTAACAGTCAAATTAAAGGAAAAGATGAACCAGAAACAATAAACAATAAAGAAGTGGAAGGGCTAAATATAAAAGAAGAAACATCAGCAGATACAAATTTAAAAGGAGAAACATTAGCAAGTAAATTAGGACTAGCAGAAAAAGGAATAACAAATGTAACAAAAATTGCAAGAGTAACAACAACTAGTTTAAATAAAGTATCAGAAGAAAAGAATTCTAACGAAGATGCTTTTGTTGCCATTAAAGAAGATGGAACAGCAGTACCTTTAGGAGAAGATATCTTAAAAGAAGATACAAGAAGCGGAAAAAATCCAAATGAAGAAAATTTAACAATAAATCACGATGGAACAGTCAATAAAGAAGACATTACAACAAGTTATTTAATTGTTAACGGAAATGGAGAAGAATATTTACAAGCAGGATATGACGAAGCCTCTGGAAAAGAAATAAAATATGCTATGAGGTCAAGAGAAACAGGAGAATTTGTCGCAACAGAATTACAAACACAAAGAACTTATGAAAAAACAAGTGATGTACGAGAATTCTTAAATGATGAGAATGAAGGAATATATGAAGCAGACGATATATTAAAAAGAGATAAAAACCATAACGAATGTGGTAAAAAAGATGTTACAGTAATAGATAATGATAAGGATAATGATTCCCACGAACATTTCCAAGTAGAAATGGAATATATTAGAGCTAAAGCAAAGAAAATAATAGAAAAAAACGAACAAATTGCAGAAATATTTACTCTAAGAGAAGTAGAAGAAACTTTAAGAAAAAGAGTAGAGGAGAAAATAGAGCAAATTCCAATAGAAGAAATAATAAAAGAAACAGAAATGGAATTAGAAGCAGAAACAGAACATTTTAAGACAAGATAAAAATAAAAGTAGTATGAAAAATAAAAAAAGATTAAAAAAGGAGGGAAGCATTCCTCCTTTTTTAAATAGGTTCAACGTGAACAACAGTTTTATATATTTTTTCTAGACCACTTACGTTCTTTTCTAAGCTATCAGCTAATTTGTGACTTTCAAAAGTAGAAAGATTTCCGGTCAAGGCAGATAGTAATAAAGACTAAGTATCTATCACCAACAGGGGTAGAAATAATAGAATCTACTTTTTTTATTTCTTTATAGCTATGAGCAATATCTAAAATTAAATCTTTAGTTTTATCATCCACACTAATATCCATCAAAACATTGTAGCTTTCAATAAAAATAGTAACACCAGTATAACAAATCCAAATTGAAATACCAATGCCAACAATTCCATCAAACCAGTAAATTCCAACTAAAGTAAGTAAAATAGAAATTAAGGTAAATGAGGTTACAATACAGTCATTTCTGTGGTCTTTCATACTAGCTTCTAACAAAATACTGTTATATTTTTTATAACCTCTAGAAGTATAGAAGTATAGAAATAACTTGGTAATAATAGTTGCAATACATACGAAAACTAAAAACCAAGAAAATTTAAGTTCACTTCCTAATATTAAGGTAACAACAGAATCGAAAAGCAGTTTAGCAGAAACTACAATCATAGCGATACTTATAAATAAAGAAAATATATATTCTGCCTTTCCGTGACCTAAGTTATGATCTTCGTCGTCTGGAGCACTTGCGATTCTGTTACCAATAAAAGTCATTAAAGATGCAAAAATATCACCTGCGCTATTAAAACTATCTGCAATCATTGCTTGACTTTTACTTAAAAAGCCAACAGTAGCTTTTATTATTAATAAAAATATATTTCCAATAATTCCTAAAATACCTGCTTTTTTTGTAATAGCAAATTTTTCTTCCATAATGATTCTCCTATTTTAATTTTATGCGTTGAAATTATATCATATTAGTATAAAAAAATATATAGAAAAAGGCAAATGTTTCAAAAATTTGCAAAAAAAGACTAAAAGTGCTATAATGGAAAAGTACAAAAGCTTAAAAACATTTTAAGGGGTGGAAAAATGGAAATACTTATTATTATATACATATTAATATTTAGTATTTTTGCTTTAATAGCATATGCAGTATTACAAATAAAATTAGCAGGAATGAGAGTAAAAGATTTTTGGACATTTATTGAAGCAAACCAAATGCTTGATAAATTATATAGATTTGCAAAACAATATGAAAGTATGACACCACAAGAACAAGTTATTTACTTGTCAGAGGCAGAAAAGATTTTTAATGCCTTCGATAATGTCCCAAATGAATTATGGGAAGAAGAATATGATAAATATAAAGAAGTTTTAAGTAAATATAAAGATATAAAAATGCTAAGATGGGCATCAACATCAACAAAAAGAAGTGGATTTTAAAAATCCACTTTTTAAAATTTTATAATTATTAAGCTTAAAAATAGATAAGCATAACGAAAGGCTTTTTTCATAAACAATCTAGATTGTAAAATCTCAAATGTTTCTGACATAGCACAATATTTATCAACAAAAGTTAATATAAAACCTTCAAATGATTTTGGGAATTTGGTTGTAACAGGCCACATATGATTAATAATCATATCTTTTTCTTTTTCATTTAGAGAAAATAAAGCCGAAGCATTATCACAAGCAGTTTTTCCATGAGTAAAAGCATGTAATCCTTTGCGACCTTCTTGTCTTTTTCTCCAATCATATAAAAATAAATCATGCAGCATTCCGGCACGTGCAGCTGATTTATAGTCTAAATTATATTTTTTACAAATCAAATAGCAATAATATGAAACTGTATAACAATGATCAAAGCAAGTTGTTTCATAATGTTGTCTAAAATTTTTCATCTTTTGTACGGTTTCGTTAGCTATTAAAGGTTTAATAATATCTTGAAATTCTTTATCTTTTTCTATTAAATCGTAAATATTTTGTTTCATAACATCCCCTTTAGTTTTAATTACTTCTATTTCATTATAACATAATAAAAATCTACATTGCAATAATTTTAGGAAATTAAGAAAGTATTAAGAACTAGGCGTAGATTAGTTTTTCTAAGATTTGAACTGCATTTGTAGCAGCTCCTTTTCTTAGATTGTCAGCAACTACCCATAAATTCAATCCATATTTTACGCTATAATCTCTTCTAATTCTACCAATAAATACCTCGTCATTTCCATTTACTTTAGTTGGAATAGGGTATTGGTTTTTTTCTATATTGTCAGAAACTAAAATTCCAGGAAAATTTTGAAGAAGTATACGTACATCATATAAATCAAAATCTTTGTCAAACTCAACATTAATAGACTCACAGTGACAGTTAGTAACGGGAACTCTAATGCAAGTAGCGGTGATTGGTAAATTAGGTTTTTTTAGGATTTTTCTAGTTTCATCTATCATTTTATGTTCTTCTTTTGTATAACCATCTTCTGTAAAGATATCTATATGTGGAAGACAATTATTGTGTATTGGATAAGGAAATTTTTTAAGAGAATTATTACTGGCCTTAGTTTCCAAATCTTCAATTCCGAGACGTCCAGCACCAGAAACAGCTTGATAGGTAGAATATACTATTCTTTTAATAGAATAAGCTTCATCTAAAGCCTTTAGAGGGAGTACAGCTTGTATGGTAGAACAATTTGGATTAGCAATTATTCCTTTATTTTTAAATATATCCTCACTATTGACTTCTGGAACTACTAAAGGTACGTTAGGTGACATTCTAAATATACTACTATTATCAATAACTATGCAACCTTTGGAAACTGCAATAGGAGCATATTTTTTGGAAACTTTACCACCAGCGCAAAAAATTGCAAAATCAAAATTAGAATTGAAAGAATCCTCTTTTAATTCACAAAAAACATAATCTTCGCCTAAAAAACTAACTTTTTTATTTGCAGAGTTTTTAGAAGAAAATAAAGTATAAATCACATTTGGAAAATTCTTTTCTTCTAAAATCCTTAAAACAGTTCTACCAACTAAACCACTGCTACCAACAATAGCTACTTTATATTTACCACGCATAATTTTACCTCCATAAATTTATTTCTTTATATTAAGTCTATGCAATTTGAATTTTAAAAGTGAAAAGAGAATAAAAAAGATAAACAATAAAAAAAGAGAAAAATTTAAATAAGAAAAAATTAAGAAGTATTAAAAACCTTGAGATATTAATAAAAATAAGAACAAAAATCATAAAAAAATGATAATTTTTAGGTAAAATATTGCAATAATTTGTCATTGATAGTATAATATAAAGGATAGCGCAATAATATTTAAGAAAGATATTATAAAGAAAGAGGTAAAAAAATGGATTATTTATATATACTAAGAGAAGCATTAGTATGGATTATAACAATATTTTGGTTATACCAAATATTAGTTAGTTTATGTTCTTTAGTAAAAATAAAGGATAAACCTTTAAAAGAGAAAAAAGACCATCGTTTTATGGCTATAATACCTGCGCATAACGAAGAAGCCGTAGTAGGAAACTTAGTAGAAAGTTTAAGAAATCAAAATTATAATAAAGAATTGTATGATATATATGTAATTGCAGATAACTGTACAGACAACACAGCAAAAATTGCAAGAGAAGCAGGAGCAATTGTGTACGAAAGATTTGACAGTACTAAAAAAACAAAAGGATATGCATTAGACTGGTTCTTACAACAAAAAATAAAAGAAAATGCTCCATATGATGCATTCTTTGTATTTGATGCTGACAATATTGTACATCCAGACTTTATAAAAAATATGAATAAAAAACTATGCCAAGGAGAAGATGTAGTTCAAGGATATAGAGATATCAAAAATCCAACAGACAGTTGGATTACAGCAGGATATGCACTATTCTATTGGACAATGCACAGGTTCTATCACTTAGCAAGATATAATTTAGGAATGTCACCATTATTAAATGGTACAGGATTTATGGTCAAATTTGATGTGATAAAGCCAAATGGATGGGATACAGTAACATTAACAGAAGATATCGAATTTTCTCTAAAAAGAATAATAAAAGGTAAAAAACTTGGTTGGGCGACAGACGCAATCGTATATGACGAGCAACCAGTAGGATTCAAACAAAGCTGGTCACAAAGAAGCAGATGGACAGTAGGTCATATGCAATGTATAAAAGAATACACAAAACAATTAGCAGTAGCTGCAAAAGAAAATAAAACAATGATGAACTTCGACGGATTATTATATATAGTAGGAAGTATTCCAATGTTTATAATAACATTATTATTACTAGCAACAAACTTTTTAATGTATGCAGGAGATGGAATGACAAAAGCAGAACTAATAATAAATATTTTTAGATATCTAATTCCAACATTCTTGCTACCAATAGGAACAGCAGTAATTGCTATGTATCTAGATAGAAGACCAATTAAACCAATGCTAAAAGGATTAGTTTGTTATCCACTATTTATGGGATCATGGCTTCTAATAAACTTTAAATGTCTATTTAAAAGAGAAACATCATGGGAAAAAATTAACCACGTAAGAAGCATAAAAATAGTAGATAGCGGATTACAAGAAGAAAGAAATTAAAAAGGAAGGTTTTGGGTAAATTGGGGACGTTTCCTTTTGGACATTTTGTCCAAAAAGGGACACATATATTTAATTAATGTTTAAAATGACCTGTTCCCAACAGGTCATTCCCAAAATTTAAAAGTTATAAATATGGAAAAAATAAAGAATTTAACAAAAAATATAATAAAAAATGAAAACTTACCTCATATATTACTTATTTTAATAGGAGCAATTTTACTTTTTATACCAGCGTTTCATAGCAATATTTGGTTTGATGAATCATATAGTGTAGGAATTGTAAATCACTCTTTTGGCGAGATTTGGACAATAGGGAGTTATGACGTGCATCCTATTTTATATTATTGGATGTTAAAAATTATAAATGTAATATTTGGAGCAAATATAATAGCATATAGAATATTTTCAGTACTAGGAATTATTGTACTTGGAATATTAGGATTAACACATATAAAAAAGGATTTTGGAAAAAAGACAGGATTATTATTTACATTTTTTAGTTTCTTTTTACCAGTAATGTTAAATTACGCATTAGAAATAAGAATGTATTCTTGGACAATTGTATTTGTAACCTTAATGGCGATTTATTTGAATAGATTTATCAAACAAAAAGATTTCAAAAATTTATTGCTATTTGGAATTTTTAGCTTGGCAAGCTGTTATATGCACTATTATGCATTAATAACAGCGGGAATAATAAATTTAGGATTAATAATCTATGTAATAAGAAAAAAAGATAAATTTGAAAAAAACATAATAAAGAAATTTATAGTAGTAGAGGCTATGCAAGTAATTTTGTACTTGCCATGGATTGCTGTTTTTATAGGGCAAGCATTAAGAGTAGGAAAAGGATTTTGGATTACAATAGAATTCCCACAAATCTTAATAGATATAATAAACTTCCAATTCAAAGGAAACTTAAGCCAAACAATACCAACAATATTTGCAAGTTTATTATATATATATTTTTTATATATTATAATAAAAAATATAAAGAAAAAAGAAAATATAAAAGAAGGTATTGTACCACTTGCTATTTATGTAATAGTAATTATAATAGTAGCACTAGTATCTAGAATATCTCCAATACTATATGCAAGATATCTATTTACTATAACGGGATTATTAATATTTGCAATTTCTTATTTTTTGGCAAAAGAAAACAACAAATTCATAATAGGAATAATTTGTGGAGCAGTTATAATAATGTCGCTAATGAATCTAATAAGTGTAAAAGAAGAAAACTATGATAAATCTAATGCAGAGCCAGTAAATTACTTAAAAGAAAACTTACAACCAGATGACGTAATATTATATTCAAATATAAATAATGGAGGAGTTATAGCAGCTTTAATAAACACGAATAAGCAATACTTCTTGAATTTAGAAAATTGGTCAATAGAAGAAGCTTATAAAGCATATAGTCCACAAATGGAAGTGGCAGGAACAATAGAAGAGGCAATAAAAAATGCTAAAGGAAGAATCTTTTTAATAGATACAGGGGATTTGAGCTTATATAATAAAATGAAAGAAAGTGGAAACTACAAAGAAATATCAATAGAAAAATTCGAAACAAAATATAAAGGTTATACATATAACATAATAATTTTAGAAAAATGAACAGATTACCCTATTTTATATGAAAAAAAAATTCAGAAAAAGCTTGCATTTTTAGCAAAAATTGGGTATAATAATAAAGTAAACAGAAAGTACAGAAGAGTGGGAACAAATCCCACTCTTTCATAGTATAAAAGGAGGTATACTTTGGCAAGTATTGAAGAAAAAGTAGAAAAACTACTAAAAGAAAAAATCGAATCAATAGGATATGATTTATATGATGTAGAATATAGTAAAGAAGGAAAAAATTACTTTTTAAGAATTTTTATAGACAAAGAAGAAGGAATAGACTTAGAAGATTGTGAAAAAGTAAATGACGAAATTAATGATATTTTAGATCAAGCAGATTACATAAAAGACCAATATTTTTTAGAAGTATCTTCACCAGGAATAGAAAGAATTCTTAAGAAAGACAAACACCTAGAACAAAATATTGGAAAAGAAGTAAATATCAAGTTATTTAGGAAAGATGAAAAAGGAAATAAAGAATACCAAGGAAATTTAAAAACATTTAATTCTGAAAATATAGAATTAGAGGATGGAATAATAATTGAACGAAAAAATATAGCACAAATAAAAACAGTATATAATTGGTAAAGGGAGGAATAAAAAATGAAAGAACAAGCTATTGATAACAAAGAATTAATCTTAGCTTTAGAAGAATTAGAAAAAGAAAAGGGGATGAAAAAAGATTATATATTAGAAGCAATTGAAACAGCTTTGGTTACAGCTTATAAAAGAAATTTTGATGCTTTAGAAAACGTAAAAGTCGAAATGGATCGTCAAACTGGTGCAACTCATATATATAGTGTAAAAGAAGTTATGGAACAAGCAAATGATGAAGCAACAGAAATAAGTGTGCAGGAAGCTCAAAAAATAGACCCAAACTTAAAAGAGGGAGATACTGTAGCAATTGAAATAGTACCAAGAGATTTTGGAAGAATTGCAGCACAAACAGCAAAACAAGTAATTATTCAAAAGTTAAGAGAAGCTGAAAGAGAAATTATATTCAACGAATTCAATGATAGAAAAGGAGAAATAGTTTCTGGACTAATTCAAAAAGCAGATCGTAATATCGTAGTAATGGATTTAGGAAAACTAGAAGGAGTTATGCCTGCAAAAGAACAAATACCAACAGAACACTATAAAGTAAATGATAAAATAAAAGGATATGTACTAGATGTAGAAAGAGGAGCAAAAGGAGCGCCACAAGTTATAGTATCTAGAAGTCATCCTGATTTTGTAAGAAAACTATTAGAATTTGAAATACCTGAAATATATGAAGGAGTAATTGAAATAAAAAGTGTTTCAAGAGATCCTGGTAACAGAAGTAAAGTAGCAGTATATTCTCCAGATCCAAACATAGATCCAGTAGGATCTTGTGTAGGGCAAAAAGGAGTTAGAATTCAAAATGTCATAAATGAATTAAATGGAGAAAAAATAGATGTCATAGAATGGAATGAAGACCCATCAATATATATTGCATCAAGTCTACTTCCAGCACAAATCTTAGCAGTTGATATTAAGGAAGAAGAAAAATTTGCACAAGTAATAGTACCAGATGATCAATTATCATTAGCAATTGGAAAAGCAGGACAAAACGCAAGATTAGCAGCAAGACTTACAAATTGGAAAATTGATATTAAATCTGAAACACAATTTAGAGAAATGTTAATGCAAGCACAAAATGAAGCAGAAGAAAGCAAATAATAAGTAGAATAAAAACTAAAACAGAACATACAATAAAGGAGGGACAAATATGAAAAGACAGCCAGTAAGAACCTGTATGGGGTGTAATGAAAAAAAAGCTAAAAATGAATTAATTCGAATTGTAAAAAATAAAGAAAATGAAATAAATATTGATAAAATAGCAAAAATGCAAGGAAGAGGAGCTTACATTTGTAATAATGCACAGTGCTTGGAAAAACTAATAAAATCAAAAAGATTAGAAAAAGTATTTGAAATGAAAATATCAGATGAAATTTATGAAAAATTAAGAGGTGTAATTCTTGATAGATAGAAAAATATTAGGATTAATTGGACTATCAGCAAAAGCAAGAAAAGTATGTTTTGGAGCTGATAGCGTAGAAAAGCAAATAAAAAAGGGAAAAGTAAAATTACTTATAATAGCTAAAGACTCTTCAGAAAGAACCAAAGATAAATTTAAAAAATTAAGTAATGAATATAAAGTTCCAATTATTATTATTGGTCAAATAGAAACTCTAAGCAAAGCAATTGGAAAATCTAATAAAGCAATACTAGGAATAGAAGATATAAATTTATCTAAAGAAATTCAAAAAATAAATAATGGGGGTGAAATTATTGGGTAAGATAAAAATATATGATATAGCAAAAAAATTAAACTTAACCAGTAAAGAAGTATTAGAAATAGCAAAGAAACTAAACATAGATGCTAAAAGTCACTTAAGTGGAGTAGAAGAAAGTGAAGCTAAAAAAATAGAAAGCAAAGCAAATAAAAAAGAAACAAAAAAACAAGGAAAAGGAATAGTTGAGAAAAATAAAATGGAATTGAAAAAAGAAGAAAAAGCACCTGTTATTATTAGAAGAGAAGTTATTGTATCAAATGAAGATGAAAAAGAGAAAAAGAAAGAAAAAGAAAAAAAAGCAGAAAAGAGAAACAATGTGGGATTTGTAGAAAGAAAACAAAACAAAGATTATAATATTGTTTATAGAAATAAACCAAATAAACCTATGACTGTAAGTGAATTATTTGGACTAAAAAAAGAAGAACCAAACAAGGAAGAGAAGAAAGCCCCAGTTGTTGAAGAAAAAGTAACAATTAATGATGAGAAAAAGGAAGAAGCAAAAGTGGTAAAAGAAATTGCAGAAGTTAAAAAGACAGAAAAAGTAGAAACAGAAGTGAAATCAATAAAAGAGAATAAACCTAATTATGAAAATAAAGGAATAAAAGATAAAAACGATAATAAACAAAATAGAAATAACTACAACAACAATCGTGGAAATAATAACAAATTCAATAATAACAATAGATATGGAAATAATAACAACAATAAATTTAACCATAATAATCGTAATAACAATAATAATGGTAGATATGGAAAAAGACCTTTAGATGAAAAAGGAATAGAAAAAAATATCAAAAACATTATGGCTGTTGAAACCGTAGAAAAGGAAACAATAAGAGAATATAATAAGGCAATAGATAAACAAAAAAATAATAATAAATTTGAAGAAAATAAAACTAAAAAGACAAAAACAAGAAGAAATAATGTTGCAAATGATTTTGATGAAGGAAAATTAAAATCACTAAAACAAGCTAATAGATTATCTAATATGTTTGATGATCAAGATGGAGGAATGCTTGATTACTATGATTTGACAACAGAACGTGGAAGAAGAGGTAAGAAAAGAAAAAATCAAAATCAACAAGAAAGAACAAAACAAAAAATATTTAAACTAACAGAAATAGAAATTCCAGAAACTATAACAGTAAAAGATTTTGCTGCTGAAATGAAAAAAACAACAGCAGATGTTATAAAAAAATTACTAGGATATGGAATAATGGCAACAATTAACCAAGAAATTGATTTTGATACAGCGTTTTTAATTGCTGGAGAATTTGGAATTACAGCACATAAAAAAGAAACTGTAACAGAAGAAGATCTTCTTTTCGACGAATCAGAAGACAAAGAAGAAGATTTAGTTACAAGACCACCAGTAATTGTAGTTATGGGACACGTAGACCATGGAAAAACTTCACTTCTTGATGCAATTAGAAAAACAAATGTAATAGAAGGAGAAGCTGGAGGAATTACACAAGCAATAGGTGCATATAAAGTAAAACTAAATGATAGAGAAATAACTTTCTTAGATACACCAGGACATGAAGCATTTACAGCAATGAGAGCTAGAGGTGCCCAAATTACAGATATAGCAATTCTAGTAGTAGCAGCAAACGACGGAGTAAAACCACAAACAATAGAAGCTATAAATCATGCTAAATCAGCAGAAATTCCTATTATTGTAGCGATTAACAAAATAGACTTGCCAGATGCAAACATAGAAAAAGTAAAACAAGAATTAATGGCATATGACTTAGTTCCAGAAGAATGGGGAGGAGATACCATCTATGTGCAAAAAAAAAAAAAAAAAGGTGAAAATATTGACCAATTACTAGA
>CALXCC010000035.1 GCA_944386705.1 uncultured Clostridia bacterium | reverse complement strand
CACAAGCTGATGACCCACAAATAAAACAACTATTTACAAAATCAGCACAAGATGCTTTAAACACAAAACAAAAATTAATGAGTTTTTTAAATAATTAATATGGAGGAAAATAAAAATGGACGAAAAAATAATGGTTAATGATATTTTAGCAGGTGTTAAGTCAGATTTAACAGCATATCAAACAGCTATATCAGAATGCGAAAATATAGGATTGAGGCAAACACTGCAACAAATTAGAAATAATGACGAAAGTTTTCAATATGAATTATTCAAAATAGCACAAGCAAAGGGATATTATATTCCAGCTCAAAAAGCTACTGTAACAGAAATTGGTACTGTAAAAACAGAATTACAACAATAAAAATTAAAAGCAATTCTTAAATGTGAAAGAAGATAAACATTTAAAAGAATTGCTTTTTTTAATTAATAGCTATGAAATTATAGTTAGTAAAATAAAAAGTATTTAAAATGAAAATGAGAGAAAAATGCAATAAAATCAAGATAAACTTAAGAAAAACGAAGAAAACCATAGAAATTTAAAAAACAGTCTCTTTGCAAAAAACAAAATATTACAATATGATTACAATAAACAAAAAAGATTACGGATAGAAATACAAAGGAGATAGGGTATAATGTTAAAAAAAGTATGGGTGCATACAAGAAGAGGAATAAAATTTATTATTCTTTTTATAATTGCTACCTTTTTAATAGTAGGTACAATTGCATTTCTTTATAAGCCAACTTATAGTGTTTTTATAAATGGAGAACAAGTAGGATATACAGAAAACAGATCAAACTTACAACATAGGATAAACGAATATGTTGAAAAAGGCGATGGACAAAACGAAAATGTAGCCTTTGTTCAATTGCAAAACCTTCCAGAATATAAATTATGCTTGTTAAAGAAAAATATAGTAACAAATGATGAAGAAATATTTGCAAAAATAAAAGAAGAAGGAACTACATATTATCGTTATTATGCCATATCAGAAAATCAAGAAGAAAAGTTATATGTTTCTAATTTTGAAGAAGCAGAATCAGTAGTAAATAGCTTAAAAGAAAAAAATAGTTCTAATATAAATAACATTACAATTGTAGAAAAATACGAAACAGAAATGAAAGAAATGGCCTCAAAAGAAGATGCAATTTCTAAATTATATGTAGAAACACCAAAAAAAGTAACAGTAGCGAAAACAAAAAACAAAACAACAAATAAATATGCTAGTAGTGGTACGGTTAATACAAAAGGAACAACATCCACAGCAAAAGCAAATTTAGGAATTAGTTTAATAAAACCAATATCAGGAGTTATAACATCAAGATTTGGAGCAGGAAGTAGTATAAGAAGATCTTCTCATACAGGCTTAGATATTGCAGCACCAACAGGAACAGCAATCAAAGCTGCTGCATCAGGAACAGTAACATTTTCAGGATATAAAGGTTCATATGGAAATATGATAGTAATATCTCATGGAAATGGAGTACAAACATATTATGCACACTGTAGCAAACTATATCTATCTGCTGGAGCATCAGTTTCACAAGGGCAAACAATAGCAACAGTAGGATCAACAGGAAATTCAACAGGACCACATTTACACTTAGAAGTAAGAGTTAATGGAGTCGCATATAATCCACAAAACTATGTATATTAATAAAATGGTCAATTGGGGACTGTCCCCAATTGACCATTTAGCAAAAATATTTAATTCCAGTAGTGATAGCTTGTTTTCGCATAATAATTTGTCCATGTTCGTTTAGTTTACTTTCAAAATTATTCGAAAAAGTAAGAGGTGTAAAAAACTCAGAAGCAATAGAATAGAAAAATTTTTCGTAAGGATAAGAAGTATTTATGTTTTTTACAATTAAATAATATGTATTGTTATATAAATATAAAGAAATATCTTTTGAAAATTTTCTAGGATTAAAGGAAGTATTTTTGTTAATTGCTTCACAAAAATTACAAAACAATTCAAAACTATTACATTTATAAATAGCTTGCTTGGTTGAAATATTTAAAGTTTTTCTTCTTACTACAAGTTTTTTCTTTTGTCTATTAGAATCTTTTTTTGAACTATCTGGCAAATATTTTGTAATTGTAAAAACTAAAATATCGTCTGTAGCAGAGAATGCCTCAATTAAAAGTCTACACCCATCTGTATTAAAACCAACCTCTTTTTTGGCTTTTTCTAAAATATCAGCAAAAAAGTTACCGCGATTCTAAAGCTTTTGACATTAATAAATTAACATCTATATTATTACTTTCTAAATCATAAGAATTTATAATTATGCGGATTTTATTTTCAGTCAATTTTTCTATTTTCATAAAGATTAGCTCCTCCTTTAATAACTATTAATTATATTATACTACTATTATTATTATATTTAAATGTATAATTTTTGGTAATCCAAATTTAAAAATTTTTAACAATATAACATACTATTAAAAAAAATTCAATCAGAAAGAATAAAAAATCATAATAATTTACTTGAAAAATTTGCTAATTCATAATATAATACCATTGTGTCTAAAAATGAATAGCCGTAGGAAAAAAAGAATTTTTGGAGGGAGAAAAAATGGCAACAAAAGAAAAAAATATATGGATTTTATTAATCTTTATTTTATCAGGATTAGTAGTAGGAGGATTACTAGGAGAATTAGCATCTAAAGTAGAATGGCTTTGGTGGCTATCATATAGCCAAAGTTTTGGATTACAAACACCAATTACTTTAGACTTAAGTGTTATGCAAATAACTTTTGCACTTATGTTTAAAATCAGCATATCAAGTATAATTGGAATGGTGCTAGCAATATTTATTTATAAAAAAATATAAGGAATATAAAAGGCAAAATAGGGGCAATTTAAAAAATAGAAAGGAAGGAATATTTTGTCTATAAAAATAAAAGAATTACCTAAAACAGAAAGACCATATGAAAAATTAGAACTATATGGCGAAAAAGCGCTATCAAATGCTGAATTATTAGCAATAATTATAAAAACAGGAACAAAAAATGAAACATCAGTACAATTAGCTCAAAAGTTACTTAGTCAAAATGACACGAAAGCGGAAGATTTAAATTATTTGCAAACTTTAACAATAGAAGAGCTAATGCAAATAAAAGGAATTGGAAAAGTAAAAGCAATACAATTAAAAGCAGTAGGAGAAATCGCAATTCGAATGTTTAAAACCAATAATTACAAAACAGTAACAATTAAACAGCCTAAAGATTTAGCAGAAATACTAATGAGTGAATTGAAATTTGAAAAAAATGAAATTATAAAAGTAGTCGTATTAAATAATAAAAACGTAGTATTAAAAATAAAAGATATAGCATTAGGTGGAAGTAATTTTGCCAATGCATCAATGAAAGATATATTAATAGAACCAATTAAAATGAAAGCACCAAAATTTATAATAGTTCATAATCACCCGTCAGGAGACTCTACTCCAAGTACTCAAGATATAATTTTTACAAGAAATTTATATGAAAATGCTAAAATGTTAGGAGTAGAACTAATAGATCATTTAGTGATAGGAAATATGAATTACACAAGTATATTTACTAAAATGTTTTTGAATAATACAAAAGATTAGAAGATGGAGATAATAAGAAAGGATAATGAATTTTATGAAATTATTTACATTTGGATCAAAAGATGTAGGGATTGACTTAGGAACAGCCAATCTTTTAGTGACATTAAAAGGAAAAGGAATAATATTAAAAGAACCGTCAGTTGTTGCAATTGATAGAAGAACAGGTAACATTATGGCAACTGGAAATGAAGCAAAAGAAATGCTTCGGAAGAACACCAGACCAAATAAAGGCAGTAAGACCATTAAAAGATGGAGTTATAGCGGATTTTACAGCAACACAACTAATGTTAAAAAACATCATAGAAAAGGTAGCAAAAAGATACAACATAGGAAGACCAAGAGTAGTAGTAGGAGTGCCTTCAGGAATTACGGAAGTTGAAGAAAGAGCAGTAGAAGAATCTGTATTGCAAGCAGGAGCTAAAGAAGTATATTTAATTGAAGAACCTATGGCAGCAGCAATTGGAGCTTCCTTAGATGTCGGAGAACCAAGTGGTAGCATAATAGTAGACATTGGAGGAGGTACAACAGAAGTTGCAGTAATATCATTGGGAGGAATTGTTGTAAGCCATTCTTTAAGAGTTGCAGGAGACGAATTAGATGATGACATTGTAAACTATATAAAAAGAGAAATGAATCTAGCCATTGGAGAAACAACAGCAGAGCAAATAAAAATGCAAATAGGATGTGCAATGCCATTAATGACAGAAACAACTTTGGAAGTAAGAGGAAGAGACTTAAGTGATGGATTACCTAGAAATGTAACAGTAACATCTACACAAATAGAAGAAGCAATAAAAGAATCAATACAAAAAATTGTTGAAATAGTAAAAATAACACTAGAAAAAACACCACCAGAATTAGCATCTGATATTATGGAAAAAGGAATTGTATTAGCTGGAGGGGGAGCTTTAATTAAAAATTTAGACAAGCTACTTAGTATGGAAACAGGAATGCCAGTATATATTGCAGAAGATCCATTAGACTGTGTAGTAAGAGGAACAGGAAAAACATTAGAAGATTTAGAAAGGCTAAAAAGAGTACTTGTAAATGCAAGAAACAGAAGATAATAGCTAAAAAACGATTAAGAAAAATAAAACAAAAATACTAATTAAAGAAAATAAAAAGATAGGAGTAGAAAATGTACAGAAATAAAAAAAGTGGAATCATAGGAATTGTGATAACAATAATTATATTAATTTTAATTGTCATATTCTCAAATGGTGACAAAAATAGCTCTTTTTTTGAAAATGCAGCTACTAATTTAGTTATGCCAATACAAAACGGACTAACATATTTAAAAAACAAAATAGGTGGAAATAGTACATTTTTTACAGACATTAATAATCTAAAAGAAGAGAATGAACAATTAAAAGAAAAAAACAGTGAATTAGAACAATCCCTAAGAGAATTGGAAAATATAAAAACACAAAATGAGACATTAAAAGAATATTTAGATTTAACAGAAAAATATGGAGAATACAAAACAATTCCTGGATATGTAATTAATAAAGAAATTAGCAATTATTCTAAAACCATTGTAATTAATATTGGTAGAGAAGATGGTGTTAAAGAAAATATGACAGTTATTGGAGATAAAGGATTAGTAGGGCATATTATTTCCGTAACAGAAAACACCGCAAAAGTACAAACAATAATAGATACAGCAAGTTCTGTTAGTTGTTCAATGAGCACAACAAAAGATAGCATAGTATGTAAAGGAACGTTAGAAGAACAATCAACACTAAAAGCAATGTATATACCAACTGAAGCAAACATTATTCAAGGAGATAGTATAGAAACATCTGGATTAGGTGGAATTTACCCAAAAGGAATTCACGTAGGAACTGTTAAAAAAGTAACAAATACACAAAACCCAACAGATAGATCTGCTATAGTAGAAACAGCCGTAGACTTTGACAAATTAGACACAGTACTTGTAATAACGAATCAATAAGAGGTGAAAAAATTGAAAAAAACAATTATAAATATCGTCTTAATTTTAGCAATACTTGTAATATATTATCTACAATCAAACTTTTTTAGCTGGTTCAATATTGCAGGAGTAATGCCTAATTTATTTGTTATTTTAGTATTATTTATTGGACTATTTGCAAGTCAAACTATGGGAACAGCGTATGGAGTAGGAATTGGACTTCTTTTAGATATATTGCTAGGAAATAAAATAGGAATAAGTGCTGTAGCATTAGGAATAACAGGATTTTTAGTAGGAGTATTTGATAAAAACTTTTCAAAAGATAGCAGAATGACAATTATGTTTATGGTATTAGGCTCTACACTAATATTTGAAGGATTAAATTATTTGCTAAACTATATATTTTTAAATACAAATGTAGAAATAATTAATTTTATTATAATATTAGCTATAGAAATAATGTATAACATAATATTAACAATTATCTTATACCCTCTTATTCAAAAAAGTGGATATTATATCGAAAATGAATATAAAGGAAATAAAATTTTAACAAGATATTTTTAAGTGTTTTGGGAACGAAGAAAAACACAAAAAAATTATCAAAATAATTATAGAAGGAAGGTGGTAATTTGGCAAGAGGTAGAGATAGAGCAAATCTCAATTTAAGATTTAATTTATTAACAGTTTCAATTTATATTATAGGAATTATTTTAATTGCTAAATTATTTAGCCTTCAAATTGTACATGGTGCAGAATATAGGGAAGAATCGAATACTAGATTGACAAGAGAAAGCACTTTAGAAGCATCAAGGGGAGAAATATTAGATAGGACAGGTTCAACCTTAGTTACTTCAAGTATGGAATTTTCATTAGAAATGTATAAAAGCAAAGTTGATAACGATACATTAAATATATCTATCTTGAATATGATTCAAGTATTGGAAAAATATAATAAATCTTATGTAGATTCTTTTCCTATTAGCATAAATCCATTTTCTTTTACGATCTCAGATGAAACACTTGTAAAATGGAAAAAATCAAATAATTTAGATGAAAACATAACAGCAGAAGAAGCCTTTTATAAATTTAAAGACAAATATAAAATAGAAAATACAAACAACATAGAAGAAATTAGAAAAATAATAGCTATAAGATACGAAATATCACAAAAAGGTTATAGTAGTACAAAAGCTGTAACAATTTCAGAAAACATACCAAGGGAAGCAGTTGCAGAATTTAGTGAAAGTTCTGAAAAATTTGCTGGAATTAATATTACAGTAAAGCCTAAAAGAAAATATACATCAGGAAACTTAGCATCTCATATTTTAGGATATGCTTCACAAATTAGTTCAGAAGAATATGAAACTAGAAAAAATACATATAGCCAAAATGATATTATAGGAAAAACAGGAGTAGAATATGTATTTGAAGAATATTTAAAAGGAAAAAATGGTACTAAACAAATAGATATGGCAGTAGATGGAAGTACAACGGCTGAATATATTTCAAAAGAGGCTGTTGCAGGTTCTGACGTAGTTCTTACAATAGATGCTAACCTTCAAAAAATAACAGAGCAAGCACTAGCATCAAATATTCAGAAAATTGCTAGTGGAGGTTTTGGAAAAGCGTATGATGCAAAAGCAGGAGCTTGTGTTGTAATGAATGTTAATAGTGGAGAGATTCTAGCAATGGCAAGTTATCCTGATTATAATCCGGAAGATTTCGTAGGAGGAATAAGTAACGAAAACTGGAATAAATATACAAACAATGAGGCAAAACCTCTAGTAAATAAAGCAATTCAGAACTCTTATTCACCAGGTTCTACTTTTAAAATGATAACAGCAATTGCAGGATTAGAGTCGGGAGCAATAAACTTAAATACGAGAATTAATGATACAGGAAAATATACTAAATATCGAGATTATCAACCAAATTGTTGGTACTTTACTGACTACGGAAGGGGGCACGGATGGCTTAATGTATCACAAGCAATTGAAAAATCTTGTAACTATTTCTTCTATGAAACAGCTGATAGAATGGGAATAGATACATTAGTAAAATATGCAAAATATTATGGATTAGGAACTAAAACTGGAATCGAATTGCAAGGAGAAACAGCAGGAGTAGTATCAGGCAAAGAATCAAAGCAAAAATTACATCCAAAAGAACCAAATTGGAATCCAGGAGATACATTGCAATCAGCAATTGGACAATTTGACAATGAGTTTAGTCCAATTCAAATGGCAAGATACATCAGTATGCTAGCAAATGGTGGAAATAGAATAAATCCAACTATTATAAAAACAATAAGAAATGCAGATGGATCTGAAGCTTCAAGAGAGGAAATTGAAAAATTTGTAAATAATAAATTAGGAATACAAGAAGAACAAGTAGAAAATCTTCAAATAAAAGAAGAAAATTCAAAAGCAGTGCTAGAAGGAATGGAATCTGTTACAAGTGATTCTGGACGGAACCGCTTATGTTAGATTTAAAGATTTTAATATTAGTGTAGGAGGAAAAACTGGTTCTGCAGAAGCGGCTGGAAATAAAGTTCATGCTTGGTTCGTAGGATTTGCACCATTTGAAAATCCAGAAATAGCAATTGTAGTTATGGTAGAAAATGGTGGGCATGGAAACTATACAGCCGAGGTTGTAAGAGATATTATGGCTGAATACTTTGGAATGAATACACAAAATGTAGAAGAAGATATGAGTGCTAAACCATATGTACAAATTATGAATTAGAAAAGGATTTTGAAATTCAAAATTATATAAAATTAGGAAGGATGTAAAAATGAGAAGAAATAGCATTAGTATTAATTTGAGAAAAGATGAAATAGTAATCAAACTTAATGAAAAAGCCACACAAGAAGAAATTGTGGAAAGTCTAAAAAAGAAATTATCAGAACTTAAAAAATTATATAAAGATGAAAAAACACCAATAAAAGTAACCGGAAAAATACTTAAAAATAAAGAAATAGACGAAATACAAGAAATAATAAAAAATAAAATTGATGTAGAAATTGACTTTGATATGCCAAAAACTTTAGGTCTATCAAGCATCACAAAAACTTTTGAAAGAGAAATTGCAATATCAGAGACTAAATTTCACAAAGGTTCTTTACGTTCTGGGCAGAAATTAGAAACTGAAGGGAGCTTAGTCATTCTAGGAGATGTAAACTCGGGAGCAGAAGTTATAGCATCAGATAATATTGTTGTCTTAGGAGCATTAAGAGGGCTAGCACATGCAGGGGCCAAGGGAAATAAGCAAGCTATTATCGCTGCACGGATTATTTGATACTGTACAAGTTAGAATTGCAAATATTGTAAAAGAAATAGACCGAGATGAAGAACCAATGCATAAACAAGCCTATGTTAGTGTACTAGAAGATAAAATTGTAATTGAATAAACAATATTAACTTAAAAGTAATAAAATTAAGATTATAAATAAAATTTCATCTTGTACACCTTCTGTATAAAGAAAGAATAATAAACCTATAATAAGAAGATCATCTAAATACAAGTACATACCTAAAATTTCTAAAACAGGTTCCTCTAAATTAGAGGAAAAAAGAGAAGAAAAGTTAAAATTAGCGAATGGATTGTATTTAGATGATTTCTTTTTATGTTTAAAACTTCTTTTAAGAGGTGGTACTTTTATATCTTTAATTTCCAAATTTTTATCATCTAACTCTTTATTTGCAATTTCTTTTTGAAAATTGTAGTTAGAAGAAAACTTATTGTTTCTAGAATAATACATATTATAGTAATTACGGTAAGAAAATGGAAAAAATGGAAAATTAGCCATTATCAGAATTCTCCTTGTTATCATTTTTAAACAATTCAGCAATTTTAGCGACATTCATTAAATTAGCATATTGATCTAGTTTTTCTTTTTTACTATCTCTCAAATATGGTTTTAAAGAATGCAACAAATTAGATCTAGGATCATTGTTGTTATTCATTTGTTCCATAACTGACTTTATTTTTAGAATAGTATTCATATCAATATTACTAAAATCAAAATTATTAGAACTGTTGTTCCCATTCATTATGTTATTAGAATTATTATAAGTGCTAGAATTTGCAAAGTCCTTTGTGTGCTCTACATTGTGGTTTGCATTAGTCTTTTTTTCACCGCTCATATTATTGCCATTATTTTGCATCATAGAAGAAAAATTTTGAATCATATCTGGTGGGATTTGAGACATAATTTGAGAAAGATCGCCTTTATTCATCATATCTTTTAACTTATTCATTGTATTTTCATTTATATTAAAATTATTCAAAAAAATCACCTCTAACAAAATATATTCTAAATGAAATAAATCTATGTAATATCATATGAAAAAACTGAAAAAATAGTGAAAAAGAAAAAAATTAACATAAAAACTTAAAAAAAAGAGTTAAAATTATTGAAAAAACTGGTAAAAAAGGTTATAATAGTAAAGAGAATGTAAAAAAAGGAGGCATACTATGAAACGAAAAATTTTTAAAATAATAACATCTATAATATTATTAATTACCTTGACAGCGATAAACTTTATTTATGTTGGTGCAGGGTTAATTTCCTATGCAACAAGTGACATTCAAACAAATCACCAAAATGTTGAGTTTAAAGCAGAGCTAAAGGATGAAAATACTTTATCTCTTGATATTAGCGTGCAAAAGGAAGGATATTTTAATGGAGAAATTACTTTAGGAAATAGTAACTTTGAATTAAAAGAAACTGAAAGTGTATACGTTAATCAAATAGAAGACAACAAAATAAAATTAAATCAAATAAATGCTGGAACAACAGCAAATATAGAAGTAAAAATAGAACCTGTAAAAGCAGAAACAATCAAACTAGATATGTTGAACAAAACAGCAACATTAGCTTTAACAGGTATTTATCGTGATAGAACACAAAAAGACATAAAAATAAAAGCAGAAAGAGAAATAAATTTAACATATACAGAAAATAACAAAGAAGAAAATGTAGAAAATACAGCAGAAATAATTACAAACAAAATAGTAAAAGTATCTGGAGAAGAAAAAAGAGTTGTACAAATTTCAATGAAATTTGGATTAAAAGATAATAACTATCCAATTAAATCAATAAATTCTGAAATTGAAATACCAACCTTTAATGGAAAACTACCAGAAGTAACTAGTTATGCTAAACTTAACAATATGACAGATTTTGAATATAGAAAGAATGAAAACAAATTAGAATTAACATTAATGAATGTTCCAGATGAAGAAAATAAAATTTCTTGGAAAAAGGACACAACAGAAAATGTTATAGTTACCTACATATATGATAAAGACATTTCAATTGATGAAACAAAAATTTTAGTAAGTGAGAAACTAACACTATACAATGATAAAGAACTCAATACAAAAAATGAAATAATACTTACTAAAGAAGAAAAAGATTCTTTAGTACAAGTAGAGACAACAAATTTAGAAAATACTATTTATAAAGGTAAACTATATGCAGGAATTGACCGTACATATGAGACTAAAACAAACATAACAGTAAATTTAGCAAATGTAGCAGAAGAGGTTTCATTAAAAGAAGAACATACAAATTACAATATAAATAATCAATTATTAAATGCCAACGTTCTATATAATAAAACAATAATATCAAAAGAGGCCTTCGATAAGATACTAGGAGAAAATGGAACAATAACGATTAAAGACCAAAATGAAAGAATAATAGCAACAATTAATAATGAAAGCAAAGCAAATGAACAAGGAAACATTATAATTGACTATCAAGACAAAGAAGTGTCAGAAATTCAAATAATAACAACACCACCAGTAGCAGAAGGAAACTTAGAATTTACTCATACAAAAACAATTAAGCAAGAAGAAAAAGAACTTATAAAAAATGCACAAGAATTAGTAACAAGAGTAAATTACAATTATAAAACAGGAATAGAAAAAACAGCAGAAAGTAAAATAAAATTAGAAGAATCAAAAACAGAAGTTACATTTGAAATAAACAAAGACAGTTTATCAACAGTTGTTACTAACAATGTGGAAATAAGAGCAACTTTAAAAGGAAATAGTGAACAATATAACTTATTTAAAAATCCTATAGTTACATTTGAGCTACCAGAAGAGGTAGAAAATATAACAATAAACAGCTTAGATTTAATTTACGAAACAGAATTAAAAATTAAAAATTATGAAATCCAAGGAAGAACAGTTACAGTATATTTAGAAGGAGAACAAACTGGCTATAAAGAAGCCGGAATAGAAGGAGCTGTTTTAGTATTAAATACAAATATCACTGTAAATAAAAAGTCAGCAACAAGAGATTCAAAAATAACACTTAACTTCCAAAATGATGGAGCAAGTGGAGTTAC
>CALXCC010000034.1 GCA_944386705.1 uncultured Clostridia bacterium | reverse complement strand
ATATTTAACAGCTTCTACTTCTATATGTAAATCTATTCTATCTAAGAGAGGTCCACTTATTTTTCCTATATATTTTTTTATTTGTTCTGGTTTGCATCTACATTTTTTGTCTTTTGCTCCATAATATCCGCAAGGGCAGGGATTCATACTTGCAATAAATATAAAATTTGCCGGATATGTAACTGTCATATTAACTCTACTTATTGTTATTTTTTTGTCTTCTAATGGTCCTCTTAATACCTCTAGTACGTTTTTATTAAATTCTGTTAATTCGTCTAAAAACAATACTCCATTGTGTGCTAAACTTATTTCACCGTGGCTTGGGTGTTTTTCCTCCTCCTACTAAAGATGTAGATGTAATTGTATGGTGAGGACTTCTAAATGGTCTTATTTTTACTAATGCGTTTTCTTCTGATAATAAACCTACAACACTATTAATTTTAGTTATTTCTAATGCTTCCTCAAAAGTAATGTCTGGTAGAATACTTGGTAAGCTTTTTGCTAGCATTGTTTTTCCTGAGCCAGGACTTCCGAATTAATATACAATTATGTCCTCCTGCTGCTGATATTTCTAATGCTCTTTTTACATTTTCTTGCCCTTTTACTTCGGAAAAATCATATTTATACATCTGTTTACTTTGTAATTTAAACTTTTTTATTTTTTGTTTTTCAATATAGCCTTCTCCATTTAGATATTTTATTATCTCATTTAAATGTTCTATTGGTAATATCTCTAAACCTTCTAACACAGAGGCTTCACTCGCATTTTGTTTTGGTACTACAATCCTTTTTATTCCCAACTTTTTTGATTCTATTCCAATTGGTAGTACTCCTGTTACTTTTCCTACTTTTCCATCTAATGATAATTCTCCCACAAAAATTGTTTCACTCATAAATTCTTCTAAATATGGATTATTTATTTTGCCACTTGCTATTAGTATTCCTAAAGCAATTGGCAAATCAAATTTTGATCCTTCTTTCCTTGTATTAGCTGGAGCAAGGTTTGCTATAATTCTTCTACTTCTAAGCGAATATCCTGTATTTTTTATTGCTGTTAAAACTCTTTCTTTTGATTCTTTTACACTAATATCTGGTAAACCTACAATTTCAAAGCAGGGAAGTCCATCTGAAATATCTATTTGAATAGAAACTAAGTAACCTTCTAATCCTTTTAGTGCCATACTATTAACAATAGCTAACATTTTATTCCTTTCTTTATGTTTGGATATCTGAGGCCATTATAAATTTTGTTAAATTAGGATGATTCTATTTGAACGATACTTTTATATTTTAATTTTTAACTTGGATTATGAACGTTGCCGAACAGCTTAGATTTAAATTTTATTTTTTTATTATTTTATAAATATAAGGATTGGGTTTATAACTAAATTATGGGGGCTTATAATGGCCTCAGATATCCAAACATATTTTATTGATTTTTTGAATTGATTTTGAATTATTTTTAATTTATTCTGAATAAATTTTATGATTATAAAATTTTGAATTAATATTAATAAAAAGATTTTTAATTTAATTTGAACTTGTTTATATTATAATCACCTTTCCATTTTTTGTCAATAGTTTTTTTCAATTTTTTAAATTTTATTATTTTTTTGATTTTACAGAACAAATCGGAAAAGCTTTCGGAAACTATTTTCCAAAAGCTTTAAATGTAAACTTCTTATTTAATTTACTCCAAATTGTCCAGTTGTAACATCTCTAAATAAATTTACTTCTGGTGGAATATATGTGCAAACAATAAAACTGATCAACAAGAAAATTAAAATTATTCCTGCTAATATTTTAGATTGAACCGTACTTTCATTTTTTCTTTTCATTAGTTTATATGAAATCCATTCGCCTAATATTATGCTACTTAAAAAAATCAAAATATCTATTAAAAAAATATTTGTACCAAGTATTCCAGTATAAGTAAAAAATGTTACTACAATAAAACTAATTGCTCCAAATATTCCAATAGCCTTCGCTTCAATGTAATTATTAGTTATTTTTTTAATAAAGAAATATTCTACAATTCCAGCTAGAAGCATTGGATAAAATACTAATTTCAAGTGTTCCCATACACTTTCATTAACTGCACTAAAGCTAGCTATTATTTTGTTTTCTCCTGTCCACTGATATATAAAATGAAGCAATGTTCCTAAAATCCAGCATACTAGAATTACAATTATTTCAGCTTTTAACACTTTGCTAGCTTTAATTTTTTTACCTAATTCTTTTACTTTTTCCATATTACAAGCCCTCCTATCTACTTATATCATTTATATGTAGTTTAGGCTTGGACTTATAACTTTATCTTTCACTTTTATGCTAATTTTTCTATTGTTAAACTTTTTTCTTTATCCTCATTTTCTATTTCTGCTTTACGATATGACACAATCTTGAATTCGCTTTTTTTATCAAATTTTATTTTAAGTACTTTGGTAAAATTGTCCTTACAAGGTTTGTTATATTCACATATATCTAAGCTCGCTTTGTATTTTCTTAGTGTATCAAAAGTATTCATAAATCCCATACCCGTACCTCCGTTATTTTTATGTGTTGTACTTGGCTTCTTCCCTAGATTTAAAAGTGTTTTTATTTCAAATTCAATACCTGAATCATAGATATATACTGCATAATTTCCATCTATTATTCCTAATCTTACTAATATACTTCTATTTATATTTTCTCCACTATTGATTGATATAATTGCATTTTTTATGTGATCTGCTAATAAAATTTCAAGTGCTTCTTTTTCTATATGATTGTTTACCATTTTATGAATATTTCCATTTAGCTGTAATTGAAAGTCTATTTTATTTTTTGTGCATTCTGATTGCATATATTTTAGCATATCGTCTATTTCTTCTATGCCAGTTTTTGCCAATTCTATTGTAGTTTCTTTTTGCAGGTCTTTTGCTATAGCATTTATTCTATCTTTTATTTCTATTTCGTTTGCTATTTCGTTACTCGTTGCTAATTGGTTTAATTTATATTCTAATGCTTTTTGTTTATGTGCTATTGAATGGCTAATTTTACTAAAACTTAAGTTTTCTTTTTCTAACATTTTTATTTCTTTGTTCTTTTCATCTAGTTCTTTTTTGGTTTCGTTTAATTCTTGAATAAGTAATTTTTGTTTATAGTATATTTGTAAAGATTTGTTAATTGTAATAAATATAATAATAGACAAAATTATAAGTACTGTCATAACTGCTCTACTCACTACAACTTCATAATTCGATAAAATTATTACAGCAAATATTATTGTTATACTTACATTTAAAATTACTATATCAAAGTATTCATTCTCTAGTTTTCTTTGTAAAAAGGCTAATCCTTGCTTTAATCTTTTAACCCTAAGAAAGCTAAGTAATAAAATCAGATAAATAGTTGATATAATACATAAATTTATAAATTCATTATTAATATTAACAATTCTATCAACTAAAAAACTTCCAAATATACCTATACTGAATACAATATAATTTATACTCAATGAAACAGTTGTAATTAGCATCGAATAAGCTAAATCATTTTTTGTACTTATAGTAAAAAATAATCCTATTAACAATCCTCTCCAGATAATTATATATGGAAAACTAAATTCTACTTTTAAAATCTCAGAAATTAATGTTGTTATAGCTATACCAACTAGCATAACTATTATTCCTTTTGTTTTTATTTTTTCTTTTTTGTTTATAATTTTAAAATTCATATAATATGTAAATATGCTAATGAAATATGTTGTTACTAAATCAATTACAATTTCTACTGTCAATAATTTAAACTCCATTTATTCCTCCTGTTTCAATCCTTATTTTATGTTATTATATATAAAAAAAGAAAGATAATCAATCTAAGCAACAAAATTACTTTTCTTAATTATCTTCCTTTTTTATTTCAATTATCTTATCCAATAAGCAAACCATTTACAGAATTCATCAAACCAGTTCATTCTATCACCACCTTTTATCTAATATTTGTTTTTGGTTGTTTTCTTGTCATAAAAAAAAATACCACCTATTCGTTCTGAATAAGCGGTATCTGGCGATAGAAAAAAATGGCGAAAAATGACGAAAAATGAAAAAATCTAGTATTAAATACTAGATCATCTTTTTAATCTTATCCACATAATAATATATAAACTCCATTGGTGTTGGTATTCCTGTTTCATAATTTACTCTTGCAGTATAATATGTTGTTAAATCTTCAATTGATGAAACTCTCCAAGCATGTATAATTGCATTTTGTATTCCATTAGTAATGGTATTGCCTGATTTCTTATAAATCTTGGTTAAATATTGAATAACATTTATATCACTATTTGGGTTTTCTATTAAATAAAAAATTGCATCATGAATGTATTTTCTTCCTTTTAATTTTGCAGTTACTCCTATTAAATCTAATTCGTGATAAATACATTCTGAAATTCTATTTTCACTTTCTTCCAATTCTTGTTTTATAGTTTCCATTGTTTTCTTTGGTTCTACACTTCTTAAACTCATAAATTTATTTAAAACATTTTCAGCTGAATAGCCTGGATGATCTTTATACAATATAAGATCTGCACCTTCTCTATGAAGTATATCGTAAGTTCTCTTAGAATTTACATGAGTTGTTACTATAATAATTGGATCATATCTTAAATTCAACTTTTTTAAATTTGATAAAAACCCTAATGAATCTGCATTTCCTGTAGTGCTATTGTTTAATTCTAAATCAAGTACTATTCCTTCTGGATGTTTTAATTTAACATATTGTAATCCTTCTATATCTGAATCTGTTAAACCTACTAGTTCTATGTCTTTTCTATTTTTTATACAAGTAATAAAATTATTACAGTCATTAATGTCATCTTCTATAATTAATATTTTCATAGGTTTTACTTCCATATACATTCTCCTTTTCAAAATTTATATACAAATAATACCATAAATCCCCATAAAATACTATAATTCTACAAAACATTTATCTATGTAATTGTAATTTTTATAATATAAAATGAACAAAAAATGTAAGGAGTTTTTGTTATGACTAGAAATCGTAGTAGTAAAGAAATGGATTTAGAAAAGCTTGAACGTATCGAACGTGGAAAAAGAATTAAATATATTAGAGAAAACGAATTGCATATGAACAAAGCTACACTCGCTAAAGAAATTGGGATATCTGGACAATTTTTGGGATTAGTTGAAGATGGTAAAGGTAACTTAGTATATAGAAGTATAAAAAAATTGAAAGATTTATCTGGACATTCTGCTGATTATATTTTATTTGGTCTTGACGATACTATTATTGATAAAACTAAACATCATTTAGAAGATTTTTCTGAAACCGAAATAATTGCTGCTTTTGATATTATAAAAGATCTTACCTTGTTCATAAAAGATAATTAATATTAATTTATTAATTTTTCTAAAAAATTTTTTCTACTAAATTATATGTATATTCTTAGCAAATCATAAAAACCTTGAATTAGATAGACTCTAATTCAAGGCTTCCTTTATTATTTTAAATACTCTTGCCATTCTTTTTCTTTAAATCCTATTAAGATTACATCTTCTAAAATAAGAAGTGGTCTTTTTATAAGCATACCATCGCTTGCAAGTAACTTTATTTTTTCTTTGTCTGTCATATTTGGTAACTTATCTTTTAAATTTAATTCTTTGTATTTTAGTCCACTTGTATTAAAGAATTTTTTTATTTCTTTATTACTTTGTTTAATCCATTTTTCTAATTCTTCCTCATTTGGGGTATTTTCTACTATATGTCTATCTTCAAATTCTATATTATGTTCTACTAACCATTTTTTTGCTTTTTGGCATGTTGAACATTTTGGATATTCTACAAATAAAGCTTTCATTTTTCTCCCTCTTTCTATACACCTACACTCATAGTTTCTGGAAGAGTTGATCCTCCATCAATTACAAAGCTTTGGCCTGTTATATAAGATGCTTCGTTGCTTGCTAAAAATGCTGCTAATTCTCCAAGTTCTTCTATTGTTCCTAATCTTCCCATTGGAATTCCTTTTGCAATTCCTTTTACTACTGCATCTGGATTTTTCTCATCTGAATCTTTTGCTATTCCTTCTACCATAGGTGTCATAATATATCCTGGTAGTATAGCATTTACTCTTATTCCTCTATTTACTACTTCTGCTGCTAATCCTTTTGTAAATCCTAATACAGCTGATTTTGTTGTAGCATATGCTACTTCTCCAGTGTCAGCTACCATTGGTCCTGTTACAGAAGATAAGTTTACTATTGAACCATCTTTTGGCATATGTGGTAAGACTTCTTGTGACATATTCCAAGTTCCTTTGATATTTATATCGAAGTGAAAGTCTCTTATTTCGTCTGTTGTTTCTTCAAATGGTGTTAGTTTTGCAACTCCTGCATTATTTACTAAAATGTCTATTTGTTTATACTTTTCTACTACTTTTTGTACACATTCTTTTATTCTTTTTCTGTCTCTTATATCTACTAAGTATCCTTCTACATTATGACCTTCTTTTCTTAAGTTTTCTAATGTTTCTTCTAGTTTGTTTGAGTAATCAAATATCACTACATTTGCTCCGTGTTTTAGAAATATTTTTACTATTCCTAAACCATTTCCCATTGCCCCTCCTGTTATGATTGCTGTTTTATTTTCTAGTTTCATTTTATCAACTCCTTTGTATTTTTATGGTATTATTGTACCATTTGTGTTTTAATATAGCAATATTTATTTTGCTATCTCTACACCACAGTTTTTGCTAGTATCAGAAAAAATCAAAGTATTATTCTTTTTTAAAGTCACCAAAATTGTAGAATAAATACTTTCAAATACATCTCTTTCCATCTTTCCTTTAACAGGAGCTGAAAGCTTAAGTCCTTCATTATATTGTGATTTTATATTTAAAATATAACCTCTCCTTTCCAATGTTATATTTATTGAATTATCGCCCACAATATATTCTATCAATTTGGCATTGTTATATGTTGTAAACTTAAATTCTTTATCTCCTATTATTAAAGTTGCTATAATTCCTCTAAATTCAAATAATTTAAACGGAATATTTGCTATTGAAATCATAAAACTTGCCTCTGAGTTTTTGAAGTTATTTCCTTGGCACCAAATATATGATTTAGGAAAAGAACAACCCCAATCTTTTTCTATATACCCAATGCCATTATTAAAATCTATTTTTCTATTATTTATGGTTATTGAACCTGTTGTAATGTTTTTCATACTTAGTATTGCGTGATTACACTCCATAAATGGTACATAAGAAAATGGGCCCATTATATTTGGATTTATAGCACTTACACTAATATTTTTGCTATTAGTGTATTTAATTTTTCCATCTATTTTAAGATTTTGTTTGTCATCCAAAATTTCTATTTTTAAGCCTTCTTTTGAAAAAATATTGTCTTTAATTTTGATGTAAAACGGTTCAAAATTAAATTTAAAATCTTCGATGTTATAATTAACAAAATATGATTCCTTGTTTGTAATTACTTGTATAAATGCTTTTTTCTTTTTGCCTTCTATATTTATTCCTGGAATAAATGAAATTCCATTATCTTTATTGGTATTTTTAAAATACCAACCCTCAAAATATCTTTTATTTAAATTTAAATATTTTTCACCCTGAAATAGTTCAGGCCTTTTTATTAAATATAATTTATTCATATTTTAAGTATTTACAAAATATTTGATTGTATTCAATCAAATGCTAAGAAAATTATTTTTTTAAATAATTTGTTACTTATTGTCTGTTGACTAATTTAAGTATCTATCAGATAGTTATAATGAGGTGATATTATGGATATAAAAGATGTATTTAGTAGAAATTTAAAGAAATATAGAACCAATTTAGGTTTATCTCAAGAAAAATTTGCAGAAAAATCTAAATTACATAGAACATATATTAGTGCCATCGAATCAAAAAGAAGAAGTATTTCTTTGGATAACATTCAAAAAATTGCTGATGCATTAGAAATTGAAACTTACAAATTATTTATAGATGATGATGGTGATTCTTATGAATAATGCAGATTTAGGAATCACAATTCAAAAATTTATTTGTGATTATTTCAATGTTCCAATTCCGATAGAAGCTAAAGAGCAATTTACATCTAACTATAATGAAGATTATATTAGTAATTTAAACATAAAAAAAGTGGTTATATCAGCTTTTGATGAATTAGGAGTTATACCAAAAGAATGTGTTACATATACTAATTCCAAAAATTCTGGCGAAAAATATAATCCAAATAATTTCATACTTATGAATAGAAAAACTCTTTCAATTAGAACATCCAAAACTGGAGATAAAATCGCTCCAAGAGTGGTTGGACAAGCAGGAATAGAAACATTCAATTATCACTTCAATCAATTTGCAAATAAAAATATTAAAGATAAAGAAGAAATTAAGTCAATTGTATATAATAATATTCATACGATGTTACCTATATTTTTTGATTATCTATTTATATCTGATTTCACAATATGGTTTCAATATACAGCCTCTAATCAATTAACATATACAATTTTTGACAGAAATCAGTTTTTAGATTTAGAATTTGATCGTTCCAATTTTACTTTTACAAGAGATTTAGAAAATTGGACAGAAAGTACAACTTTAAAATATAAAAATAAATCAATCGCAGAAATTCAAATTCATAAAAATAGAACCTTTAAATTTAGATTTATTATGAAATCTGTAATTGAATTTTTAAAAACCATTTCATTGAACACAGAAACTTTCGGAATGACCGCTGAAAAAACAATTTGTGATGTTTTTAACTTAGATTTTCCATCTCATTTAATAGAAAGAACTTCTAGAATTATAGAATCACAAATTAGAGATATAATTATAGATTCTTTTCTATATCTTCCAAAACCAATAAAACATACAGGATCTGAACAAGGTCTTAGAAAAGCAAAAAGTAAATGTCCTTACGATTTTCTATTAGAAGGCAATTTAACATTATCTTTAAAGACCAATACTGGAAATATGGTATGTCCACCAGAAGTAGGTCAACCCAGTTCAAGCACCTGCTACTTGTATTTTAAACATCTATGTGATTCAGATGAAATTAATGAGGTATCGTTTAAAGAAATGGTATATAAGCATATAGATGAAATGCTTAATATATATTCCACTCACTTATTTGATTCTGATTATTTATTATGGATATATCAGAAAAAAGAAAATTATTTTTATAAAATATTTAAAAAAGACTATGCATCAAATTTTGAGTGGAAACGAGAAAATATTACTTTTACAAAAGAAAATATTGAAGATTGGAATGAAAGTAATACTGTAAAATACAATAATATATCTATTGGTGAATTTCAAGTTCATAAAAATAGGAACTGCTATAAGTTTAGATTTAATTTAACAAATTTAATTAAAATAATTGACGGAAAATAACATTGGATGGTTTGGCCATCTTACTAATATAATGGATTAAATGAAATAAAAATATGAGACTACAAAAAATGTAGTCCCATATATTTTTTAGTATCCACTAAAGTTAGTTCACTTCACTTATAGCTTATCTTTATTTATTTTTCTCATTTAATCCCTTTTCTACAGATAATCCTATTGCCTTTCCTAATAATGGTGGTACTGCATTTCCTATTTGCACTAATTGCCATTTTTTTGCACCTTTAAAAATAAAATCATCGGGAAAAGATTGTATTGCTGCTATTTCTCTAGCAGTTAAAACTCTTGGTAACTTAGGATGTATATTTACTGCTCCATGGTTTTCCTTAATTGTACATGAAGGTTTATCCCATGGAGATTTTTTCCATGAATCAGAATAATCTTTAAATAAGCTTGCTCCCTCAGGTACTTTTGCTAATCTTTTTTTCATATCTTCTGTATGTCTTGTAAACACATGGTTTATACTTTTGTCTTCATCTATATTCATAAATTTGTATATTGCTGAGCCTAATGTCTTATAATTATTTGGTTCATATAATGGCTTTGGATGATAATTCTTTTTTCCTATTCTATTTCCTATAAATATAACACGCCTTCTTAACTGTGCTACACCATAATCTGCAGCATTTAAAGTAGTAACATTTATTTTATATCCTATTTCTTTATAATCGTTTATTATTTGCGTTTCTACTTTTCCATTTAACATAGATCTTAAGCCTTCTACATTTTCCATAACTACATAATCTGGTTTAATATTTTTTACTATTTCAAGCATCTCTAAATATAAGCTATTCCTTGGATCAGATACTACTCTATTTCCCGCCATACTAAATCCTTGACACGGAAATCCTCCAACTATTAAATCTATATGTTGATTGCCTATTGTTTTGTATAATTCTTCTTTTACTTCTTGCGTTCTTATATCTCTTGTTTCAACTTTTTCATTAAAACCTTTTTTATTTATAAAATTATATTTATATGTTTCTACTGCTTCAGGCATAATTTCTACTGATGCAACAGGAGTAAATCCAGCCATTACTAGGCCACAACTTAATCCCCCAGCACCAGAAAATAAATCTATGAATTTATATCCATTTCTATCATTAACATTTTTCCATCCATCTTTTTCCCAAACTTTCGAAATATCTGCCCAATTAATTTTATAACTATCATTAGTTTCTGTATTTATTTTTTTAGTAAATACTCCTTTGTCATCTTCTTCAAATACTTTTCCATTTATCCATTCTTTATATGCTATATCTGATATTCTATATTTATTTTGTATTTTATCTGCTTTTAACTTTTTAGCCGCTATATGTCTTCTTACTGTTTTTTGGCTTTTTCCTGATTTTTGGGCTATTTGCTCGATTGTATAAAATTGCATATTAATCACTCCTTTGTATAATGTCCATTTTACATGATTTTTTTTAAAAATACAATATATATACTGCAATTTTTTAATATTTTCATCACTCTTTTCTTTTTGATTAATTATGCCTATCTATATATTAAATCTATCTTATGTTGTCTCTATCATTTTTAAAGTGTTTAACAACTTTTTGCTTTTGATGGAGATAACAGACTTATATTAAATCTTGTTTGACTTCTAAATCATTATGTTTATTGGAATGAGAAGTATTATAGAAATGGATTTTGTGATGGCTCTCAGTTAGTTATGGGATGTTTTGAGGAATAATTAAAGGCGAGATTTAATTCTCGCCTTCATTTATTCATTTTTTATCCTTCGAATCCATATTGCATTTGAAAATTAATATTATAGTATTTTGCAAATAAATCTCTCTCAATCAAAGCATTGTCCCATATGTCGCTTAATACATTTTCAATACCGAAAAAAGATAATAATATTGAAATGTCAAAATTACTCTTTTTAGTTTCTAAAATACTTCTATAAAGCATATATACTATATTTTCTATTTTTTTATCAATAATTAAATTTAAGTTTTTTTCAAATAGTTCAAAAAACTCATTTATAGTCTTTACATCATATACAAAACTAGTATTATTATTTCTTTCAAAAGCATTTATATCGTCCATTTGCATTAAATCGTCTAATTTTATTGTTCCATCACAAGCTACAAATTCGATCTCATTATATTCATTACTAGCAGTGCAATGAATAATATTTTTTACAGTTATTTCTTTATCATGTATAAAAATGTAGTACTTCCTTTTTTCATATTAAGATATTCACTTGATGTAGAAAACATAACTGCTAAAATAATATTAGCTAATTTTATTAGTCTATTTTTTGATTTTTCCCAATCTTCGCTTTCATATCTCTTGTCTGAAATAAATATTAAATTATCGCTAAATATTTTGATAATAATATCCTTATTATCATATGAATATACTATATTTTTTATATTTTCAAAGCACTTTTCTATATTATAATCTAACAAAATAGAATGCACTTTTGTAGTCTCTTCTTCATATACTATAAATTTTCTATCCAAATAAAATGCTATACCTTTTTTTATTGCTCATTTACTATCCATTCTCCATTCTTTTTGCCGTTTTTTCTTTCTATCAGACCTTTTTCTTGCATTTCTGCCATATAAGTTTTTACAGTTCTTACAGATTTATTAATCTGCCTTGATATTTCTTCTTGAGTAGTTGCTGGATTTATTTTTAATATATTTATTATTGCTTGTTCTTCTAAAGTGCAATT
>CALXCC010000033.1 GCA_944386705.1 uncultured Clostridia bacterium | reverse complement strand
TCACTTTACTAAAAAAGTTAAACGTGATATAATAGAGCCACTTTGAACATAAAGAATAGGTGATAATATGATAGAAAAAATAAACAAAACAGGAGATGTAAAAAAACTAAATATACAAGAACAGACACAATTGGCTGAAGAAATTAGAAAATATATATTAGAAATAGTATCAAATAATGGAGGTCACTTAGCTTCTAATTTAGGTGTAGTAGAACTAACAATTGCGTTACATACAGTTTTAGATTTGCCAAAAGATAAAATTGTATGGGATGTAGGACATCAAACTTATGTGCATAAAATTTTAACTGGTAGAAAAGAAGCACTAAAAACATTAAGAAAATTAGAAGGAATAGCAGGATTTCCAAAGACCAATGAATCAGATACAGATTGCTTTAATACAGGGCATAGCAGTACTTCTATTTCAGCAGCTTTAGGAATGGCAAGAGCAAGAGACATAAAAGGCGAAAATAACCAAATAGTTGCAGTAATAGGAGATGGAGCGCTAACTGGAGGAATGGCTTTAGAAGCTTTAAATGATGCAGGTTATAGTAGAACAAGATTAACTGTAATATTAAATGACAACGAGATGAGTATCTCAAAAAATATCGGTGGAATAAATATGCTTCTTAGTAAATTAAGAACCAAAAGAAGCTATACAAAATCAAATATATCAATTAAGAAATTTATAAATAAAATACCACTAGTTGGCAAACCATTTGTAAAAATAGTACAAAGAGTAAAAAGAAGTATAAAACAATTAATCATACCAAAAATGTTTTTTGAAGATATAGGATTTCGTTATTTAGGACCTGTAGATGGACATAATATAGAAGAATTAGAAAGAATGCTAAGAATTAGTAAAGAACTAGATGGACCTGTTTTAATACACGTTTTAACAAAAAAAGGGAAAGGATACAAAATAGCAGAAGAAAATCCAGATAGATTTCACGCAACAGCACCATTTGACATAGAAACAGGAAAGCCAAAATATAAAAAAAGTGCTGATTATTCAAAGGTTTTTGGAGACAAATTAATAGAACTTGCAAACAAAAATGATAAAATAGTAACAATTACAGCATCAATGAGAGATGGAACAGGATTATCAGAATTTGCAAAAAAATTCCCAGATAGATTTTTTGATATAGGTATTGCAGAACAACATGCAGTTGGCCTAGCAGCGGGAATGGCAAAAGAAGGAGTAATACCAGTTGTTCCTATTTATTCTTCATTCTATCAAAGAGCATATGACCAAGTTATACACGATGTAGCAATTCAAAACTTACCAGTAATTATGTGCGTAGATAGAGCAGGAATTGTTGGAGCAGATGGAGAAACACACCAAGGAACATTAGATATGGCATTTTTTAGACTAGTTCCAAACTTGACAATAATGGCACCAAAAGATTTTAAAGAACTAGAAGAAATGTTAGAATTTGCAATAAACTTAAAAAAGCCAGTAGTAATTAGATACCCAAGAGGTGGAGAAGCAAAAGAAAAATTTGAAAAATGTGAAGAATTAAAATTAGGAAAAGCAGAAATAATAAAAAAAGGTTCAGATATATCAATAATTGCAATAGGAAAAACAGTAGCAAGAGCAAAGAAAATAGCAGATATGCTAGAAAAAGAAGATATCAATGCAGAAGTAATAAATGCAAGATTCCTAAAGCCACTAGACGAAGAAGTAATAAAAAAATCAATAGAAAAAACAAAAAAAGTAATTACAATAGAAGACGGAACAACCATAAATGGACTTGGAACAGCAGTAAAAGAACTAATAATAAAAGAAAAACTAGAAGAAATAGACATTCAAACCTTTGCATATCCGGACGAATTCATAAAACACGGAACAGTAGAAGAACTAGAAAAAATTTACCATCAAGATGTAAAATCTATAATAAACAAAATAGATATAGAAAAAATAAAAGAAAATCAAGCAATAGGGGAAAATCGTAAACAAAAGGTGAGCACTAGATAACTGTCCCCAACATAGCCAAAAATGGCTAAATGGTACCAGGTACTACGTAGCCAAAAATGGTCAAATGGTACCTGTCCCCAACGTAACCAATAGACAAAAAGAAAGGATAAAAAATGAATAAACAAGAATTATTAAAAGATTATAGAAAGCAAGAAGACAAAATATGCTTATCACAAGTTTTAGATAAAATAGAATTTTCTAAAACAAGGGAAAAAATAGAGCATACAGATTTTTTAGATATGTACCAAATATCCTTAGTAGAAAACTTTTTAAGGAAAATAAAGTTTGAAAATTATAAGTTTTATGGAGCATATGAAGAAAGTGAAAGAAAGATCCTTATAATATATCCAGAAAAATATAACGAAAGTATGCTAGAAAAAAACTACTCTAAAATGTTGAAAGTAGTTCGTGTAAGTTTGCCAGAAGAAGAAAAAGGAAAATATACACATAGAAATTATTTAGGTGGAATTGTAAAACTAGGATTAAAAAGAGAAAAAGTAGGAGATATATTAGTATCAGACGATGGTGCTGATATTGTAGTAGTAGAAGACTTTGCAGAAATCTTAAAACAAGAACTACCTAATTTAACCCGTTTTGAAAAAACTGATATTACAATAGAAGAAATTAAAAATATAAGAAAAAAAGAAATAAAACTAGAATTAATAAAAATAATAGTTCCATCTTTACGTTTAGATAATATCGTATCAGACTTAGCAAAGACTTCAAGAAATAAGGCAGCACAAATAATAAACCAAGAAAGAGTATTTGTAAATGGTCAAAATGAAACCAAGCTTTCTAAACAAATTAAATTGAAAGATATAATTACAATTCGTGGGAAAGGAAGATTTATTGTAAAAGAGTTTGCTGGAACTACAAGAAGTGGAAGAACTGTAGTTGTAATAGAAAAGTATGTGTGAACTTTAGGGACGTTCCTTAAAGTTCTTTTTAAATTGCAATTGATTTTATTAATTTTGACTTAACATAAAAAATATAGTATAATTATAATATGTCCTAAAAGGGACGTTTAGTAAGTAAGGTATGACATTAAGGAGGAAGACTATGGATTACAATTTAAAGTTTAGCTTAGAATTAGATGTTACAGGAAAGGACGTAGAAGAGTTCTACGCAGAAAGGAAAGATTGTTTGAGAAAATTAGAGGTTTTTTTCAAATCAAACGAAATATATTCATTTTTTAAATCAGTTTATCAAGAGCTAAAAGAACAAGTAAAGGGCACAGAATTAGAAAATGAAGAGTTTTTTAATTCTATAGATGTAATGAAAAGAAATATTTTAGATAATGCTAAATTACATATTTATCATATAGCATTACAAAATTTAATTTCAGAAAAAATTCCAATGAATAATGAAAATGTTCTGAAGGTTATTGATATGAGCTTTATGTATTCTTTATTAAAAGAATACAAAAAAACATCTTTAATTCTGATAGAACTATTTAAATATTCAGAACAAGAAGAAAAAGACGAACTACGTCGAAAATTAATGTTAAACTAAAAGACACTTGAAATTTCAAGTGTCTTTTTTTGAGCAATTAATTATGAACTTTAAGGAACGTCCCCAAAGTTCATTTTAATTCCACAACAGTAACACCCATTTCACCTTCACCGTAAGTACCCATTCTATAAGATTTTACTTGAGGATGTTTTTTCAAAAATTGATGTATACCATTTCTTAATTTACCAGTACCTTTGCCGTGAACAATTCTAACAGTTTGAAGTTTTGCTAAACTACAATCGTCTAAAAATTTGTCAACAACGAATATTGCTTCTTCTACATTTAAACCAATTACATTAATTTCAGGTTTTACTGTTTTAGATTTAGAAATACTAGTATAGCTAGAATTTTTTGAAATATTATTTTTCCCTTTTTTGTCTGTTCCCAAATTATTTCCTGAATTATTATGTGCTTTTTCTAAATCAGAAATTGGAAGATTCATTTTAATTAATCCAATTTGTACTTGAACTTCATTGGATTTAGAAACATTAGAAATAACAGTAGCGTTTTTTTCTAAACTTCTTACAAAGACTTCCATATTTGGTTTGATGTCTTCTTTTGTAAATGTTTCTTTATGATTATTAGAGTCAAAATCAGTATCTGCCTCAGCAATATTAGCTTTAATATTGATACTTTTTAATTTTTTATTTAATTTATTTCTCATACTGTCTGCACTTTTTATATCATTTGACATCAAATTCATTTGTCTAATAATTTCGTTTGCTTCTTCTTTTGCATCTAATAAAATATTACGAGCTTCTATTTTAGCATTATTAATAATTTTTTCTTGCTCTTGTTTTAAAGAAGAATGGTCTTTTTTTAAAGAATTTTCTAGCTCAGAAACTTCTTTTAATTTTTTATCAATTTCTTGTTTTTCTTGTTCAAGCTCGGTTTTTGTATTATAAATATTTTTTAATAAATCTTCAATATTTATTTCTTGATTAGATAGCAAAGACTTAGCTTTTTTTATAATTAAATCGCTTAGTCCAAGATTTTTACTAATTTCAAAAGCGTTACTTTTACCAGGGATTCCGACTAATAATTTATAAGTTGGAGTTAATGTTGCAACATCAAATTCTACTGAAGCGTTTTCAAAATCATCTGTTACAAGTGCGTACTTCTTTAATTCCTGATAGTGAGTGGTTGCAATAATTAAACTTCCAAGGTTTTTTAGATAGTCCAATATACTAATTGCTAAATTAGCACCTTCAATTGGGTCTGTTCCAGAGCCTAATTCGTCAACCAAAATTAAAGAATCTTTAGTAGCATTATTTACAATATGAACAATATTTTTCATATGTGAAGAAAAAGTACTAAGTGAATTTGAAATACTTTGGTCGTCTCCGATATCAGTAAATATTTGATCAAATACATAAATGCTAGAGCCAAAATCAGCTGGAATTGCTAGACCACTACAAGCCATACAAGAAAGCAATCCAACAGTTTTTAAAGTAACAGTTTTTCCACCAGTATTGGGACCAGTAATTAATAAAACTTTAAAATTAGTCCCTAAAGTTAAAGAAATAGGAACGATACTATCTTTAGAAATTAAAGGATGACGAGCATTTATTAAATTGAGTTCTTTTTTATCATTTATATGGGGGATATTACCATTCAAACTTCTTGCAAACTTAGAAATAGAAAAAATGAAATCTAATTTTCCTATTAAGTCAATATCTAATTTCAATTCTTCTTGATAAGGAAAGAAGAGACTAGATAATTCTTGTAAAATCCTTTGGATTTCAAGTTCTTCCTTAGCAGATAATTCATTTAGTTCATTATTCATTTCAAAAACAGAAAGAGGTTCAATAAAAACTGTAGAACCTGCATTTGAAATGTCGTGTACAAATCCTTTTACTGAAGAACGATATTCTTCTTTTACGGGAATAACAAAACGGTCATTTCTAATTGTAATAATACTATCTTGCACATATTTAGAACGAAGAAGTTTGTTTAATTCCCCACGAATATCGTGTTCTAATTTCATCTTTTTTCTTCTTATATCATATAATGTTTTAGAAGCTTTATCATTTATTGTATTTTCGTCTATAATTATATTATTAATACTATCTATTATGCTTTTGTTTGAATAAAGTTCATTAAACAAGTTAAATAAAAGAGGATAAGAGTTTTCTTCTAAGAAATCTTGACTTATATAATTTTTTAAATTGTGTGCTAATTGAAAAATATTCTTTAAATTTAAAAGTGCAGAGGAATTAAGTGTTTGACTGCTTGCAAGTCTTTTTAAAGAAACATCAATTGGCTTTATTTCCATAAAACTAGGAAAAGAAGCACGTAAAGCTAAAGATATTGCTTCGTTTGTCTCTTCTAGCCAATTTTTAACAACTTCTTTTTTATTACTTGGAAGCAATAATGAAGCAATATCTTTTCCTATATAAGTATTACAATAACTTTTTAATTTTTCTATAATTTCATTAAATGCTAATTTATTTAAATAATTGTTCATAAAAATCTCCTAATCATTTAATAATAAGTATTATACAAACAAATAAATAATAAGTCAATTATAAAAAAATTTAAGTGAAGATATTCTTGAAAGGAATGTAAATATGTGATATAGTATAAATCATAATATAAATATAGAAAGGAGAGTATGATATATTTAACTTATTAAATTATATCATACAAACAAATATGTATAATTTTGATAGAAGAGTTATATACCTTGTTATAGGAATAATTGCATTTGCAATGTTAGTAAATTTAATAAGTGACCCCAATTCATTATTTAGTATATTAGTTGGAATTCCAGGAGTACTAATTGCAATTACTTTTCACGAATTTGCACATGGATTTGCCGCATATAAATTGGGAGATAATACAGCAAAGAATGAAGGGAGACTTAGCTTAAATCCATTTGCACATTTAGATCTAATAGGAACTCTAATGTTAGTGTTTGCAGGATTTGGTTGGGGAAAACCTGTACACGTAAATCCAAATAATTATACTAGGAAAATTTCAATGGAAAAAGGAGAAGCTATTGTATCAGTTGCAGGGCCACTTATGAATTTTGTGCTAGCAATAGTTTTTACACTAATTTATTATGCAGTATACAAATACGCAGGGGCAGAATTTTTAGATTCAACAGTTGGTGAAATAATAATGTTATTAATAGCTTCAATAATAACAATTAACATAGGTTTAGGAGTATTTAATCTAATACCACTACCACCATTAGATGGTTCGAAAATCATTATGCCATTTTTACCATATAAAGCAAAACAATGGTTTGTAAACAATGAACAAATATTTTATCTTGTATTTATAGTATTATGGATAACAGGAATAGCAGGAATGATTATAACACCAGCAATAAATTGGATAACAAGAGGAATTCTAGATTTAGGAAAATTATTAATTTTAGGATAATAAAATGCAGGTTTCGTTTATCCAATTTAGGATATTTCGAAATCTGCTTTAACTTTAAAGCATATAAAATATTTATATTAACTAGAAGAAGATAAAAATACAACATAAATAAAAAAAGAAAAATAGGTACTAAAATAAGATAATGTAAAGTAATCAATTATAAAAACATAAAATAATGATAGGAGAAGAAATGGAAAAAGATATATTAACAATGGGAATAGAATCAAGTTGTGACGAAACGTCAGTTGCAATAGTTAAAAATGGAAGAGAAATTTTAAGTAATGTAATAGACACTCAAATACCAATACATGAAAAATATGGTGGAGTAGTACCAGAAATAGCATCAAGAAATCACATTGAAGCAATATCAAGAGTTACAAAAAAAGCTCTGCAAGACGCGAATGTAAAACTAAAAGAAATAGATGCAATAACACCAACATATGGTCCAGGACTGGTAGGAGCATTATTAGTAGGACTTTCTTATGCAAAAGCATTAGCATTTGCTACAGAAATTCCATTAGTAGGGACTAATCATATCCAAGGACATATAGCAGCAAATTATATAACACATAAAGATTTAGAACCACCATTTATTTGTGTTATGATGTCAGGAGGAAATACACAAATAATAAACGTAAAAGAATATACAGAATTTGAAGTGCTACGGGAGAACTCGTGATGATGCAATAGGAGAAGCCTTTGACAAGGTAGCAAGAGTAGTAGGATTAGGATACCCTGGAGGTCCAAAAGTAGACAAGTTGGCAAAAGAAGGAAAAGCAAATATAGAACTTCCAAGAACACACTTTGCAGAAGAAACAATGGATTTTAGCTTTAGCGGAATAAAAACAGCAGTAATAAACTTACACCACAAAAATCCAAACATAAATAAAGCTGACTTATGTGCAAGCTTCCAAAAAAATGTAACAGACACATTAATGGAAAATGTATTAAAAGCAATAGAAAAAACAGGAATTAAGAAAATAAGTTTAGCAGGTGGAGTATCAGCAAACTCATATATAAGAAAAAGATTTAAAGAATTAGAACAACAAGGAATAAAAGTATATATGCCAGATTTAAAGCTATGTACAGATAATGCTGCTATGATAGCCTCAGCAGGATACTATAATTTTATTAAAGGAAACAAAAATGGATTAGAATTAAATGCTATCCCAAATCTTAAACTTAGGTAGATAAATTAGGTAAATTAGGGACGTTTCCTTTTGGACAAAATGTCCAAAAGGGGACACATATTGTCAACAAGTTACTTGAAAAAGTGTCCAAAAACTGGATACAATTAGACAAAAAGGGAGAGAAGAAAATGAAAAATAAAATATTAATTATAATAATAGTAATATTAGTTGTACTAGCTATTGGGATAGGTATATATAGCCAAGTTAAGTCAAGTGCTAATAGTAAAGAAACAAAAGCAAAAGAAATATTTGGAGAAGAAACTTGTGACGTAATATTACATATGGCAACAAAAGATTTGGCACCACACACTTGTAAAATATGCCAAAAAGAATTTCAAGATTCAAGTATGAGAGAAGATATTTGTACAGAATGTGCAAATGCAACAAATCGATGTGATTTTTGTGGGAAAATATTAAGTAAAGAAGCAAAACAGCAAAGAGAAGAGTTTTTAGAAAAATAGAAGGAGAAAAAATATGGCAATATATACAATTGGAGACTTGCATTTATCTTTCAAAGAAAATAAACCTATGAGCATATTTGGCAGTAACTGGGAAGGACACGAAGAAAAAATAAAGCAAGACTGGTTGGAAAAAGTAAAAGAAAAAGATTTAGTAGTATTACCAGGCGACTTTTCTTGGGCAACATACCTAAAAGATACAGATATGGACTTTGCATACCTTAACAGTCTACCAGGAAAAAAATTACTATTAAAAGGAAACCACGATTACTGGTGGAATACAGTTACTAGTATGAGAAAATACATAGAAAAAAATGAATTCAAAAACATAGATTTTCTATATAATAATTCGTACGAATATGATAATTGTATTATTATAGGAACAAGAGGATGGAGTCAAACAGAAGAAGCGGAAGATAAAAGACTATTTAAGCGTGAAGCAATAAGGCTTGAACTATCAATACAAGATGGAATAAAAAATTATGGAAAAGAAAAAGAAATGATAGCATTTACACATTATCCACCAATAACAAGTTCTAACTTAGCCAAAAACGAATTAAACGAAATTATTGAAATAATCAAAAAATATCAAATAAAAAAATGTTATTATGGACATTTACATAGTGCCTCAATTAAGGACGCTGTAGAAGGAGAGCATTTTGGAATAGACTTTAAATTGGTAAGTGCTGATGGGCTAGATTTTAAACTATGGAAGATAAAAGATTAGAAAATCTTTTTCTTCTGGGGGAGATTTTTAATGGTAGTTTTAGAAAAAGACGTAAAATACATAAAAGGAGTAGGACCTAGTAGAGTTTTATTGTTAAATAAACTAGGAATATTTACATTAAAAGATTTAATTACATATTATCCAAGAACTTATGAAGATAGAAGTAAACCAAAATATATTTATGAGTGTGAAGACGGAGAAGAAGTTTTAATAGAAGCAGTTGTCTGTAGTGGTATGACAAATGTTAGACTAAAAGGAAAAACAATGCAAAGACTTATTGTAAGAGACGAAACGGCATCTGCAACAATTACGTGGTTTAATCAACAATACTTAAAAAGCAAATTTACTATAGGCAATAAGTATAAATTTTTTGGAAAAGTTACTAAAAAAGCTGGAAAAGTAATGTTTACTTCTCCGGTATTTGATACAGAAGAAAAAACGCAAAATACAGGAAGAATCGTTCCAATATATCCATTAACATATAATTTATCACAAAACAATTTAAGAAAAATTATGGAAGCTGGAATACAAGAAGTTTTTAGAAATTTGCCAGAAACATTACCAGAATATATTTTAAAAGAATATAAATTGCAAAACATAAATGATGCAACAAAACAAATACATTTTCCAAATGAATTTAAAGACTTTAACATAGCTAGAAATAGGCTTGTATTTGAAGAATTGCTATCAGTTCAGCTTGCACTTTTACAATTAAAAAATAATTACATACAAGAAAAAGGAATTAAATTTTCCAAAGAAGCAAAAATGTCAGATGTAATAAACACATTACCATTTAAGCTTACAAAAGCGCAATTACGAGTATTAGAAGAAATAGACAATAATATGGAATCAGAAAAATCAATGAATAGATTATTACAAGGAGACGTTGGTTCAGGAAAAACAGTAGTTGCAATGTGCTCAGCATATAAAGCAGTAAAATCAGGATATCAAGCAGCCATAATGGCACCAACTGCAATACTTGCTACGCAACATATGGAAAACTTCAAAACAATGTTAGAAAAATTAAATGTTAGATGTGAATTATTAATTTCAGGAATTACCAAAAAGAAAAAAGAAGATATATTAGAAAGGCTAAGAAATGGTGAAATTGACATATTAATAGGAACGCATGCAATCTTAGAAGACAATGTACAATTTAAAAATCTGGGACTTGTTGTAACAGATGAGCAACATAGGTTTGGAGTAAAACAAAGAACAAAAATTGCAGAAAAAGGAGAAAATCCAGATGTGTTAGTTATGACAGCAACACCAATTCCACGAACACTAGCACTAATATTATATGGTGACCTAGATATATCAATTATTGATGAATTACCACCTAATAGAAAGAAAATTGACACATTTGCAGTAAACAAAAATATGACAGAAAGAGTAAATAACTTTATAGAAAAACAACTAAAAGAAGGAAGACAAGCATATATAGTCTGCCCTCTAGTAGAAGAAAATGAAGAAATGGATTTAAAATCTGTAGAAAAACTATATGAAACATATAGTAAAGAAGTTTTTCCACAATATAAAGTAGAATATATTCACGGAAAAATGAAACCAAAAGAAAAAGACAATATAATGGAACGTTTTAAAAACAAAGAAATAGATATTTTAATTTCAACAACAGTAATCGAAGTAGGAGTTGATGTCCCAAACAGTAACATTATGGTAATAGAAAATGCAGAAAGATTTGGCCTAGCGCAACTACATCAATTAAGAGGAAGAGTAGGAAGAGGCGAATATAAGTCTTATTGTATTTTAAAATACGAAGGAAAAGGCGAGAAAACAAAAGAAAGAATGAAAGTAATGTGCGAAACAAATGATGGATTTGTAATCTCAGAAAAAGACCTAGAGCTAAGAGGCTCAGGAGATTTCTTTGGAACTATGCAACATGGACTTCCAGAATTTAAAATTGCAAATTTATTTGAAGATATAGATATACTAAAATTAGTACAAGGAGTAGCAATAAGGATATTAGACGAAGATCCTAAACTTGAACAAGAAAAAAATAGACCATTAAAAGAATTGATACGTGATAAATTTGCAAAAAGAATAGAAATATAAAAAAGACCACAAAAAAGTGGTCTTTTTAACCAAAACAAAGTAATTCCAAATAAATATCTATTCTACAATTTTTATTACATTTCCAACTCCGATTTTTTCATTCCATTTGTAAATCTCAAAATTTAGATTAACCCCAATTGCTAATGGGACATCCATTTCGATAGTAACACAAAAAGACGAAATAGAATTTTGCATATTATCTAATAAGCAAAAAGTAGCAGTAGCTTCTGAAATTTCGCTAAAAGAAATATTAGCATTAAAACTATAATCTTCAGAAAGACAAAAAGTTATGTTATTAAGTAAAGATATTTCAGCTACAAACTTTTTGTGAGGTCTAATCTTTTTCGGTGTAGAAATTATTTGACCAACACAAATAGCATCATTACGGCTATTTGTCAAAAGTAACCGAACGTTTTCACCACATTGTGCTGAATTTGAAATAATAAGCGAGTTTTTATCTTCACTATCGTTATTAATTTTTTCAATAAAAGCAATGTGAGTTTTTAAAATGTTATTGATTCCAACAATTTCTAAAAAATCGCCAAGAAAAACTTTCCCTTTTTTAATTATTCCTGTAGCCATAAAGCCACGAGGGTTTTGACGATCAATCTCTTTTATTTCCATTATAAAATCGCTTGTGCACATAATAATCCCTCCTGTAAATAATGATTTTATAAAAAATAAAAGAATTACTTCTTTGGTATATATGAAGAGTGTTTACTTCATAAAAAAGATTTTACCAAATATTTCCAAAAAAGTCAATCCGATTATAAAAAAAATTTACAATATTTTCAAATGAATAATAAATATTGACTTTTTGAGTTCGAGATAGTATATTATATATGAAAACAAAAAAGGATGTAGATAAAATGGGAAAAATAATCATAATGCTAATTGCAACAATAATGCTTTTAATAGGAGTAACTTTAATTTATGACGCAAGAATAATAACAAAAAAATTCTTTGGATTTGGAGACCAAAATGAAGCTTCTAACGGACTAAAAATGTTGGGTTTTTTAATAACAATAATAGGTGGATTTATAATATATTTTAATATATAAAAAATAACAAAAATTGCTTGACAAATAGAAGCAAAATGTGCTAATATAATTATTGTTAAGTTTTATATGCGGATGTGGCGGAACTGGTAGACGCGCTGGTCTTAGGAACCAGTGTCAACGACGTGGGGGTTCGAGTCCCTTCATCCGCACCAATGACGTTTCTGTTCGAACTTTTATAGAACAGAATTGATACAAAATCAATCAGAAAATAAAATCTGGTTGATTTTTTTGTTGTCTATAAACAATATGAAAATCATCCAAACGAAAGGATGGTGTGAAAAAATGAAGATTATTAAGCAAGAATTACAATTTGAAGAATGTCTAAA
>CALXCC010000032.1 GCA_944386705.1 uncultured Clostridia bacterium | reverse complement strand
CTGTGTTATCTGCTGGTCCATTTTTTGTAATTTGATCCACATATATTCCTTTATCAAATTGATTTTTTAGTTTTTCGTTTAAATATGGAATTACTTCTTTGTCAAAGGCATAAATTCCTATTTTTGCTTCTTCAAAATTTCCTGTATTTTTGAAACTTTCTATTATTGGCTTAATTATGTTTATTGGTATTGCAAACCCTATGCCTTCTGCTGTTGTTATTTTTACTGTGTTTACTCCTATTACATCCCCGTTTGGAGTAATTAATGGTCCTCCACTATTTCCTGGATTTATTGTTGCATCTGTTTGAATTAAATCTGTCATATATGATACTTTGTTTTCTTCTTCTATTTTTATTGTTCTATTTTTTGCACTGATTATTCCTGCTGTTACTGTTCTTCTAAATTCAAATCCTATTGGATTTCCGTATGGCATAAACCGCTTCTCCTACTCGTATGATACCTGAATCGCCTAAATTAACATATGGTAAATTTTTTGCTTCTATTTTTACTATTGATAAGTCTAAATCACTATCGCTCCACATTACCTTTCCATTATAATTCGTTCCATTTTCTAATGTCACATAGCATTTACTATATTTACTCCCAGTTACGTGTTCGTTGCTTACAATATATCCATTTTCTGTTACAATAAATCCTGTTCCAAGTCCTAAGTCGCTTTCGGTATTATTTGACAATATGCTATTTCCAGCACTTTTTAATTTTGAAATTCCCACTATTTTTTCTGTTTCTTTTTCTATAGTATCTGCTATACTTTTGCTTTTTTGTTCTATGTTTTCCACAGTTTGTTCGTTTGTTGTGGATTGTCCTTGTGTTTTGCTGGCTGTATATTGATTTGAATTTATATCTATATTTTGATATGTAACATATAAATAAAATCCAGATATCCAAATAAAAAGCATTATTAGAAATGTTATTATTATTTTTTTCTTTTTGCTCATTTTTTTCCTTCTCAAATTATCACCTCTTAAAAATTATTTCCTTTTTTTTCTTTTTTAAACATTTGATAACACATTTTTAATCCCTAATAACAAAAAATTTAAGTATTATAAAAAAGCTTAAACATAAATAAAACGAAAATTACAAAAAAACCTAGGTGCTTCTATAATACCTAGGTTTCTTATTATTTTTTGTATATTTTATATTCTATATACTATATGTTTTTATATATTTTCTAATTCTTTATATCTTTTTACTTTTTGAGTTGTTGTTTTTACAAGCTCTTCAGTTGTTATTTCAATTTTTTTAATATGCTTGAATATTGGTAGTTTTTTATTTATTTCTTTTATATCTTTCCAAATTTCTTCTTTATATTCTTCTTCATTTTTCTTACCAAATTTTTTCTTTAATTGCTCTTTATCATATACTATTTTTGCACATAACATTGTGTCTGTTTTGCTTTGCCCTCTTTGATATACTAAACTTTCTTTTACATATAATAGCTTATTAATCAAGAATTCTATTTCTTGTGGATATACATTTTTTCCATTTCTTAATACTATAACATCTTTTTTTCTTCCGGTTATGAACAAAAATCCGTCTTCGTCTAAATAGCCGTAATCTCCTGTATAAAACCAACCATCTTTTAATACTTCTTTTGTTGCTTCTTCATTATTGTAATATCCAAGCATTATACTTGGTCCTTTTACAACTATTTCTCCTATACCTTCTTCGTTTTTATCTACTATTTTGCATTCTAAATTTTCTAATACTAGGCCTATTGAACCTGGTCTTTTTTTCTTATCTGTTTCTGCTGATATAACAGGTGATGTTTCAGTTAATCCATAACCTTGGATTGAGTCTATTCCTAAATTGTTATATCCTAGAATTGTGTCTTTACTCATTGGAGCTGCTCCATATAATACAATTCTTAAGTGCCCTCCAAAATTGTTTATTATTTGTTTAAATAAAATTTTTCTTAAATCTATATGAAATTTTAAAAGTGTATTTGATATTTTTGTCATTTTGTTTATTAATTCTTCTTTTCCACTGTTATGAATTCCTTTTTGGATCTTTTTATACATTGTTTCTAATACTAATGGTACAGCAACAAATACCGATATTTTATATTCTTTTAGGTTTTCCTCAATATGTTTTAATCCATCACAAAAAGCTACTGTTGCTCCGCAATATAATCCGAATAAAAATGTAATGGTACATTCAAAAGTATGGTGTATTGGTAAAAACGATAATAATGTATCACTTGGATATATACTTATATATTTTCGAAGAGAAGTAATGTTTGAACAAATATTATTTTGAGATAACATAACTGCTTTTGGCTCATTTGTTGTTCCTGATGTAAATAACATTATAGACATTTTGTCTTTGTCAATTTTTATATTGTCATAATCTTTATTTCCTTGTTCTATTAGTTTTTGCCCTTGTTCTAATAATTCCTGATACTTAATAATTCCTTCTTTTTGTACATCATCCATACAAATTAAAGTTTCTAAATCATTGTCTTTTTTATTTGCTATTTCTTTAATTGTTTCTAAGTATTTTTCTTCAAGAATGATGGCTGATACTTCACTTCTTTTTATTAATAATTCTATTTCATTTTCTGGAAGTGCTTTATCTAAAGGAACAACTACCATATCTCCTGTAGTTATTGCTAAATAACTTACACACCATTCATATCTATTGTTACCTATTATTGCAACTCTTTTTCCTTGTAGCCCTAAATTAAGAAGTACTGTACTTATGGATTTTATATCATTTGTAAATTCTTTATATGTCTTTTGTATGTATTCTATTTTATCACTTTTTATGTTTTTTTTATATTTGTATACTATGTGATTTTCATTATCTCTTTTTGCTACTTCTAGCAATTCTCGGAAATTTTCTATTTTTACTATTTTTTTCATAATTCCCTCCTTTTCATTTTTATTCTAATATACTTGACATTTTTTTTCAATATTTTCTTGATTTCTTTACAAAAAATGTATATAATTTTTGATGAATGATATTATTAGCTTTATATGAAAAGGGTGTTTAAAATGAATTACAAATTCTTAAATTTAACAGAGCCACAAAAAGCAATTTTAAATACAGAACAGTTTTACGCTAACACAAGTATCAATACAATTTCAGCAAAAATCTCTATTCATTCTGAAATTAATTTTGAATTGCTTCAAAAGGCCATTAACATTGTTGTACAAAAGATAAGTGGTATTAGATATCAACTACATTTAGATAAAGATATTGTTACACAATATGAGAAAGAATATAATTCGTTTATGATTGATTACGTAGAGCTGAACCCATCAAATGAAAAAGAAATTTTACATTCTATTACTCATAAAACTTTTTCATTATATGATTCTCCTCTATATTATTTTGAAGTCTTTAAAAATACTAATAACAATAAAGGTGGATTTTTTATTTGCATTCACCATATTATTTCTGACGCTTGGTCAACTAGTATGCTTGTTAGTTTGATCATTTCTATTTATTCTCAATTAATACAGAACAAAACATTAAATTTTGAAACATTTCCATCGTTTTCTTACGAAGATTTTATCAATCAAGAAGAGAAGTATGTTTCTAGTAATAAATATTTAGCCGATAAAGATTTTTGGAATATAGTTTTAGATGAAAGTACTTTTGAGCCATCTTTTATTGGAAACAGTTCATCTGCAATGTCTTGTATAGCATCTAGATCTCCTTTCAATTTATCAAAAAGCTTGACTTCGGAGATTGTAGGATTCTGCAAAGAGTTAAAAATATCACCTTTTACTTTTATATTATTTTTAATGGGAATTTACGAAAGTAAGATAAATCAAACTAGTAATGTAGTTTTATCTACTCCTATTCTAAATCGTAGTTCTATAAAAGACAAAAAAACCTTTCGGACTTTTTGTAAATAATATGTTATTTAAATTAAATATAGATTATAATAGCACTTTTTATGATGCTGTAACTAAAGCAACCAAGGATCAGTTTTCATATTTAAGACATCAAAAATATCCTGTGCAAACTTTAATTTCAGAAATTAAAGAAAAAATAAATACAAAAGAAAATTTATATAATATCTCTGTTTCTTATCAGAATTCAAGAACAGTGCATCTAAATGAAGATGTAGAATATGATACAGAATGGTTATTTGGAGGTTATTCTTCAATACCTTTATTATTACATATTTGTGATGTAGACGATACTGAGTGCTTCACTTTTATGTACGATTACCAAATTGACATCTATAATGAATCTCAAATAAAAGATATTCATAATAGATTACTTTATATTTGCAAACAAGTTATAAATAATAAAGATATTTTAATTAAAGATATAGAACTTGCAACCAATAAAGAAAAAGATATTATTTTAAATGATTTTAATAATACTTTTGTTCATTATGATAAAGAAAAAACTATACTAGATTTGTTTGCTGAGCAAGTAGAAAAAAATCCAGAAAAACACGCCATTATATGTGATAATAAAAAATTAACATATAAAGAATTAGACTCACTATCTAATAACTTTGCAGGATTTTTACAAAAAAATTATCCATTTGAAATAGGTAGCAATATTTCTGTAATATTAGATAGATCAATAGAATTAGTTATTGTTACATTAGCCATTTTAAAATGTGGAGGCTCTTATGTTTTAATAGATCCCTCTCATCCAACTGATAGGCAAAAATATATGATAGATAATTCTGATTCCAAATATATTATTTCTAATTTAGAATTAGAATTTGAAAATGTAATAAATATTAAAAACATCTATAACAATGAGTTTGAAAAATGTTATAAAAAACCTAATTTAAACTCAGAAAACACAATGTATTTGCTTTATACTTCTGGTTCTACTGGAAATCCAAAAGCTGTTACAGTATCACATAGAAATTTTCATAATTATTTAATAGGTATTTCTAATGTTATTGATTATACCTCTGATAAAAAAGTACTATCTATGGCATCTATTTCTTTTGATGTTTTTGGGTATGAACTATGGGTTACTTTACTAAATGGATTATCACTTGTTTTAGCAACATCTAAAGAGTTAACAGATTTTAATAAAGTAAATGAACTTATTATAAGGTATAACGTAAATATTATCTATGGAACACCAAGTAAAATACAATCTTTAATGTCTGCTTCTAATTCTTCAGATAGCTTGAAATTATTATCTGATATAGGAATTGGTGGCGAGTCATTAACAAGTGCTTTCTTAAATGACCTTACTTTACTTACATTTGCAAATATTTATAATATGTATGGTCCAACAGAAGCAACGGTTGGATGTTGTTGTAAAAAAATAGAGGATAAAAATTCTACTATAACAATCGGAAAACCTATGTCAAATGTTGAGTTCTATGTTTTAGACAAAGATTTAAATTTATGTCCGGTTGGAATTAAAGGTGAACTTTATATTTCAGGTGATGGTATTTCAAAAGGGTATTATAAAAAAGAAGAATTAACTAAAAAGAGCTTTTTAAAAGATCTATTTTTCCCTGAAAATATAATGTACAAAACTGGTGATATTGTCAGTTGGACAAAAGATGGTGAATTAATTTTTTATGGTAGAGCAGATTCTCAAATAAAAATTAGAGGTTACAGAATTGAACTTAGTGAAATAGAAAAAGTTCTTTTAGAGCATCCATTTATAAAAACTTGTGCAGTTATCAACTATAATTATCATAATAGAGAATTCTTATGTGCTTACTATACTTCTGACTTTACAATTCAAAATTATGAATTAAAAGTATTTTTAGCAAAGAAATTACCTAATTATATGATACCTTCTTACTTTATTGCATTGTCAGCTTTACCTCTTACTGTTAATGGAAAAATAGATAGAAAAAACTTACCATCTCCTTTCCATTTCACAGGAAATGTAAACTATGTAAAACCTGAAACTGAATTACAATACAAAATTTGTAATATATTAAAAGATTGCTTATCTGTAAAAAACATTAGTATTGAAGAAGATTTTAATAATCTTGGAATAGACTCTCTATCTATTATAAAAATGCAATCCAAATTATCTACTATGGGATTATCTGTTCCTACTCAATATTTTTACGATTACTCTAATGTAAAAGATTTATGTTTTGCTTTAGAAAATACTTCAAATTCACTAAGTGATGATTTTTCAAATGATATTTACCCATTTTTAAAGCATGACTTATCTGATTTAAAAGAAAAAAATATAACATATAAAAATATTTTATTAACAGGTTGTACCGGTTTTCTTGGCATACATATTTTGGATAATTTGTTACAAAGCGATAATAAAATATATTGTTTAGTTAGAAGTTCTAACTATGAAAATGCTAAAAAAAGAATTATTAGTATGTTCAACTTTTATTTTAAAGACAAATATTCTAAAGATTTTATATTTAGTAAAATTGAAGTTATAGTTGGAGATATAACATATTCGGACCTTGGAATTCCTGAAAACAGTTTAAATGAACTTGGTAAAAAAATTGACCTTGTTATACATTCTGCAGCACTTGTAAAACACTTGGGAAAATATTCTGAATTTAAAAAATTAAACTTAGATGGAACTAAAAATGTTGCAAAATTCTGTATAGATTATAATATTCCATTAAGTTATATTTCTACAACTAGTGTTTCTGGAGACTTTATGCCACTAAACACTACTGATAAAGATGTAAAATATACAGAAGAAAATTTCTTTATTGGTCAAAACTACAATGAAAATTATTATATAAAAAGTAAACTATTAACAGAAGAATATATCTTAAACCAAATTAAGGCTGGTTCTTTACATGCAAACATTTTTAGAGTTGGTAATTTAACAGCAAGATATAAGGATGGAATTTTTCAATATAATATAGATAGTAATGCATTTTACAATAAACTACAATTTATAATAAAAAACAAAATATTTTTTGAAAGTGGAAATATACAAGAATTCGATATGTCTCCTGTAGATGATGTTGCAAGTGCAGTAATAAATATAATTAAGCATTATGGTATAACAGATAAGATTTTTCACGTGTTTAATCCAAATAAATTTACAATGAAAAATTTAATTGACCTATTGAATGTTTTAGATTGTAATATTAAAATAGTAAGTGATAATGAATTTTATAAAAAAATTAGCACACTGAATTTAGATTCTAATTCATTTATAATTAGTGATTATAATCTATATACTAACCTTTCACATTTGAACATTAAAACAACTTGTGATATTACTTTAAAATATCTAAAAAACATTAATATTAGTTATCATAATATAGATTTAGAATATTTAAAGAAAATTTTAAATTATATTAAAAATATACAATTTATTTAAAGGAGGATTATATGCAAAAGAAAAAGAAAAAAATATTTCATTTATATACATATCAAAAAGTTATAATTTCTTATTTTATAACATTTTCTATATGTGTATGGATTTTACATCCAATTATGCACAAAATATTAAATTATCCACCTGGAACCGTAGATACTCAATTTCAGGTGGAATATGGTGGGCTTACATATACACAACAATTTTTACTACTATATGTTTTTATTACAGCTCTTTTCATTCTATATCAGCGTTTTTTCTTATTTAAGAAAATCGCTAATTGGGAAAGAACAGGAGGGGTTAACTCTAAATTATATAGTCTAAACGAAATAAGAAATACTTTACTAACTGCTCCAACTAAATTTTATTTATTGCAAATTATTATACCTTTCATTGCTATTACTATTGGTTTAGGTATGCCAGTTGTAAAACATGAAATAGAATCTTCCGGATTTACGGTTGCTATTTTATGGATTTCGATTTTTACGTTTAATGCCACAATTTCTTATGTTTTTTCTAGAAATTTATTTAAAGAAATTCTATTTAAAATATTTAAAGAAAATAAATTAGACACTAAACATATGAAACTATCAAATGATATGATGTTAATCCTTTTGCCTCTATTAATTGCAGGTCTTTTCTTTATCGTTATTGTGTCTTATTCAAGACTAGTAAATGCTAGAGGTTATGATATTTACAAATATTATAAAAATGAACTATCTTACGTATTTGACGAAAATATTTCTTATTCTGAAGATGAGGTATGGCAAAAGCTAAGTAATATAGAATTATTTAATGAAAAATTAGATACATTTTTCGTAATTGATGCTGATAAAAATATAACAACATCAAATAATGAACCTTTAACTGACTTTTTCAAAAAATATATATTTGAATTATCTGATCAATACGATGGTAGAGTTTATGAACATTATGCAGTAAATACACAAGGATATGTAAAACATATTACTGTTGATAATAAAGATTACTTAATTGGTATTCATTTTCCTATTACTGGTGGAGATGCTTTATTATATATTATATGCTCTTTTATTGTTTTGTTTGGTATTATATCTTTCTTATTGTGGTATTATTCTACTTCACTTGCAAACCAAATAAAGATGATTGTAAATGGATTAAATGAAATTAATACAAAAAATAATGCTGATTTTAAAAAGCTTCCTATCACTTCTAACGATGAATTAGGAGAATTAACAGTAGAGTTTAATAAAATTCAAGATTTAACAAGAAAAAATATAGAACAAATTCATTATAATCAAGAAACTTTAATGGAAAAAGAACGTCTAGCTTCACTAGGTCAATTGATTGGTGGAATTGCACATAACCTAAAGACACCTATTATGTCTATATCCGGTGCAGCTGAAGGCTTAACAGATTTAGTAAAAGAATATGATTCTTCAATCGACGACCCAGAAGTAACATCTCAAGATCATCATAATATTGCAAAAGATATGAATGGATGGATTGATAAAATAAAAACTCATACAGAATATATGTCAGATATTATAACAGCTGTTAAAGGTCAGGCAGTAAATTTAACAAATGAAGATGATGTTAGCTTTACCATTGGTGAACTTCTAAAAAGAGTAGATATTTTAATGAAACATGAATTAAAAAATGCAATTATTTATTTAAATATATCTTTGAAAACAGAAGAAAATTTAATTGTTCATGGAGACGTTAATAGCTTAGTGCAAGTTATAAACAATATGATATCAAATTCTATACAAGCTTATGATGGAAAACCTAATCAAAATATAGATTTAATAGTTGAGAAAAAAAATAACATTTTGAACATTTTAATACGAGATTATGGTCCAGGATTACCTAAAAAGGTTAAGGAAAAGTTGTTCAAAGAAATGATTACAACAAAAGGAAAAAACGGAACTGGCTTGGGATTATATATGTCATATTCAACAATTAGAGCCCATTTTAATGGAAATATATCATTCGAATCTGAGGAAGGTATAGGTACCACATTTACTATAACACTGCCATTGTAAAAAACTGTATATCGCTTGATAATACAAGAGTTTAGCAATAATTTTTTTGCTAAAACTCTTGCTTTTTATTTTTTTTATTATTATAATGTGTTTAGGATAATTTTAATTTATAAGAGGTATTACTTATGAGAAAAGGATTACAAAATTTACAAAATAATGAAAATTCAAACTATAAGATAATAGCTGTCGATGATGAAATTGGCATCATTGATTCATTATCTATATTCTTAAAAAGGTCAGGTTATAATTTTGTTGGTGTAACAAATCCTGAAGAAGCGATTGAACGTGTTAAAAACGAACATTTTGACTTAATGATTTTGGACTTTATTATGACTCCTATACATGGTGATCAAGTAGTAGAGGAAATCAGAAAATTCAATAAAGAACTTTATATTTTACTATTAACTGGTCATAAAGATTTAGCTCCACCATTAGAGACAATTAAAAGGCTAGATATTCAAGGTTATTGTGAAAAAAGCGATAAATTTGATCAGTTATTATTACTAATTGAGTCTGGTATAAAATCAATTTCTCAAATGAATGAGATAAAGCACATTAATGAAGAATTAAAAGACACTTATGAAAAATTAGAAAAGTCTTATCTTGAAAGTATAGAAACTTTACGTTTTACAGTCGAAGCTAAAGACTTTTATACTAGAGGTCACTCTGACAGAGTTGCTAAATACTCAGTATTAATCGGTAAGTCATTACACCTATCAGATGGAGACCTAAAAACCTTACAAATCGGAGGACTTTTCCATGATATAGGTAAAATTGGTGTTCCTGATATCATCTTACAAAAAGAAAGTAAGCTTACTGATGACGAATATTCTGAAATAAAAAATCACCCATCAATTGGAGCTCATATATTATCAACAGCTACAATTTTTAAAGATATTATTCCAATTGTAAAACATCATCACGAAAGATATGACGGCAGAGGATATCCATCACAATTAAAAGGAGAAGAAATACCATATCTTGCTAGAATTACTGCTATTGCAGATAGCTTTGATGCTATGACTTCAAAAAGAACCTATAGAGACTCTTTACCTCTTGAAACAGTTATTTCTGAATTTAAAAGATGTAAAGGTACACAATTCGACCCTGAACTAACTGATGTGTTCTTAGATATTTTAGAAAATCATTTTGACAAAATAAAAGAAATACAAGAAAAATATTAATGACTACGTTGGCTACGTCGGGGACAGGTACTATTTAGCCATTTTTGGTTACTCAGTACCTGGTACCGTTTAGCCAAAAATGGCTATGTTTGGGACACATATCCTAAGCATAGCCATTTTTTTGTTTCTTTTATACCTTCATTGAAAGAGATACTTTTTGTCTTTCTTTATCAATTTTTATTACTTTTACTTTTACAATATCTCCAACTGATACGATGTCTGATGGATTTTTTATAAATTTATCACTCATTTCAGAAATGTGTACTAATCCATCGTGTTTTACACCTATATCTACAAATGCTCCAAAGTCAATTACATTTCTTACTGTTCCTGTTAATATCATATTTTCTTTTAAGTCTTCCAATTTTAATACATCAGAACGAAGAATTGGTTTTGGCATATCTTCACGTGGATCTCTTCCAGGTTTTGAAAGTTCTGATATTATATCTGATAGTGTCATTTCTCCTATTTCTAGTTCTTTTGACATTTCTACCACATTAATTGTTGTCAATTTTTTTCTCAATTCTTCCAATTTTTCTTTATCTTTTAAGTCTTTTTTGTTAAATCCTATTTTTTCTAGCAATTTTTCTGCTTTTTCATAACTTTCTGGGTGAACTGCTGTTATTTCTAATGGATTCTCTCCATCAAATATTCTCAAAAATCCTGCACATTGTTCAAAAGCTACTTTTCCTAGTTTTGGTACTTTTAATAACTCTTTTCTTGTTTTTAATTTTCCGTTTTCATCTCTATATTTTACAATGTTTTTTGCAATTGTTTTGTTTATTCCTGATACATAAGAAAGAAGTGATGGCGTTGCTGTATTTACATCTACACCTACTTTGTTAACACTGTCTTCTACAACTCCTGTTAGACTTTCTGCTAATTTCTTTTGATTTACATCATGTTGATATTGACCTACTCCGATTGCTTTTGGGTCTATTTTTACAAGTTCTGCTAAAGGATCTTGCAATCTTCTTGCAATTGATATTGCCCCTCTTATTGAAACGTTTATATCTGGATATTCTTCTGTTGCAAGTTTTGATGCTGAATATACAGATGCTCCCGCTTCACTTACAATTACATAATGAACATCTCTTGAGGTTTCTTTTATCATATCTGCTACAAACATTTCTGATTCACGAGATGCTGTTCCATTACCAATTGCTATCATATCTACTTTATCTTTTTCTATTAATTTTAAAAGTTCTTTTTTTGCTCCTTCTACATCATTTTGAGGCTCTGTTGGATATACTGTTGTGTAATCTAGCACTTTTCCTGTTTCGTCTATTACAGCTATTTTACATCCAGTTCTATAAGCTGGATCAAATCCCATAACTGTTTTACCTTTGATGGGTGCTCCAAGTAACAATTGTTTTGAATTTTGACCAAATACTTTAATTGCTTTTTCCTCAGCTTTTTCTGTCAAATCTGAACGGATTTCTCTATCTATCGATGGTTCTATTAATCTTTTAAAGCTGTCTAATATTGTTTCTTGTAGCATTTTAGTAAATTGAGTATTTCCTTTTATTATATCTTTTTCTATATGTATTAGAATTTTTTCTTCTGGCTTTTCTAGTTTGACTTTTAAGAAATCTTCTTTTTCTCCTCTATTAATTGCAAGTATTCTATGACTTGGAATATATTTTATTGGTTCGCTATATTCATAATACATTTCATAGTTTGATTTTTCTTCTGGCTTTGAAGCCTTAGTTGCAATTATTCCTTCTCTATAGCACTGTCTTTTAATCTCTTTTCTATATTTAGCATTGTCAGAAACATTTTCTGCAATAATATCTAAAGCACCTTGTATTGCATCTTCTGCTGAACTAACTACTTTATCTTTGTTCTTTTTGTCTTCTTCTGATAATTTTTCTATATTTATATATTCTTTTGCAATCTCTTCAATTGGTCTAGTCTCTTTTTGTTCTATAATGATTTCTGCTAATGGCTCTAAACCTTTTGCTTTTGCAACAGTTGCTCTCGTTTTCTTTTTCTGTTTATATGGTCTATAAATATCTTCAACCTCTGCTAAAGTTTTGCTAACAGCCACCGCTTGTAAAATTTCATCTGTTAATTTTCCTTGCTCATCAATTGACTTTATTACTTCTTCTTTTCTTTGCTCTAAGTTTCTTAAGTAGTTTAATCTTTCTCCTAATTCTCTTAGAATTTCGTCACTTAGTCCTCCTGTTACTTCTTTTCTATATCTTGCAATAAAAGGAATTGTATTTCCTTCATCAATTAATTTTATTGCGCTTTCTACTTGCTTTTCTTTTATATT
>CALXCC010000031.1 GCA_944386705.1 uncultured Clostridia bacterium | reverse complement strand
AAACATGGTGCTATTTGATAATATTTATTAAATCCTGCTACCATTAGTAATTGTTTAAATTGTTGTGGTGCTTGTGGAAGTGCGTAAAATTCTCCTGGATTTAATCTACTTGGTACTAAATAGTCTCTTGCTCCCTCTGGTGAAGAGTTTGCTAAGATTGGTGTTTGTATTTCTGTGAAATCTAATTCATCCATTTTATCTCTTAATGTTTTTAATATTTTAGAGCGAAGTAAAATATTATTATGTAATTTTTTGTTTCTCAAGTCTAAAAATCTATATTCCAATCTTAAGTCTTCTCTTACTTCTTGGTCTGTGTTTATTTCAAATGGAAGAATGTTTTTACATTTTCCTAAACATTCTACTTTATTTGCTACAACTTCTATTTCACCTGTTGGAATTTTTGTGTTTTTGTTGCTTCTTTCCACAACTTTTCCTATAATGTGGATACAACTTTCTGTATTCCATTCTTTTATTTGTTCTTGCAGATTCTCATCATTTATAACAACTTGTGTAATTCCAAATTCATCTCTTAAATCAATAAAAATCATTCCGCCTAAGTTTCTTATTTTTTGAATCCAACCTGCTAATTCTACTGTTTCATTTACATTTTGTATCTTTAATTCTCCACAATTTTTTGTTCTATACATTATTTTCTCCTTCTACAGTTATCACCTTAATTTTTCTCATTTTCGCTTATATATAATACCACACTTTTAGGTAAATATCAATGATTTTAATTTTTTAACTTGAATTTTTATTTTTTAAATGCTATTATTATTTTAAGCACTTTAAATTTATATGCATTATAATTTATGATATAAGGGAGATAAAAATATGTATACTGAAACTTTCGATTTTTATGATAAAACTAGCTTAAAATCTTACAACTTGGATAAAACTATGAGATATCAATTAGATATGTTAGATAGACTTGATGTTTTTACTAGAAAGCATTGTGAAAATGTAGCTAATCTAACTTGCAGATTATGCCAAAAATTACATTGTTCAAAAAATTTTACTGAATATTGTACAATTTGTGCATATTTACATGATATTGGAAAATTATTTATACCTCCTGAAGTCTTACAAAAACCTGGTAAATTAACAGATGAAGAATATAAAATAATGAAAACTCACACTACTTTAGGATATGAAATGTGTATGAAAGATTTAAATTTAAGACCTTATGCTGCAGGTCCACTTTATCACCATGAAGCTTTAAATGGTTCTGGATATCCTAAAGGTTTAACAAAAAAAGATATTCCTTACGAGGGACAAATCATTCGTGTTGCAGATGAATATGATGCAATTGTTAGTAAAAGACAATATAAATCTCATATAGGCATTTCAGATACTTTAAAAATTTTGATAGAAAATACAAAACCAGCAGAAGATTATTCAAAATCTAATGCTCTAACAACTATTTCTAAAAATGCACATTTAGGAAAGAACAACCCATTAATTGTTCGTAAATTATTTAAAGTTGTTATTGAAGATATTGAATATGAAATTTTTCTAACTCAAAGTTACGTGACTGATTTAGAAAAAGATTTAAAAAGGTTTAAGAAAATTCAAGAATACGAAGAGGCTATGAATAAAGCAAAAACTGAAAAAAACAAAAATTATTATTTAGAAGGTATGAAAATGTTATTAAAAAGTGATGAGACTACCCAAAATTATCATACCATTTATGAAGAATGTAAAAAAGCTTATGAGGCCCGCAAAGCTATTATTGAAAATTTATATCATGAAATAAAAGTTATAAAAAAATTAAAAGTATAATTTTAAAGAAGAAAGCTTAAAATTTAAGATTTCTTCTTTTTTATTTTATATATTTAAATCCTTTTATTCTCCCAATCCAAAACTTACTCCAAGGGCATTATTTACTTGATCAATTATTTTTTCATCATCTATATGGCCTATTCTTTCTTTTAGTCTACTCTTATCAATTGTCCTAATTTGCTCTGCTAAAACTACAGAATTACTTTTTAATCCACATGAAGAAGAATTTATTTCTATATGTGTTGGCAATTTTGTTTTTCCCGTTTGAGACGTTATCGCTGCTGCAATTACAGTTGGACTGTATTTATTGCCCAAATCATTTTGAATAATTAAGACTGGTCTAATTCCTCCTTGTTCTGAACCAACTACTGGACTTAAATCTGCATAAAACATATCGCCTCTTTTTATTTGCATATTCTTCACTCCTAATATTACTAGATTGTCAAGTATATTTGATATCTATTTTTAATGTTTTGAAGTAAAGAAATAGTTTTTAGCTATTTATTATTACCTCCTTATATACTATGTAAACAGCTATTTTTTTGTTAGTATCATTTATTTCCATTTTTATTGGTTTTCCCGTTTTTTTATCTATGTAAAGCTCCTTTTTTATTTTTAATTTATCTCCATTTGTTGTAGTCATTATTATTTCTTTTTCTTGTTCTTTAAAATTAGAGTCACTATTATTTTTATAATCTTCTATAAATGTACTTAAATCTAAATTATTGTCTGAAATGTATTCGTAATTTTCAAATATAGAAGATAATTTTAAATTTGTATTTTCTAGCGTTAATTTTTTTCCTTCTTTTATTATTTTTACTCCTGCAATATTGCTGGGCTCTATTACTTCTTGCTTGTTATAATCTTTTCCATTAAAATTTTGTTTTATTAAATAAATATTTTGATTTTTATTACTTTCCACTTTTATTTCAACTTCTGCTTCATAGGAATTAATATTTAAAATAGATTCTATTATTTCTTGACTATTAGTATTATTTCCAATTTTCAGATTTTTAGCCATATTATTTTTAAAAAATAGATAAGAAATAATAAATAATACAATTATTAAAAAAATTAGAAAACCATATATTTTTTTCTTCTTCAATTTAAACCTCCTATACTTTATGTTAAACACATAAAAAAATGTAGTAAATTCTTAAATTCACTACATTTTATTCTATAAAGTTTTGAAATATTCTTCTAGTTTCATTGTAAGTTCATCTTTATTTTCAATTACATTAATAGAATTTCTAAATTCACTAGAATTTTTTAAATTTTTAGTATACCATGCTATATGTTTTCTAAGTTCTTTTATTGCAATATCTCCTTTTTCTTTAATAGCTAATTCTATATGTTCTTTTATAATTTCTAATTTTTCTTCGTTCGTTGGTGCTGGTAATTTTTCTCCAGTTTCTAAAAAATGTTTAATATTCCTAAAAATCCATGGATTTCCAAAGCTTGCTCTTCCTATCATTATTCCATCTACCCCAGTTGTTTCAAACATTTTATACGCTAATTCTTCATTAGTCACATCTCCATTTCCTATAACCGGAATGTTAACACTTTCTTTTACTTTTTTTATGATGTCCCAATCTGCTTTGCCTGTATAAAATTCACTTCTTGTTCTTCCATGAATTGTAATTGCTGAAACACCAAGTTCTTCTGCCATTTTTGCAACTTCTAATGCTACAATATGGTCTTTATCCCAACCTTTTCTTATTTTTATAGTTACTGGCACTGTAGCATTTTTTACTACCGTTTCAATTACACTTCTTGATTTTTCTAAATCTAAAAGTAGTTTGCTTCCATCTCCATTTTTTACAACTTTTGGTGCTGGACATCCCATATTTAAGTCTATAATGTCTGCATCTTTGCTTACATATTTTGTTGCATAAGCAAGAGACTCTTCATCGCTTCCGAAAATCTGAAAACTAATTGGCCTTTTTTCACCCTCTGTATTTAGTAGTCTTTTTGTTTTTTGGTCATTATGAAACATTGCTTTTGCACTTGCCATTTCTGTGCATACCATTCCTGGTCCAAACTTTTCACATATAATTCGAAAAGGCAGGTTTGTTACACCTGCCATAGGAGCTAATATTAAATTATTTTCTAATTCTACATTTCCTATTTTTAATTTTTTAATATACATATATTACTCCTTTTGAGGATGTTTTAGAAGTAAATAAAACACCCCATTTTATTTAACAAATATTGTTTTTTGTCTCTTACTGCTTATATTTAATAATAAACCTATGCAAATAAAATTTGTAATTAATGAACTTCCTCCATAACTTACAAATGGAAGTGGCACTCCTGTGATTGGTAATAATCCCATTACCATTCCTATATTCTCTACTATATGAAATAAAAATATACCTGTAATTCCAGTAGCAATTAAAGCTCCTGCTTCATCTTTAGCAGTTTTTGCAACATACAGACATTTTGTTACTAAAAATACATAGAGTATTATAACCGCTCCTGCCACTATAAAGCCCATTTCTTCACCAATAACAGCAAATATAAAGTCCGTAGTTTTTGGATATAAAAATCCCAATTGTGTTTGATTTCCTTTTAATAATCCCATTCCAGTTAATCCACCAGCACCAATTGCTAATTTAGATTGTATAATATTATATCCTGCACCTCTTGGGTCTGATTCTGGATTTAAAAATATATCTATTCTCTGTTTTGCGTGTTCTGGTAAAATGAAATTGTAAAGAAGTGGTATTGATATCAATACCAATATTGTTGTTATTATAATATATTTTTTATCTATCCCTGCTGTAATAAGCATAAGTGCTGTAGCTACGATAAAAGCTGCTGCTGTACCATAGTCCGGTTGCTTTATTATTAATAAAACAGGTAATCCTAAAATTGCTAATAAAATTAGTAATCTTGTTGGTCTGTTTATTTCATTTCTTCCTCTTTCCTGTATTTTAGTGATTGCAAGTGCTAGAAATAAAATAACAAATACTTTTGCAAATTCTCCTGGTTGAAAAGAAAAGAAGCCTATATCAAACCAGCTGGTTGCTCCATTTATTTCTGGTGTAAATAAAACCGCTATTAATAATATAACAAATATGCCATAAAATATAGGAGATATTTTTACAAGTAAGTCATAATCTATTAGCATAACTCCCAACATAATAACTAAACTAACTGCAAGCCATATACATTGCTTTTTAAAATCTCCATATTCTGTTTCCTGAGTCGCAGAAAATAATGCTACTAACCCTATTATGCATAGAATTATAGCAATAATTAATAAACTCCATTCTATATTTTTTAATTCTCTTTTTCTCATTAAACCACTCTTTTTCTTAACTAATTTTTTGATTTAATTTTTTCTTTTGATTCTTCTTGTTATTTTTTTCTACAGTATCTTCTTTTTGCTCTTGTTCTAAATCTTTTTGCTTTTTATCTGTCTCTATTTCTTTTTTTTGTTCTTGCTTTTTTTCTGTTTTGTTTTCTTTTTTTGCTTCTAATCCTTCGCTTTCAGCTTTTTCTTTTACTTCTGCTGTTTTACTTTCAGTTTTTTCTTTTTCCTCTAATGCTTTATTTTGTGTTTTTTCTCTTTCTTCTATTGATTTATTTTCTGTTTTATTAGTTTCTGATTCTTGTTCTGTTTTATTTTGTTTTAAATCTATTTTCCTTGTTTCATTTTTTATATTTAAAATAGGAATATTTGCATATAAAGCTGGAGCTCCATTTGTACCATCACTATTTTCTTTATTTGTTAATCTTACATCAATGGCACTTTCATCAACATCTATATATTTTTTTATTACTTCTATTATTTCTTGTTTCATAAGCTCTAAAAAATCTGCCGAAACATTTGCTCTATCCTGCATTAGAACTAAATGTAACCTCTCTTTTGCAGCATCTTTAGAATTATTTGCAATTTTATTTTCTTTTTTGTTCAACCTTTTAAAAATTTTCATTATGTTATCAAACATTATTCCTACTTACCCCCAAAATTGTTTTATTGTTTTTTAAATATTCTTTTTAGTTTCGCAAAAAATCCTTTTTCATGACCTGGAATTGTCACTTCTATTTTTTCTCCTAATACTCTTTTTGCAATTTCAATATAAGCTTTTCCTGATGGTGCTTTTTTATTTTGGATAACTGGTTCTCCTTTATTTGTTTGTGTAATTATGTATTCGTCATCTGGTACTACACCAATTAAATCGATAGATAATAAATCAACAATGTCGTCTACATCCATCATTTCGCCTTTTCTTACCATATTAGGTCTAATTCTATTAATTACTAATTCTGGATTTTTAATTTCTGATGATTCTAAAAGTCCTATAATCCTGTCTGCATCACGGATTGCTGATATTTCTGCTGTTGTTACAACAATTGCTCTATCCGCTCCAGCAATAGCATTTTTAAATCCTTGTTCGATTCCAGCTGGACAGTCAATTAAAATATAATCAAATTCTTCTTTTAGTTTTTCTACTAAACTTCTCATTTGTTCTTCATTTACTGCGCTTTTATCTCTTGTTTGGGCTGCTGGTAATAGGTATAATTCTTTGAATCTTTTATCTTTTATCAAGGCTTGTCTTAATTTACATTTTTCCTCTACGACATCTACTATGTCATATACAATTCTATTTTCTAATCCCATAACAACGTCTAGATTACGTAGTCCAATATCTGTATCTATAAGTACTACTTTTTTTCCTTCTAATGCTAAACTTGAACCTAAATTTGCTGTTGTTGTTGTTTTTCCTACTCCACCTTTTCCTGATGTTATAACGATTACTTCTCCCATAATTTTCCTCCTTAGGATTTTAAAAACACATTTTTAATAGCTATATGATATAACGAAATAGCTAAAAAGTCAATTAATTTTACATGAAAATAACAAAAATATTTCTAAAATATTACAAAACGGTTACAAATCCCCTTTTTCGTCAAAAAAATATAGAAAATCCTGGATTTCCTATATTTTTTGTAATATTATAAATTACTTTTATTATTAAAGTTTATAAAATATAATTTATTTAGACCAAAATTATCTGCATTCTCTCAATTATCGTTATCCTTTATATATAAAGTAAGACGACTACCAAAGTGAGAATTTGTATAATATGGAAGATAATAGTAACGGTAACTAGGTGAATTGTTATTTTCACAACTTCCACCTCGAAATACTCGATCATAAGTGTAGAAAGCTTCTAATGTCCATTCTAGTAAATTTCCTTCTAAGTCTCTTATATTTTTTATTTTATCCTCACTATAATCTTTATTTCCAGTAGTTACAACATTTTCTGTATGATTTCCATTTGTATTTTGTGAAATTTTTTCTTTATCTGTTCCTTTTTCATTTTTTACCCAATTTAACATTGCATCATATTGACTTCCCCATATCATACTACTTTGTACTGAACCTTCTTCTACTGTATAAGTACTTGATATTTTATATAGTCCATACCACATACTACTTGCTGTATTTTCAGCTGATGTTGGTATTACTCCTTCTTTTGAACTAGCTGTTCCAGATGTTCCCGCATTTGTTTCTGTTGCTGTACTTAAGCTTGTTTCATATCTTCCTATATAAAATCCTTTGTTTTTGGCTACACTTGTTGCCATTAGTTTATAGTCACCTTTTAAACTTTCTAAGGTAAATAGATCATCATTATTAGATGGATTATTATCATGATCTGTTACGATATCTGGCTCTCTTAATCCACTATTAGGTGTATATGTTGTATTCTCTGTCCCAAAATTTTCTCCTGTACTTGTTGCCCACAATTTTCCTACAATTTTTTCTGCTGTATCACTGTGGTCTGGATTTGTACATTTTAATTTTCCATCTACTAATTTTAAATTACAGTTTCCTCCTGATGTTTCGCATTGTGCCATTGTATTTATGTCTTCCACAGGTATCCATACAAATTCACTTCCGTCTGGTCCTTTAACAACTAATCCATCTTCTATTTCATCTTCTCCTTGCTTTTGGCTGACTTGAAATCCTTTTGGTATAGATGCAGTATCTCCATTCTTGTCTTCATATACAGCCGTTTTATCATATGATGGAGACCATTTTTCTTCTTCTGTTAAGTATAATGTAAGGCGAGTGCCATATGCTTCTATTTTACTTATTGACTGATTGTAGTCACGGTAACTAGGTGAATTCCTATTTTCATAAGTTCCCCCTCGTCTAATTCGATAATCAGATCCATTAGCTTCTAATGTCCACTCTCCTAAATTTCCTCCTAGATCCCTTATATTATTTATACTATCTTTACTATAATTACTATTTCCAGTTGTTGCTACTGCTTTGCTATAATTTCCTCCAAGGTCTAATCTTTTTATTTTATCTTTATCTGCTCCATTACCATTTTTTACCCAATTAAGCATTGCATCATATTGACTTCCCCATATCATACTACTTTGTACTGAGCCTTCTTCTACTGTATAAGTACTTGATATTTTATATAGTCCGTACCACATACTACTTGCTGTGTTATTAGCTGATGTTGGTATTACTCCTGCTTTTGAACTGGCTGTTCCAGATGTTCCTGCGTTTGTTTCTGTTGCTGTACTTGAGCTTGTTTCATATCTTCCTATATAAAACCCTTTGTTTTTTGCTACACTTGTTGCCATTAGTTTATAGTCTCTTTTTAAGCTTTCTAATGTAAATAGCCCATCATTATTAGATGAATTATTATCAAGATTTGCTACAATATCTGGCTCTCTTAATCCATTTTGTTCATAAGTTGTGTTTTCTTCTCCAAAATTTTCTTGTAACTTTGTTGCCCACAATTTTCCTACAATTTTTTCTGCTGTATCACTGTGGTCTGGATTTGTACATTTTAATTTTCCATCTACTAATTCTAGGTTACAGTCCCCTCCTGCTGTTTCACATTGTGCCATTGTATTTATATCTTCTACTGGAACCCACACAAATTGATTTCCTTTTTTTGAATTTTCCAAATCATCTCCTGGTTCATCAGAAATAACTATTCCTGTATCTTTTGTTCCTTCTACATAATAGAATCCTTCTGGAATCTTTACATTATCTACATATCTTAGATTAACTGCAACAGTATCTTTATCCTCTTTTGTATAATCTGTATAGAATTTTTCTCCATCTAGTTCAATTCCTTTTGCATAGAAAATATTGTGACTTGCTCCATTAATAATATATAAATCTTCTAAAGTGTTTATTTCCTGTTCTGTTTTTACACTTCCATTTCTAATTTGTTCATAATCTTTTCCATAATTTAACGTAACATTTTCAATAGCTGATAAATCTATTACATAAAACTTTCCTGTGTCTACTTCTTCACTTATAACTTCACTAGCTTTTATATTGTTGGTATTAGTATATTCTATATCTGTATTTACAGGTAATTTTCCATATTGTGAATAATAAGAAGAAACTTTACCTCTTAAATTTTCAATGTCTGTTTGCATATTTCTTAATTTTTGGAGTTTCAAATTATCTTTTACATTATAAATAACCATATTAGTTAAAATTAATATTATTATTACCACTATGGCTAAAGAAATCAAATTTACACCTTTTTGACTTTTAAAAAAGTTTTTCATCATTTGCATTCTCCTCTTTTTTATCTTTAGTTCTAGTTTACTATTAATTTGCATCAATTTCAATAGTTTTTTGGATTAAATCATAAATTTTATTTTTTCTTTTAATTAATAAATCTTCTCTAATATAAATTCCCCAAAGAAATATAACTATTATAAATATAGCTATATTTTTCAAATATAATATTGCTATGCTAGAAATAAATGTGATTATTATTAACACTATAAATGAAATAAAGTTTATGTATTGTTCTGATTTTCTTTTTCCAAATAATATGTATAAAATACCTTTTAATATTCTTCCTCCGTCTAAAGGATAAATTGGAATTAAATTAAATAAAATTAATAAAATATTTGCATATATTATCATTAAATTTAAAAATAATCCCATATCAATATTGTTACATATTAAAATAACTATAATATTTGTTATTGGTCCTGCTATTGCAACTAGAATTTTTTTAATTTCTAAAATATTTCCTTTTAGTATTTTTTTATTATAATCTTTTGGAATTATTTTAAAAGAAATGCTAACTCCATAAGGTCTTATTTCCATTTTATCAGGTTTCATTCCAAGACATAGCCCTGCTATTAGATGTCCTATTTCATGAATTATAGCAAAAATAATTATTAAAACATATGTCTCTATTTGTTTTGTAAAATAAAACAAAATTAAAAATAAAAATATTTTCAAATCTATTCTAAATCGCATTTTCTTCCCCTTTACAATTCTAATATACTTTGTGGATTTACTGTCCTTTCTGAAAATCTAACTTCAAAGTGTAAATGTGGACCGAGTTGAATTTCCTGTTGAACCGACCTCTGCGATTTCTTGTCCTTGTGTTACTTTATCCCCCTGCTTTACATACAAATTATTACAATGTGCATAAATAATGCTTACTTCTCCAATCTGTATTTTTAGATGTTTTCCATAATCTCCTTCTTCTGAAGCAAGTACAACTTCTCCATCTGTTGCCGATTTTATTTTAGTTCCTAAGTTAGCCGCGATGTCTGTTCCTGTATGGTTTTTTGGCACTCTACCTGTTGCTGTATCTCTTTGTCCGAATGAAGAGGTAATTATACCTTCAACTGGTTTTATGAAACTAGTTGTATTTTTTATATTTATAACATCTTGTTCTGTTTGCGAAAGCTCTTTTATTTCAGTTTGTTCATTTATTTGTTCCTCAGTATTTTCTATAGTTGTCCCTGTTTCTTGGTTTACTTCAGCATTACTTTCTGCTCCTCCAATAGCATTTTCATCAATTATATTTTCTTCTTTTCTTTCTTCTTTGTTATTTATATCTTTTTGAAAAATATTTTGTAGGTTGGTTTTTATATTATTATAAATTTCTATAAAATTAGTATCATATGACAATACTTCATTTACCTTATTTATAAAGTCTTTAGAAAAAACATATTCACTATTTTGTATAGTATATATTATTAAATAGATTGAAACACATACTAAAATTTGGATAATCATTTTTTTTAATAGTTTAATATCTTTTTTACTTTTGTTTATATTTACTGTTGCAATTGGTCTTTCTTCTCCTCTTTTTCTCCTTTCATAAATTTCTTCAGCTCGTCTAATTTTTTCTTCTACAGACATTGTTCTTTCCATAAAAAAGCACCTCTCCATTAGTTTCTTTTATAAACTATATGTCTAGAAGAGATGTTTTATTCTTTATTTAATTAATAATATTATACTTTCTATTAAAAGAGCTAAAGTAGTTATACTGGCATAATTTTTTAGTCTTTTATATTTTACATTGTTCTTTAATTGCTCTACCTTTTTACTTTTTTTCTTTTCTTCAAAATTGGAAATATAATTTGTAACTAACATTTCTGCTTCTTTCAAAATATAATCTTTTTGTTTGTGCTCTACGCTATTTTCTTCTTTATTTTTGATTTTTTCGACTTTTTCAAGCTTTTTTATTTTTTTGTTGGCTTTTAATATAATAATTGCTTCTTCTACTATATTAGATGGTAAATTTTTTAAAATTACCATATTTTTTAGCTCACTTTGTTTCATAAGTACCTCCTTGAAATTATGTATTTATTATATTTTTTCCAAAAATTTCAAGGTTATACAAAATGTTTTAGAATATCATATAAATCACTAGGTTAAATAATTTAATTTTCAAGTACTTTACTTTTATAATCCCTATATAGTAAATCATATTGTTTGACAAAATCCAATATAACATATTTTGTACAAGGATACTTTTGTCTAAGTTTGTTTCCTAAAACATGTACTCTACCATTTTTATATTTTACTACAAAACTACTGTTTTTATTTTTTAATTCTAAATTTTTATATAGTGGTATAATTACTTCTCTATACAATTTTTCATAAGAAAAAAGATATCTTTCTCCCACAAAACTTTTAGGAACAAAAACTATTGGCTTTTTTAAATAAACAGGTAAATCTGCTTTTCTTTTTTCCCAAATTTCTTTTTCTGCATTCCAGCATAATTTTTTAAGTGTAATTGTTTGGGTAGGTATTTTCCACAAATTACATTGTTCTTGTGTATATTCCACTAAGTCTAAAAATATTATTGTAGTAATTATGTCAGATACTTTATCTTCCCCTATATTTGGTACCATAATTAAAAAATCAAATATATCTTCAACAAATCCAGATTCTAAAATAGAATTTCTTGATAGTGATTTTACTAGATCTGTTCCCCCATTTTCCCCAAAACTTTTTCCATAATGCGTCTCTATTGAATAGCCTAACCTGGTTTCGTTTCTTTCATAGAAATTATCTATAAACTCTAATAGCTTTTTATATTCTTTGTTTTTTGCTAATTTTATCATAATATTAACAAAAGATTCTATTTTTAAATAACATTTTTTATGAAATTCTGTATCCCCTTTTTTTATTCTAAAAGGATCTATAAATAGCTTGTTATCTTTTGTCAAATTAATATTTACAAAGTCTAATTCTCTAGCAGGTATATGATACTTAATACTAATATTCATTTTAATCTCCTATATTCTTCTTTTTTGAAGTATAACATTAGTATTTATATGTACTTTTCGTATTTCAATGATTTTTTAGTCTGCTATGCACTCTTTAGTTCTAACCTCAACTTGTCAGCTATCATTGCTATGAACTCGCTATTTGTTGGTTTTCCTTTACTTGCAGATATTGTATAACCGAAGATGCTTTCTACTGTTTCTTGTTGGCCTCTGCCCCACATTTATCAAGGTTTTACCAATATACAAAAATATATGTTTATTGCATTGATTGTAGTAGAAATTTTTTCTTTGTCAATTTTGTGAACTAAAAATTTTCGTTAAAAAAATCCATTTGACAAAAATGGAAAAACTGTGTATAATAAGTATAGAAAATGAGAAACCACTTTGTGGTTGCCGAAAGTTTGATTCATAACCATTCCCTCGTCAAAGCAGAATGGTTATTTTTTATTGCCTATGTAGTAAATACAAGATGATGAATACTAAGGCAAAATTTATGATAGTTACACCTACTAATCCAAAGAAAAGTAGTTT
>CALXCC010000030.1 GCA_944386705.1 uncultured Clostridia bacterium | reverse complement strand
TCAATGATGTTTGCAGTTGGAAGTACTGGTATGCTAAATATGTTTCTTAGTGCTGGTACTCCTAAAATTATAAACATTAGTATTGCCGATGCTATAACTGCTAATATTAATTTTTTGTTATTAAATATTTTTGTTTTGAATATTGATTTTTTGTTGTCTCTTATATTAAATACGTGTACTAATTCAGAAAGAGCTAATGTTGCAAATGCCATTGTTTGCCCTACTTCTATTTTTGACTCGTCTAGTGATAATGCTCCTATTGGTTCTGTTGTGGTTGCTAAACCTATCATAAATGCTACAAGTGTTAATAATCCTATCATAACTCCTTGGTAGATTACTCTCCATGTCATTGACTTTGTAAATACTCCTTTTCCAGGTTTTACAGGTTTTCTGTTCATTATGTCCCCGTTTGCTGGGTCAAATGCCAATGCTAATGCTGGAAGAGAGTCTGTTACTAGGTTTATCCATAATATGTGTATTGGAAGTAATATTTCTAAATGTGCTATGTCTGTAATTCCAAACCACTTTGCAAATAGTGGTGTGCATAGTGTTGCTAAAAATAATACTACTATTTCTCCTACGTTGCTTGATAGTAAGAATTGTATTACTTTTAATATATTGTCGTAAATACGTCTTCCTTCTTCTACTGCTGATACTATTGTTGCAAAGTTATCGTCTGTTAATATTACGTCTGCTGCTTCTTTTGCTACGTCTGTTCCAACTACACCCATTGCACAGCCAATGTCTGATGTTTTAAGTGCTGGGCTGTCGTTTACTCCATCTCCTGTCATTGCAACTACTTCTCCATTTTTTTGCCAAGCTTTTACTATTCTTACTTTGTGTTCTGGTGACACTCTTGCATATACGGAATAATGTCTAACATTTTTTTCTAGCTCTTCGTCTGACATTTTTTCTAGATCTAGCCCAGTAATTGCTTCGTCTTCGTTTTCTAGTATTCCTAATTTTTTAGCTATTGCTGTTGCTGTTATTTTATGGTCTCCTGTTATCATTACTGTTTTTATTCCTGCTGTTTTACATTTTTCTACTGCCTTCTTTGCTTCTTCTCTTGGTGGGTCTATCATTCCTACCATTCCAACAAATATTAAATTGCTTTCTATATTTTCCATTTCTTCTTTTGTTGGTTTATGGTCTATTTCTTTATAAGCGCATGCAAGTACTCTTAATGCTGCTTTTGCCATTTCTTCGTTGTTTTTTCTTATTATTTTTGAATAATTTTCTAAATCTTGTTTGGTTTCTCCATTTAATAGGTAACTATTACATCTATTTAATAGTTCGTCTACTCCACCTTTTGTATATACTACATATTTTCCATTTATTTCGTTTACTGTAGTCATTAATTTTCGGTCTGAATCAAATGGTATTTCGTCTATACGTGGCATTTGGTCATATATACTTGGGTCGAAGTCTAATTTAAATGCCATATCTACTAATGCTGTTTCTGTTGGATCTCCTGTTAGTGTTCCATCATTTGATATTTTTGTGTCATTACATAACATATTGCTATATATTAATTTTTTTACATCTTCATTTATATTGTTTTTATATTCTTGTAAGTCTTTTGTTTCAGAATCTATAAATATTTTTTCTACTGTCATTTGGTTTTTGGTTAATGTTCCCGTTTTATCTGAACATATAACTGTTGCACTTCCTAATGTTTCTACTGCTGGTAATTTCTTTACAATGGCATTTTTCTTAACCATCTTTTGTACTCCAATTGCTAAAACAATTGTAGATACCGCAACTAAACCTTCTGGAATTGCTGCTACTGCTAAAGATACTGCAGACATAAACATATGAATTGGTTCTTTTCCTTGTAATAAACCTATTACGAAAATAATTACACATATAACTAAAGCTGCTATTCCTAATGTTTTACCCAATTTATTTAATTTTTGCTGAAGGGGTGTTATTTGTTCTTCTGCTCCTTCTAACATTCCTGCTATTTTTCCTACTTCTGTTGTCATTCCTGTTTCTACTACAATTCCTTTTCCTCTACCATAGGTTACTAGGCTTGAAGAAAATAACATATTTAATCTATCGCCAATTCCTATTTCTTTTTCTTCAATTACTTCTTCACTTTTCTCTACTGGCATAGATTCCCCTGTTAGAGATGATTCTTGTGATTTTAGGTTTACTGCTTCTACTATTCTTAAGTCTGCTGGTATATAATCTCCGGTATCTAGAACTACTATATCACCTGGCACTAGCTCTTTTGCTGGAACTACTGTTACTTCTCCATTTCTTATAACCTTTGACGCGTGGTCTGTTAGTTTTTGCAAAGCTTCTAGTGATTTTTCAGCTTTTGCTTCTTGGGTTACACCTATAATTGCATTTACTATAACTACAATTAAAATAATTATGGTATCTGTAATTCCTTCGCCTTCTGCTACTCCTACAAATCCAGATACAATTGCTGCAATTATTAAAATGATAATTGAGAAGTCTTTAAATTGCTCTAAAAATTTTTGAAATAATGATTTTTTCTTTTTTGCTTTTAGTTCATTTAGTCCATATTTTTCTCTTCTTTTTTGGACTTCTTCACCTGTTAATCCTTTTTCTAGATTTGTTTGTAGTTCTTTTTCAACATCCTCTTTGCTTTTGTTAAACCAATTGCTTTTTTCCAATTTTTTCACTCCTTATTATATTATTTTGAACATTTTTTATAAAAATTATTAATTAAATCGCGACTAAAAGTTGATTTTTAACATCAGATATATAGGTTTTATTAAAAGAAGACTTTCAAAAGGACTGTTTGTTTTCCTTTTAAAAGTCTTGCTTACTATTTTTAGCTTACTAACCAGATATTTTATATCGCGACTGTTGATTAGTAATTTAAAGCTACTCCCTTTTAATTAGTAATTTTTATTTATGGTGACCCGTACGGGAATCGAACCCATGATTCCACCTTGAGAGGGTGGCGTCTTAACCGCTTGACCAACGGGCCGAATAAAAAGTGCTTTTGTTAGCACTTTTTATTTATATCATTTTTTATATTTTTCGTCAAGGATTTTTCATATTTTATTTTTAATTAGTTACTAGCTAATAATTTTTGTTTAATATTACTAAAATTATATTATTTTTTCTAAAATTTCTTTTAATCTATCTTCTTTTTTTGTTAGATACAAATATCCTATTAAGGCTTCAAATGCTGTTGCATACATATAGTCTTTTACATCACAGTTTTTAGGCAAGTGATGGTTTTCGCTATTTCTTCCTCTCCTTACAATATCTTTTTCTTCTTCTGTTAAGTCATTATAAATTTTTTGTAAGATTTCAGCTTGTGCTTTAGCTTTTACATATTTTATTGATTCTATATGCAATTTATGTGGTTTTAAGTTAGTTTTGTTTATTAAGTTAGTCCTTATATATAGTTCGTATACACAGTCTCCTACATATGCCCACGTAAGAGGAGACATCATATTTACTTCTGCTTCGCCTTTTTCTATTTTTATAAATTCTTTCAATATATTGTTCCTTTCTTTCTTCATTTCTTCTTTTTTGTCCTATTTTAAAATATTTTGAACCATATCCAAAATTATGTAAGATGTCCATTTGGACCTGTCTCCAGTTAGACATTATCTAATGTTATTTTTCCTATTTTTCCATTTTTGAACTCATCTAATATCATCCTTGATGTTTTTTCTTCGTCTATATTTCCACCAGATATTATGCACCCTCTTTTTCTTCCTATTTCTAGCATAATTTCGTATATATTAAGGTTTTCTGGCTGTTCTTGCCTTAATGTTTCTTCTATATATTCTTTGGTTATTCCATATCTATTGCAAAGTTTTTCAGGATAATTCTCTAGTAAAAATTTTACCAAACTGTATGCTATCTCTGTTTTTTGTAATATATCCTCTTTTATTGTTCCTGTAAAAGCTAAGTTTAAAGCAACTTCTTCAGATTCAAATTTTGGCCATAAAACTCCAGGTGTGTCTAACAATTCTATTTTTTCATTAATTCTAATCCACTGTTTTTGTTTTGTTACTCCTGGTTTGTTTCCAACTACTGCTGTTGTTCTTTTTGATATTCGATTAATAAATGAAGATTTTCCTACATTTGGTATTCCGAAGTATCATTGCTCGTATTTTTCTTCCAATTCTTCCTTTTTGAGCTTGTCCTTGTAAATCTTCTTCCATTATTTTTTCTATTTGTTTTATACAATTGTCAATTCCTTTACCAGAATTTGAATCTGTTAATACTGCTGGAATTTCTTTTTTTCTAAAATATTCTATCCATCTTTGGTTTTCTTTTTCATCTGCTAAATCACATTTATTAAGTACGATCATTTTTTTCTTGCCTGCTGTTATTTGTGCAATATCTGGGTTTTGGCTTGAAATCGGAATCCTAGCATCTAATAATTCTATTACAATATCTACTAACTTTAAGTCTTCTGCTATTTGCTTTCTTGTTTTAGCCATATGTCCTGGATACCAGTTTATATTTGTCGAATTTTGTATATTTTCCATTATTAATCACTTCCCTAATTTTTCTATTACATATGACAATTAATACATCACAATGTTCTATAATTATTTTTATCCGCTCTTTCGTCTAATTTTCTATCATATTGTTCATTTGTATAAAACCAATCCGTTTTTTTATCTTTTGGATTATTTTTTCTATTTTTATCAGCTATTAAGTCTATCATTACAGCAATTGGAAGTATCATTCCTATTACTGACATAAATAAATTTGCATACATATTTATATCTGCATTTAAGTCCATTGCCGTTGTTAATGTTTGTATGTGGTTTACTATATCTACACCAAAATACATTCCATATGCTACTAAGTAGATAAGACCTCCTACTATCTTTCTTTTTACTACTAGAAGTATACATACTAATGCAACAAATAATAATATTACTTCCATTTGTTGGTTCAATGGTTCAAATCCACCTATACTAAAATTCAATTGCCCCGCTACAGCTACTATTATTCTAAATACCCAAAACATTATCATAAACATAACTAACATCCATGTCGAAAAATTTTTCATTTGTTTTCTCTCCTTTTACTTTTAATTTTTTTATTTTTTAGAATGCAAAATATTACTTATAAGTTATATTTTGCACATTATAAATATAATGTATAAAATAATATTTTATATAATTAAAGGTGAAGTAAAGAATATATATTCTCTCCTTCACCTCCTATTTTTTTATTTGTTTTTTATAGATTTTATACTAATTATTAAATTAGTCTACGAAATCAAAGTCATCTTTAAATTTTTCTTTGAATATTTCAAATACTTTATTTAAAACTTCTTCGTCTTCTATACTTACATATGATTCTTCATCTGAGTTTTCATCATCAGTGTCTTCTACTTTTAGTATTACTACTTCTCCTTCCTCTTCTTCTCCTTCTTCTGTAACTGGTAATAATACTACATATTCTTCATTGTCTAATTCTACTAAGTCTAGAAATTCAAATTTTACTTCGTTTCCATTTTCGTCATTTAGTATAACTACGTTATCTAATTCTTCTCCTTCATAATTTTCGTTCATACTTTTTCTCCTTTCAAAACTTTTATTTTATTTATATTTTTAAATATAATATCTTATTTTAAATTATTTTTCAATGTATTTTTTGTTTTATTTAAGTAAGTTTCTAAAATAAAGACTGCAGATATAGTATCAACAATATTTTTCTTTTTATTCTTATTGACATCTAAAAAATTCATTGTTCTATGTGCTTCTACAGTTGTTAGTCTTTCGTCTATCGTATCTATTTTTATTTTATTGTATTTACATTTTAGTTTATGTACAAATTTTTCGGTTATTTTTGCTCTTTCAGATATTGTTCCATTCATATTTAATGGCATTCCTACAACTATTATATTTATTTCGTACTTTTGTAAAATTTCATCTAATCTTCTAAGTACTATTTTGTCTGATCCATTTCTTTGAATGGTTTCTAATCCTTGTACTGTTATATTTAATTCATCTGTTATAGCTATCCCAACTCTTGCTTCTCCATAATCTATTCCTAACATTCTCATAGCTTAGTTCTCTAATCCTATATATTTTTTCACCATTTTTTCAAGTAATTCGTCTCTTTCTATCGTTCTTATTTTATTTCTGGCATCATTATGACTTGTAATATATGTTGGATCTCCTGATAAGATGTATCCTACGATTTGGTTAATTGGATTATATCCTTTTTCTAGTAATGCTTGGTAAACTTCTTTTAGTACCTCTTGACATTTTGTATTTTCCTCTCTTTCCACTTCAAAGTGCATAGTTCTATCAAATTCCATAGCTATAATCCTCCTTTTTTATTTTTATATGTTTGTTATATCACTTTCTGTTGGATCAGTATGATCCAAATATTCTTCTAGTTTTTTTAATATTTCTTCTAGCCCTGTACCTTTATAGTAAGATGATATAACAAAGTTTATTTTTGGCATTGCGAATTCTTGCAACTTTTTATTAATTTTCTTTGTTGGTTTATCGTCTGGATTTAATTCTTCTATTTCTTCTTCTGATAAACTTATTTTCATTTCTTCCATTTTTTCTTTTAGTTCATTTAAAAAGTCTGCTACACTATTTGTTTCTACTCCTGAAAAGGCAATTACAAATTTTGGTCCCATATATCTAACAAATACATATTCTGAAGATATATTGTCTTTAACTAACTCACTTATTTTTGTTATAACCTTGTTTCCTAATTCTCTAGAGTATGTTTTATTTATTTGTTGTATATTGATAATTTTAAACATACATATTGTTGAAATAGTGTATTGATCAATTATCTTTTTACCTTCTCCATATAAGTATTCTTCTGAAAATAGTCCTGTAAATAAATCTTTTCTTACTATTGATTCTAATGTTTTTTGATGTACTACTGTTTTTAATACTGATACTATATTTTCTTTTATTACTTCTAATACTGTAGTATCTACATTATCAAAATCATGTGCTGTTCCACTTTCCATTATCCAGTATCCAATATAAACATTATCTATATATAAAGGGAAAAATATAGCAGATTTTGCTCTTCCAAATTCCATTTGCTGATATGGAAGTCTCTCATTTTCATTGTTTACTGTAACATATTTAGGTGTTGCTGTTTCAATACTATCTTTGAACATATCTAATTGATGTAAAGATTTTAGTGCTTCCCAATGTTTTGAATCAACATTTGATGCTTTTATTTCATATTCTGCACCATTAAATACTACTATTGTTGAATATTTAATTTCGTATCTTTCAACTAAGATATCATTTATTTTTTTAATTTTATCTTCTACACTAGATGTTTCTCCTATTGCATTCATAAAATCTTGTACTACATATAAATTAGTTATTTTTTGGTTCATATTTTTAAATTTTTGTATTTTTTTATGTATTGTTACATTATAGAATATTAGTCCAATTACAATTAAAACTAATATTACAACTACTGCTACTATCACGGTTTTGTATTTCCCCCTTTTGTATCTTTTTTAATAATTGTTTTTCATCTGGTTTAATGTATTATTAATATTTGGAGTAAATGTGCTTTTTTTATGTTCTCTCATTGATGGTGGGTTGTAAGAATTTTTAATTGAATATACCATATTCCCCAATTCTTTTAGAGTTTGCATAAACACTTTAGAATAACCTTTTAAAGAAATTTCACATTCTATAATACCTTCTAAGTATTTTATATATGTTTCTTCTTCAAATGGAATTGTAACATATTTTATTAGTGTTCTATCAAATAGTTCTGTCATAAATGACATTGCAGGGTCATTATAATATGCCATTCCACCAATAATTGTTTTTTCGTTAACTCCTCTAATTTTTACAGCTTTATTTAAGATTACTCTTAATTTTTTTTCTTCTAATATATTTTTAGATTTCAATTCTCTTAAGAAAGCTGTTAATGGCTGAATTGTTAATACATCTAATGTTTGTACTAAGTATGTTTCTTGTGATTGTTCAAAGTATCTTGCTGGTGTTTTAAAGTCTGTATCTATTAAGATTAAAGAATGGTTTTTAAGTAATGTTTCTAAAACTTTGTCTGTTTGTTGTATTCCTTCTCCTTCTTCCGGAAGTGATGTATATACTGTTAAATTTTTATTTACAGAAATTCCATTTGCTATTCCTTTTGCTAAACCATCAATACTTTGAGTTGCTATTTTTCTTAAATCCTCTTCATTTCTAGTATAAATATAGTAAGCATTTCTATTTCTAGTTGCATCTAATATTGCTACATTGATTCCAGAACTTGATAATAATTGTGCTAAGTTGTTTACAATGAACGATGTTCCATTTTTGCTAGTTCCTACAAATGTGACAATTTTTTTATCTGGTGTTAATAGATAAGAAAGGTCAATTTTTGGTTGTTCACTTGACATTGTATTTTGCATTGTATTTTGTACTGTATTTTGTATCGTATTTTCTGAAAAAATATTTATATCTTCATTAGAATTTCTAGCTGAATTAAATATGTTACTACTTGGCATTTCTACTTTTGGTTCATATGTAGGAGCTGAATAATCTGATAATCCTGGCAATATCATTTCGTTTTCTGGTTGTTCTGCTACTGTTTTTTGCTCTTCTTGCTCTAAGCCTGGTAGAACATTTATGTTTTCTTTTTGCTCATCAATTCTTGGCGAAATTACTTCTTCTAATTCTGGTGTTTCTTGTGTTTCTTCTACAACTGGAACTGTATTTTTTCTAGGTCTACCTCTTCCTCTTTTTGCTGGAGTTTTTTGTTGTTCTTGTACAACTGGTGGTGCATTTTTTCTAGGTCTACCTCTTCCTCTTTTTACTGGTTCTACATTTTTCTCTTCTACTACTGGTTCTTTTTGTTCTTCATTTTCTTCTATTTTAGTAGGTTGTTCAGTTACTGACTTTGGTTTTGATTTTGATAATTTTTTTGCTCCACTCATATTAACAGCTGATGGAATAACAACTGGTTTAGACATAATTTTTTCTTTTGCTTTTGACATTAATAATTTTTCACTTGGTCCTTCGTCTTCCTCTTTTGCTGGTCTTCTTAAAGAGTTTGAGATACTGTTATTAAATGACATAACTTGTTGATATTTCTCTGATCTTTCTTCTAAGACTGCTCTTACGTTTAGTGGTAAGAATTTACTTATGATTCTTAATTGTATATCATTGTATTGAGCTGCTATATTATTAAAGCTTTCTATATATTTATCTTCATTTTTTCCTAGCCTTTTATAATGTGCAAGTATATTTTGTATCTCCATTTCACTTACATCATTTTCGTTTTCACTTTGGTAGCTTACATTTTCCGAGTCAATTTTATAATACATTTTTGCATCTTTCTTTGAACGAGGACGTTTGATTAATCTACATACTTCGTCTACACTTCTATCTTGTCCAATTATTGCGTTGTAAACTCCTATTCCAAATAGTTTTACTAGCATTTCTTCTGATTTTACTCTTCTATCAGAACAAATTAAAATTATTGGAATGTCATTTCCTCTTATATTAGAAGCTTCATCACTAATGCTATCTAATTTATCAAATATAAATTTGTCAATTTGATCGTATTGTGTATGTGTAAATGCTTCTAAATCTTCACTTATTACTATTCTGTCATAAGTTTTGTCTTTTTGTAATTCTTTTAATATTGCATTAAAGTAATAAACATTTTTATATGAAATAATTTGTTTATATTCTTTTTGATATTTTTTCACTATCGATTCTGATATCTCTTCATTACTTACAGCAAATAGAACTTTCATTTGTTACCCCCTTCCAAATTTTACAAACACTGCAAATGCTAGTGGTAAGATTTGGCATATAATTAATATTGTTACAAAGGTTACTATTAGAGCCATTCCCTTTTCTAGTGTGTCTAATTTTCTAATACCTATTACGTATTGATGTATTGCCCCTATTGCAATTCCTAAGAAACATAATGGTATACTATAAATTCTTACTAAGTTTAATATGTATGCTACTAATCCATAAACATTTGAGCCATATTTTTCTTGATAATCTTTTAATGAATTTGTAGCTGTTTCTTTTATTTCTACAATTTTACTTTCTGTCTCCTCATCAATTGCTTTTTCTACTGCATAACTTTTACTTACATTAAAAAATATTCCCATTATGACTACTATAATTGATATTATTAATAGTACTTTTTTCATTTTATTATGCCCCTTTCTTCAGGTTTCTTTGGCAAAATCTTCCTTCTAACCATTATACTTTTATATAATACAATAAATTATAAAAAATAGCAAGAATTTTTTATAATTTATTGTATAAATATTCCATATGCTTGTATACAGCATTTGCCCAGTTTTTATCGCTAGCATATTTTTTATTGATTCCTGTTAAAGTAGGGCCATTATAATATGTTCCTAGTGCTTTTTCTCCTCCGTAAATTGTTTTTCCTTTTGGATTTAAATAATATTTAACAAATACTCTTGCAATTAAATCTATACATTCTGAGTAATCTGTAAATTGATATGCTCCATTATAAGGATTAGAATCATATGCTCCATATCCAAATAAATTGTGCTTTTGCAAAGCTATTTTTGAAGTTCCCCACGCACTTTCGTGTATTCCAACAGAAGCTACAAAAATTCCATTTATATTATATTGTTTTTCTATATAATAAAAATATTCTGCATTTTTTTCAAATATCTTATTTTTGTCTTTGCTATCTGTTAGTACTTTTTTAAATTGCTCTAAAGATAATCCACTTGGCTTGTTTAAAGCCATTCCAAAAGTTGGCTTTTGTATATTTTGATTTGAAGTACTTTCTTTAGTTTGCTCTTCTTTATTGTTTTCATTTAAATATGTAGTGTTTTCTATTTTTATATATCCTGTTGTTCCTGATCCTTCTATTTTATACCAATTGTTTTTTACTTCTAATACCTTTAATGCATTTCCTTTTGTTAATGTAGCTTGCTTTTTAGCATTCTCGTTTGGTTCTAACATAATGCTTGCTCTATCTGATGTTACATATACTGTATCTCCTGCTTTTACTTTATAAACACTTTTATAATTACTTGTTCCAACTTCTACTATTTTGTTAACTGATGCTTTTGTTATTTTGGTACTTATTTGCTCCTCATTTTTAATTTCACCATTTTCGTAAACTATTTTTTTAGTAATTTGCTGAGTTCCTTCTCTTCCTTCCTGAACAACCTGAATAGCTCCTTTGGGCAATTCAGGGTTAGATTGATATTTAGTTATATATTCTAACACAGTTTCTTCTGAAATATATTCTTCTTTTTGCTGATTTTTAGTATTATTTTTAATTACTTCATCTATATTAATTAAAGAAGCATTACTTATTGCAACATCATTGGTTTTATAGACTTCCGCATTTGTTTCTTTTGCATAAACTTCATTTTTTGTAATATAATAGTTATAAAATGTTACACCAAATAATACAATAATAATAAAAGCTAAAAAACTTATAATATTTTTTAGCGATACTTTTGCGCCCTTTCTTTTTTTATCTTTTGCTCTCATATTATCACCTAATACAATTCTACCTTTTTAGTCGTTTTTTGTCAATTTAAAATATTGGAAATTTTTCATATTTATTTGTTATTTTTTATATTTAGTTATAAAACAATTTTACTTGATTTTATTTATAAATTATACTATCATATATATATCTTACGAAGGAGGAAATATGGATAAGAAAAAATTGATTTTAACAATAATAACAATAATTTTATTTGTAGTTGTATTTTTTTTAATTTATTTATTATTTTATAAGTTTGTTTTAAAAAGAAGTTTAGAAAATAGCTTTTTATCATTTGCAAATAAAAACGAAAATACTACTTTTAGAATTGATAATGTTACTTTTTTTAGTAGTTGTGATGCCAAGAATAAATCGCTATCTAATACTAATTTTACAATCGAAAATTTATATCAATATACAGATATTGCACTATTTATTAGTTCAAACAAGGAAGAAAAAACTTTGGAAAATACTTTAAAAAGTGTTTATATTGATAATATAAAAATTACTAAAACCCCAGAACTTGGAGAACCAAAGTTATATTACAAAAATCTTCAAAATTTTGCTAAAAGTGAAATAGTAGAAGAAAATTTAATTAGTGACAGATTAGATTTTAATATCACTAGCAAAGACGAAGCAGACTTAAGCTCACCAACACTATATAATAATTTAGCTAACCCTATCACTCTTAGCTATGTTAATCAAAATATAAAAAATGATTATACACTAACTGATACATCAAACCCAATCACCTATGATGGATCACTTCTTAAAACTTGTAATGTGCTATTAAATTCAATTTCTTCTAGTATTTCTTTTGATGTTCACATTACGAACCATTTAAACCAAGAATTTAAATGTTCTGTTTTTTTGGATTTACCATTGGAAACAGAAGAAAAATCAATATATGATGGAAATATAACATATAAAAAAGATACTAATTTTATTTTTTACAGATATAAATAGTAGGAGGAATAAAATAAAATGAAAAAAAATTTACCTATTGATGAGCAATTAAAGAAAAAATACCATAAAACCGTAGAAGTAAACACATTAAAAGAAATGTTATATCGTTCTTCTGATATTTACAAAAGTAGAACTGCTTTTAAATTAAAGGATAATAATGGTAATATTTATTCTATTACTTATGAACAATTTAAAAATGACGTTGTTTATTTGGGTACTGCTCTATTAAAAAAAGGTTTTGAAAATAAAAAAATAGCTGTAATTGGAAAAAACAGCTACAAGTGGTGTGTATCTTACCTAGCTGCTACCATTGTTGGTATTGTAGTTCCTATCGATAAAGAATTACATACAGACGACGTAATTAATTTTATGAACGTGTCTCAATCAGTTTGTATTTTAGGAGATAATAAAAACTTAGATTCTATTTTAGATTCTAACAATATTTCTAAAGTAGAATATGCTGATACTCTTTTTGTTTCTTTTGAAAATAAATTTGATAACCTATTAGAAGAAGGCAAAAAGCTTTATAACGCTGGATTTACAGATTTTGATAAAATAGAAATCGATCCAGACGAATTACGTATATTGCTTTTTACTTCTGGAACAACAGGAAGTGCTAAAGGTGTATGTTTATCTCAAAGAAATATATGTTCTAATATTTTGTCCATTTATGGAATTGTTAAAGTAAAGCGAAGTGATTTGTTCTTTTCTGTTTTACCACTTCACCACACATATGAATGTACAATAGGATTTTTATTACCTATTTACAGTGGAGCAGTTATTTGTCATTGCGAAGGTTTAAGATATATTTTAAAGAATATGCAAGAATACCACCCTTCTGTTATTCTATGTGTACCTCTTTTATTAGAAAACTTACACAAAAATATTATTAAAAATATGAATCAATCTTTGCCTGATAAATACAAAAAAGAAAAAAATGAAAATCCATTTCCAGATTTACCTGCTCTAATGAAAAAAATCGTTATAACTAAAGTGAAAAACACATTA
>CALXCC010000029.1 GCA_944386705.1 uncultured Clostridia bacterium | reverse complement strand
AACAAAAAAACAAGTAAAGGTATAACCTTGATTGCGTTAGTAATAACGATAATTGTGCTTTTAATCCTTGCAGGAGTGAGCATAGCAATGTTAACAGGGAAGAATGGTATAATAACCCAAGCACAAAATGCAAAAAACAAAACAGAGCAAAGTACGTCAGAAGAAATAAAAAAAATAGCAAAAATGAATGCAATATTAAATGAAGAAAAATATAAACAAAATATAGTAGAGATATCAAATTTAGAAGATTTAATGGGGGTTCAATATTATGCATCACAGGAAAATAGTAATTTCTTTAAAGGACAAACAATTGTATTAAAAAATGATATAGATATATCTAGTATCAATTGGGAACCAATCCCTAAATTTTATGGAACATTTGATGGACAAGGATATTCAATTATAGGATTAACAAGCACAGAAGGAGGTTTGTTCGATGTAATAGCGGAAGGAGATGTTTCAGATTTAAATAGTATAACTACAATAAAAAACTTAACACTAGAAAATATTAACATTGATACAGATAAACTTTGGAATGTAGGGGGATTAGTAAATTATATAGAGGGAAGAAAGTATAATAGTGATATTACAAGTTGCAAAATTGAAAATTGCCATGTCAGAGGAAGTATAAAAGCTAATAATAATGTAGGAGGAATAGTTGGTAATTTAGGAAATTGTGAATTTTTTGGAAATTCTTTTATAGGAACAATAGAAGCAAATCAATATTCAATAGGCGGGCTAATTGGTCAAATAACAACTGGAAATGCGCCATTTAATCAAATTACGAATAGTTATGTTATAGCTGATATAAATTCAAATCAAACAGAAGAAGCATATATAGGATTTTTAGTTGGAAGAGAATATTCGGGTGCTGCAACTATATCTAAATGTTATGCATATAATACAAATATAACATCAGATACACCAAATAAAGGAATAATAACAGGAGGAGGAAAACCTGATTATCTATCAGCAGGTGTATATGAAAATATATATACTAATATGGATAATAATGGAAAATATGGAGAGTTAGGATCAGAAATAATTAATAAAACAACGTATTTAACACAGGAAGAATTTAAAAATCAAGAGAATTTTGCAAGTTTAGATTTTTCAAAAATTTGGTCAATGAATTCTGAAAGACCATATTTAAAATCTGAGCAATAGAAAAAGTAAATAAGATAGTAGAAATAAAATTAAAAAAAGAAAAATATCGCCAAGCAAAAAAAGATAGTATGTAATAAAAAAGTAAAAAATAACAAAAAAGAGGTAAGAGATGCAAAAGATTATAGGGTATCTGAATATGAAGATACGTGGTATTCAGAAGAACAGCACGGATTTAAATCAGCTATAGATTATAATAACCATAAAAATTCAATGCTAAAAAGCGTATATGAAAATGGAGGATTTTATATTGGAAAATTTGAAGTAGGAATTTTACATTAAGAAGTACGAAAGAAGCACCTTTAACTGATCCAGTTATACAAGAAGGAGCATACCCATACAATTATATAACTTGTAAACAAGCACAAGAAAAATCAAAAGAAGAAATTTCGAATATTAAAATTTCTTCTTTTTTAAATTGGTCCTATTGAGTTTTATAGGTGGCATAATTAAACTTTATTTGTAATCTCTTCTAAATCTAATAATTCTTGCCATCTTGCGTCAACCTCTTTTTGGAATTCTTCAATCATCCACTCATTTCCAGGTTTAAACATATGTTTAAACCTTTTTTGTGGTCTTAAGAATTCTTCAACTGGTAATTTTTTAGCAGGTTTGTAATTAATTTTGTATTTTCCATCAATTACTTCATATAGTGGCCAATAGCAAGTTTCAACTGCTAATTTATTTATTTGCATTAACATATCTGTTGGATAACCCCAACCTCTAGGGCAAGGTGCAAGTACATTTAAGAAACATGGTCCTTCAGTGTAAATTGCTTTTTCAGCTTTTTCGTATAAATCTTTAAAATTCATATAACCAATAGTTTGAGCAACATATGGTAAATGATGTCCAACCATTATTTTGCTTAAGTCTTTTCTAGATTGCATTTTTCCTGGGATTACAGTTCCTGCAGGTGATGTTGTTGTATCAGCAAATCTTGGTGTTGCTGAAGAACGTTGAATACCTGTATTCATATATGCACCATTGTCATAACATACATATACCATATCGTGTCCACGTTCCATAGCTCCAGATAAACTTTGAAGTCCTATGTCATATGTTCCACCATCTCCACCAAATGCAATAAATTTAGTTGTGTTATCTATTTTCCCTTGTTTTTTCATAGATTGATATGCTGCTTCAGCTCCTGATAATGTGGCTGCTGCACATTCAAATGCTGTGTGTATAAATGAGTCTGTCCAAGATGTATATGGATAAATAAAAGTTGACACTTCCATACAACCAGTAGCTCCAGCTACTACTGCGTGATCTTCTGGTTTTAAAGCTCTCATAATCATTCTGGCAGCTGGTGGGGCTCCACAACCAGCACACATTCTGTGTCCAGAGGTAAATCTTGAAGGTTTATTTGCAACTACTTCTTTTACATTATAAGGCATTATTTTTCCTCCTTTCTTAGTCCAAAGTAACGATAAGGATTTTCTACTTTTCCTGATTTTACGATGTCTAATAAGTCTTCATATACTTTTTCTATATCGTCTGCTTTAGTATCTCTACCACCAATACCATAAACATAGTTTACAGCAGGTACTTGCTTTTTAGATACATACATTGCAGAAGTTACGTCTTGGAATAAAGCACCACCTACAGCGTTTAAAGAGTCTGCTTTATCTAAAATTGCAACAGCTTTTAAATGTCCTAATGCATTTGCAATTTCTTCTGCAGGGAATGGTCTAAATACACGTAATTTTAATAATCCTGCTTTTATTCCTTTTTCTCTTAAATTATCTACTACAAATTTTGTAGTTCCTGCTGTTGAGTTCATACAAACAATTGCAACTTCAGCATCTTCTAATTTATATTCTTCAAAGAATCCATATTTTCTTCCTGTCATTTTTTCAAAGTCCTTTGCAACTTCTAGAATGACTTTTTTAGCATTTCTCATTGCTTCTGCTTGCTGTGCTTTATGTTCAAATAAATAGCTTTGTACATCAAGAGGTCCTACAGAAATTGGTTCTTTTTCATTTAATAAGTAATGCTCTGGATGATATTCTCCTACAAATTCTTTTACTTTTTCATCTTCTACTAATTCGATATTTTCAATAGAATGTGAAGTAATAAATCCATCTTGACAAATCATTAATGGAAGTCTTACATCTTTATGTTCTGCAATTCTGTGTGCCATTAAAGTATTATCATATGCTTCTTGGTTATTTTCTGAAAATAGCATAATCCATCCACTATCACGAACACCCATTGCATCTGAATGGTCGTTATGGATATTTAATGGACCAGATACAGCTCTGTTTACTAATGATAAAACAATTGGTAATCTTAAGCTAGATGCTATATAAATCATTTCCCACATTAAAGATAGACCATTTGCAGATGTTGCTGTCATAGCTCTTGCGCCAGCTGCTTCTGCACCAATACAAGCTGACATTGCACTGTGTTCACTTTCTACAGCAACGAAGTCAGAATCTACACTACCATTTGCAACAAATGTTGAAAAATATTGTGGAATTTCTGTTGAAGGGGTAATAGGGTAAGCTGCTACAACGTCTGGGTTTATTTGTTTCATAGCGGTAGCTGCTGCTTCATTACCACTTAATCTTTCTCTTATACTCATAATTTATCTTCCTTTCTTTTTTATTCTTCTTTCATTTCAATTGCTCCAAATGGACAAGTTTTAGCACATACGCCACATCCTTTGCAATAATCATAATTAAAATCTTCTCTTTTCATTTCTTTATTTACTGGTATTGCATCATCTGGACAAACTGGGAAACAAAGTCCACATTGTTTGCACTTTTCAGATATAAAAACAGGTTTAATGCTTCTCCAATCTCCTGTTTTAAATTCTCTTGAATTACCAGCTTCATATATATCTCCACCTGGAGTCATTTTCTCCATAGGAGTATTTGGGTTTATATTTGTCATATCTTTTTAACCTCCTTTAAAGCTAATTCTAATGCTTTCATATTACCGTCAATAACTTCAGGTTTTTTTGCAAATTTGTGTTTAAAAGAACCTACCATATCTTTTAATAAATCTTCATCACTCATAATTTTGCTTACTTTTACAATTGCTGCAAGCATAGGTGTATTTGGAAAATATTTTCCTAAAGCTTCCATAGAAATTTTTCTTGCATCAATTGTATAAATATCTCCTTTATAACCTTTTAATACATTTTTTAAATATTCTGGAGATTTTGTAGTATTAATTAAAATTGCTCCAGTTTCTTTTAGACCTGCTGTAACATCAACTACTTCTAAAAGTGTATCGTCTACTACTACAACATAGTCAGGTTCATAGATATTACTATGAATAGTAATTGGAGTATCGCTTATTCTATTATAAGCAGTAAGTGGAGCTCCCATTCTTTCTGGACCATACTCAGGAAAACCTTGAATATATTTTCCAGTATTGAAAGCTGCATCGGCAAGCAAAAGTGAAGCTGTTTTTGCACCTTGTCCACCTCTACCGTGCCATCTAATCTCTATCATGTTATTATCCATTTTGTTGCCTCCTTTAAATAAAAAAATTATTTCTTTTTACGGATTTAGTATATGCCTAAAGTAAAGGAATGTCAAGAAAAATTTGTCTAATCGACCAACTCGTTTTAGAAAATAAAAAAGTCTAGAAATATTCTAAACTTTCTTTTATTTAATTAGTGTTTTTTTATATTTTTGGGAATTATAACGTTTTTTGGTTTACCATCAGATGATTTTGGTTTTCCAACATTTAAATGATCATAAACTGGAGAAATATTTAAAGTAGAGCCATCATCAGAAACCACCTCTATATTTTTCTTTTCTTCCATAAAAGTACCTCCAAAGTTAATTTACAAATATATTATCATAGAAAAATTAAAAGTGCAAGGATATTAAAAAAATATTGACATATAAAGGATTTCGTGGCATAATATAAACACAAAATAAGAAAAATTGAGAAGGGATACAAATGGAAATTAACCAAAAAAAAGGAACAATAGAAGCAATACTTTTTGCAGCAGGAAGACCAGTTACGAAAAATGAAATTATGTTAGCTTTAGAAATAACAATAGAAGACATTGAAAATATAATAAGAAGTATGCAAGAAGAATATAAAAATGAAAACAGAGGAATCGAGCTAATAGAAATCGATGGTTCTTATCAGTTATGTACTAAAAAAGAACTATACCAATATATATATCCTATTTTAGATAAAAGAAATAAACCAAACCTGTCAAATGCAGCATTAGAAACACTAGCAATTGTTGCATATAATCCAAAAATAACAAGAGCAGAAATTGAGTCTATAAGAGGAGTATCAGCAGATGCTTGTGTTTATAAATTATTAGAATATGGTTTAATTGAAGAAGCAGGCAAAATAGACTTACCAGGAAAGCCAATGTCATATAAAACAACAAATGAATTTTTAAAAATGTTTGGATATTCTTCTTTAGAAGAATTACCAGAACTTCCAAGATATAAGTTAGACGAAAATAAACAAATAGTAATAGATGATATTATAGAAAAGAATGTAGAGGTTCCAGAAAACAATATTGAAGAAGAAACAAAACTTAAGACGTTAAAAACAAATAACGAAAAAGAAGGAAAAGCAGAGGCTCCAATGCCCGGAAGGGAAGAATAAGGAGACCATAGTAAAAAAATAGTTAAGAAATAAAGGAGAGATAAAAATGAGACTATCACGGAACAGGAATGGGAACAGTAAAATTAAATAACATAGATGAAATGTATCCAGGACAAAGTATCTTATTGCAAACAGGACAATTAGTTCAATATGGAGCAGGATTATTTGGGTATAATACAATACCATTATTAGTCAGAAGAAACATAGAAAGAATAATAGTAGAAACATTAAATAAATATGGATGTATAGAAGTTTTACTTCCAACGCTACAACCAGATACAATCTGGAAAAATTCTGGAAGATATGATCACTATGTAAAAGATGGCACAATGCTAATTACAGAGTCAAACAAAGGAACATTTTGCTTAGCTCCAACAGGAGAAGAAGCAATGCTTGAATTTGCTAGAGAAAAATTAAAATCATATAAAAACTTACCAGTAACTTACTATCAAATAGGAGAAAAATTTAGAAACGAAATAAGAACAAGAGGATACTTACTTAGAGGAAAAGCATTTCCAATGTTAGATGCATATAGTTTCGATATAAACGAAGAAGGAATGGCAAAATCTTATGAAAATGTAAGAAAAGCATTTTTAGAAATATTTGAAAAAATAGGACTAAAAGTAATCCCAATAGTTGCTGATAATGGAGCGATGGGAGGAAAAAAATCAGAAGAATTTATGCTTATTTCCGAACAAGGGGAAGATAAAATTCTTTATAACGAAAAAACAGGAATAGGTTTAAATACAGAAATTCTAGAAAGAGAAAATTATAAAGAATATCTAAAAGAAGAATATGGAATTGAAGACATTTCTAACTTTAAAGAAATAAGAACAATGGAATTAGGACATATATTCCAATTAGGAACAAGATATTCTGAAATGATGAATGGAAAATTCGCAGATAAAGATGGAAAAGAATCTTTATACTATATGGGGTGCTATGGAATAGGAGTAAGTAGAACATTAGCAGCATTATATGAACAATGTCTAATAAAAGACGAAAAATGGGGACCTTGTGGATTTGTATTACCAGAATCAGTTGCACCATTTAAAATACAAATAATCCCAAAAATGGATAATGAAGAAAAAGTAAAAAAAGCTGAAGAAATATATCAAAAATTAAATAGTACAGGAATAGGCGTAATATTAGACGACAGAGAAAATATAAACATAGGAGCAAAAATAAAAGATGCAAAAGTATTAGGAACACCATATATAGCAGTAATTGGTGATAAGCAAGAAGGAGATAATATAGAACTTGAAAATATAAAAACAGGAGAAAAAACAGTATTAACTGTAAATGAATTAATGAGATAGTAGAGACAGAGCAAATCTGTCTCATTTTTTTGTCTAAAATTGTAATGGGGGATTTTTTAGGTGTGATTTTAATGTGTTTATGACCTTCTATAAGTACATAATAGAAGGGAAAAGAAATTTACACAAAAGACACATTTAAAATACATATTAGAAACAATGTAAATATAGAATGAAATCCATAAAAGGGAAACATACAAAAACAAAGGAGTTGATAACGTATGAACCTTAAAAAAGATAAAACAACAAATTTAATAGAAATGAAAAATTTTTTAGACTATGACAAAAAAATAAATGTAATTGATAATACTTTTTCAAAAATAATTTTTATATATGAAATAGCAATAAAAAAAATAAATATAAAAATAGAAATTTTACAAAAAGAATATAAAGTATTTTATAATTATGATTTGGTAGACCATATAAATACTAGGATAAAAAAACCAGAAAGCATCATACAAAAAATGAAAAATAAAGAGTGCAAATTAACTTATCAAGAAATGATAAAAAATATTAATGATATAGCAGGAATAAGAATAATTTGTCCATTAACAAAAGATGTATTTTCTGTAAGAAATCTGATAGAAAAAATACCGGGAGTGAAAATAATAAAAGAAAAAGATTATATTACTAAACCAAAAGAAAGTGGATATTCTAGTTATCATATGATTATAGGAGTACCAGTTACTTTATCACAGCAAATAATATATGTAAAAGTGGAAATACAAATTCGTACAATGGCAATGGATTTTTGGTCTAGCATAGAGCATAAAGTAAAATATAAGTCAGAAAATGAGATTGATAAAAAATCCTCAAAAGAATGGATAAATTGTGCAAAAATGGTTAGAAAATTAGATAATAAAATGATGCAGTTAAATTAAAAAAATGAAACAAATGGGACAGAACAAATCTGTTCCATTTTTTCAAAAAAAAGGAAGGATTTATGTAAAATGCGTCGAATAATATAAGTATGTAAATTTATTTGAAATAATTTGAAAGAAAGTGAGGAGAAAATGCCAAGATATAGTGATGAAATTATAGAAGAAGTAAGACAAACAAATGACATCGTAGATATAATCTCACAATATGTGCATTTAAAAAGAAGTGGAAGAAATTTCTTTGGACTATGTCCATTCCATAACGAAAAATCACCTTCTTTTTCTGTCTCACCAGATAAGCAAATTTTTCATTGTTTTGGATGTGGAGTAGGAGGAAATGTATTTACGTTTTTGACCAAAATAGAAGGAATTAGCTTTGTAGAAGCAGTTCAAACACTAGCAGAAAGGTCAAACATACAATTACCAACATTAGAAAACAATAGAGATTCAGCAAAAGAAGAACTAAAAGCAAAAGTATATAAAGTAAATGAATTCACAGTACAATTTTATCACGAAAATCTATATAAACCAGAATCAAAAATAGCACAAGAATACATCAAAAAAAGAAAATTAACAAATGAAACTTTAAAATCTTTTAGATTAGGTTTTTCTGGCAAATTTGATGAACTATATCGAGCACTAAAAAAAGAAGGATTTGAGGATCCAGAAATTTTGGAGTCAGGTTTAGTCAATCGAAATGACAATGGCAGATATATAGACAGATATAGAAATAGATTAATGTTTCCAATTTGTGATAGTAGAGGACGAGTTATAGCATTTGGTGGAAGAGTGTTAGATGATTCAAAACCAAAATATATAAATTCGCCAGAAAATATTGTTTATAGTAAAGGAAGAAATTTATTTGGACTAAATGTTGCCAAAAAAGGTGACACCAAAAAGTTACTAATTGTAGAAGGGTATATGGATGTAATATCTTTACATCAAAGAGGAATTACAAATGTAGTAGCACCACTTCGGAACAGCCCTAACACAGCAACAAGGATGGCTACTTAGAAAAAATACAGAACAAATAATATTAAGTTTTGATTCAGATGAAGCGGGACTTACAGCAAAAATAAGAGCACTTGATATTTTGCAAAATATGGGATGTGATATTCGTATTTTGCAAATGGAAGGTGCAAAAGATCCAGATGAATACATTATAAAATATGGAAATGCGAGATTTCAAAACTTAATAGAAAAAGCAATTTCAGTTATTGAATTTAAAGTAAAAGTGTTAAAACGAAATTTAAATTTAGAAAACACAAACGATAAAATTAAATTCTTAAATGAAATTGCAAAATTAATTGCAAAAGTCGATAACACAATAGAAAGAGAAGTATATATAGAAAAAATAGTTAAAGAATATGCAATTTCAAAAGAAGCAATTTATGCAGAAGTAAACAAATTAACATATGCTGGAACAAAAGGAGAAAAAATATTAGAAAATGCTAAACCAGTGGTTATGCATAAACAGGCTCCTAAAACAAAGGAAGTTCCAGAAGCAGTAACAAGAAGAGAAAATACAGTACTTGCAATTTTACTAATGGGAGACCTTACAATATTTGAAGTTATAAGGCAAAATATAAAATTAGAAGATTTTAAAAATGAATTAAATAAAAAAATAGCAAAAAATCTGTATGAAGAATACGAAAAAGGAAATAGTAATATTAATGCAATTTTAGATAAACTAGGAGAAGAAGAGCAAAACCATATAACAGCAATCTTAGCAGAAGATTATGGAATTACAGATGTAGAAAAAGCAATTGATGATATAATGCAAAGTTACGAAAAAGACAAATTAAATGAAAGAAAATTTCAAATTTTAGAATTATTAGAATCCAACTTAGAAGAAACTAATAAAAAAGAATTAGAAAAAGAGCTAAGTAATATTATTATTAGATTAGCAAAAATAAAATAGGGGTGAAAGCTTAAATGGCAAAGAAAAAAGAAGAATTAGAAAAAATTAAAGAAGAAATGAAAGAAACTAAGAAAAAAGAAGAAATAAAAACTAAAGAACAAGTAAAAGCAGAGGATGCAAAAAACAAAGAAAACAATGCTATAAAAAACGAAAAAGTAAATAACATTCTAAAAAAGGCAAAAGAGAAAGGAAAAATAACATATGGGGATTTAGCAAAAGAATTAGATGATGTAAATCCAGAGCAAATAGATAAAGTTTTTGATGCTTTTGAAGAATTAGGAGTTAACTTACTAAGCGATGATGGTGAAGAAGAACCAGACATAGAAGATTTAAAAGAAGTAGAAGAGTTGAAACTAGATGAAATAACAGAGACAAGTTATGAAGGAATAAATGTAGATGACCCAGTTAGAATGTATTTAAGAGAGATAGGAAGAATTCCACTTCTTACATTTGAACAAGAGTTAGATTTAGCAAAAAGAATATTAGAAGGAGACGAAGAAGCAAAACAAGAATTAGCAGAATCTAACCTAAGACTAGTTGTAAGTATTGCAAAAAAATATGTAGGAAGAGGAATGTTATTTTTAGATTTAATCCAAGAAGGAAATATGGGATTAATAAAAGCAGTAGAAAAATTTGACTATACAAAAGGATTTAAATTTAGTACCTATGCAACATGGTGGATAAGACAAGCAATAACAAGAGCAATAGCAGATCAAGCAAGAACAATAAGAATTCCAGTTCATATGGTAGAAACAATTAATAAACTAATAAGAACATCAAGACATCTATTGCAACAACTAGGAAGAGAACCATCACCAGAAGAAATAGCTGAGGAAATGGAAATACCAGTTGAAAAAGTTATGGAAATTCAAAAAATAGCACAAGATCCAGTTTCATTAGAAACACCAATAGGAGAAGAAGACGATAGTCATTTAGGAGACTTTATCCAAGATGATGAAAGTCCAGCACCACACGATTCAGCAGCATATACATTATTAAAAGAACAGCTAGAAGAAGTAATGAATACATTAACACCAAGAGAAGCAAAAGTATTAAAATTAAGATTTGGATTAGAAGATGGAAAAGCAAGAACTTTAGAAGAAGTAGGAAGAGAATTTGAAGTAACACGTGAAAGAATAAGACAAATTGAGGCAAAAGCTTTAAGAAAATTAAGACATCCAAGTAGAAGTAAAAAACTAAGAGATTATATGGGATAATTTAGATACAAACGGAGGAAAAAATGAATCAAATTGTAAATTTTGTAAAGAGCATTTCAACAATTGAAATTTTAGATATTGTAATAGCAGTTTGTATATTTGTACTTTTTAAGGTATTAAGTCCAAGCATATCTTATTTTATAATAAAAATGTTTAAATTCAAAACAAAAAATAAAAAAGCCATAAAAGAAAGTGCATTTTATGAACCGTTAAAGATATTTTTTGGAGTATTAGGACTTTATCTTGCAATATGTTTCTTAAAAGAACCAATAGGAATCTCAGACAAAATAATGCAAATAGTAACAAAAATATTTGAAATTATAAGTGTTATAGTTTTTGCAAAAGGATTAGCTGCAAGTTTTACAATAGGATCAACATTTGTGAAAAAAATAAGGAAAAAATCTAAAAAAGAGATAGACGATTCTATGCTAGAATTCATATTAAAAGTAGTAAGAATTATAATATATGTAATAGCAGTATTAGTTGTTTTAGCACTTATGGATATACAAATAAATGGAATAATTGCAGGATTAGGACTAGGAGGAGTAATTGTTACTTTAGCTGCACAAGATACAGCAAAAAACTTATTTGGAGGAGCTATTCTTTTTGTTGACAAACCATTTAATGTAGGAGATTGGATAGAAGTTTCATCTTTTGAAGGAACAGTAGAAGATATAACATTTAGAACAACCAGAATTAGAACATTTGAAAATGCAGTAGTAAATATACCAAATGCAATAATTGCAGATTCTTCAATTACAAACTGGAGTAGAATGCAAAAACGAAGATATAAAGTAGACTTATTAGTGGAAATAGATACGCCACTAGAAAAATTAAATGAATTCAAAAAAAGAGTAGAAACAATGTTAGAAAACAGAGAAGGAATACATGATGATTATATATTAGTAAGATTTGATGAAATAAAATCAAGTGGGATAAATGTATTAATATATACTTATACAGTAGCTACAGACTATGCTGTATACTTAAGAGAAAAAGAAGACATAAATAGCAGAATTATGAAAATATTAAGAGAAGAAAACATAAAATTAGCATATGATACAAAAACTGTATATGTAAAAAATTAGGAAAGAAAAATAAATTTTGAAAAATGCTTGACAAAATAGCAAATGTATAGTATAATACCAACTATGCCACTGCGAAAGCAGGTGATTTCCTAGGAATGGCATATACACCACATGTCACGTTTCACGTTTGTGATTCGAAAAAGCGAGAATTGACAATGTGGTGACAAAGAAAGACTCAATTTGTCTTTCTTTTTTTTTTGACAATATAATCATTTCAAATTTATACATATTTATCTAAAATCCTAATTAAAAAAATACAGTATATATTTTAATTTAATTCACAATATAGACATAATAGCTAGTTATAATATATAATAATAGTAAGTTTTAGGAGTGGTAAAAATGATAAATAATAGTATCTTAATAGTAGATGATGAAGTTAGAATGAGAAAGCTAATAAAAGACTTCTTAGTGGCAAAAGGATTTAGTATATTAGAAGCAGAAGACGGAGAAAAAGCATTAGAAGTATTTGAAGAAAACAAAAATAAAATCAGTTTAATTCTATTAGATGTAATGATGCCAAAACTAGATGGTTGGTCTGTTCTAAGACAAATAAGACAAGAAGATTCAAAAATACCAATAATAATGTTAACAGCAAGAGGAGAAGAACAAGACGAACTATTTGGATTTGAATTAGGAGTAGATGAATACATTTCAAAGCCATTTAGCCCAAAAATTCTAGTAGCAAGAGTAGAAGCTATTTTAAAAAGAACCAATAATGATGTAAAAGAAATAAAAGAATATGGCGGTATAGAAATAGATAAAGAAGGAAGAACAGTAAAAGTTGATGGAAAAGTAATTGAACTAAGTTTAAGAGAATACGAATTATTAACATACTTAGTAGAAAATGAAAACATTGCTTTATCAAGAGATAAAATATTAAACAATGTTTGGAATTATGATTACTATGGAGATTCTAGAACAATTGATAGCCATATAAAAAAAATAAGGCATAAATTAGGTAAAAGAGGAAAATACATAAAAACTATGAGAGGTATCGGATATAAATTCGAAGTAAAATAGAAAGATCAAAAACAAAATAGTAGAAAAATAAAAAAAGAGAGGCAATAAATGAAAATAAAAAACAATCCATTTAAATCAGTTAGAGTAAAATTATTTATGAGCTTGTCAGTTGTAATACTAATTATAATAACATTTTTAATATTAGTAAACAACTTTGTTTTTGGACAATTTTATTTATATAGTAAAAGACAAACATTAAAAGCTGTTTATAAAACAGTAAATGAATACTATAATAACTCAAAATCAGGAAACTTAGAATCAGAATTAGAACAAATTGCAATACAGAATAACTTTGATATTTTAATTCGTGACGAACAAAATGTAAATGTATATACATCAAGTGAAGATTTCTTTTCAACTTTTGGACAAATGAATGAAATGACAAGTAGATTCAACACAGGTGCGGGAGAAATGATTGAAAGAGGGGACAACTATGTAATAAAAAAAATAAAAGATAACAAAAATGGAATAACATATGTGTTATTAGAATAAACATTGGATAATGGATATTT
>CALXCC010000028.1 GCA_944386705.1 uncultured Clostridia bacterium | reverse complement strand
ATTATAATACCAGGAACATGTAAAGAAATAGGAAAAAATGCTTTTAATGGAAATAAGACACTAGAAAATGTAATAATGCAAGATGGAGTAGAAAAAATAGGAATATCAGCATTTAAAAATTGCACTAAATTAAAAAATGTACAAATGACAGATTCAGTAACAACAATGGAATCAGAAGCTTTTATGGCTGATATTAATTTAGAAAAGATAACATTATCTAATTCGATAACAAAAATATGTACAACTACTTTTTATAGTAATCAAAACCTTAAACAAATTAAATTGCCTGAAAAATTAGAAACAATTGATAGTTACGCTTTTGAATGGTGTATTTCATTAGAATCTATTTCTCTACCGACAACATTGGAAAAAATAGGAATGGGAGCTTTTAAGTCATGCCAAAAATTACAAAATTTTGACATTCCAGAAGAAAACAAAAATTTTGTGTTTAAAGATGGAATACTATTTAATAAAGAAAAAACAAAAATGATTTATATTTCATCAAAAGCAATTAATGGAAGTACATTTGTTGTTCCAAATAATGTTACTGCATTAGAATCAGGAGGGATTTTATACTATCCACAAATTACAAGAGTAGAAATACCTGCAAGTGTTATTGATATTAATGTTAATTTTTTTGGTGAAAATGTTAGTCAGATAGTAGTTGATAATAAAAATGAAAATTATTGTAGTACAGACAAAGCAATATATAATAAAAATAAAACAACTTTAATACTTTATTTTGCCAAAGACGAAAATGTTATACTAGAAGAAGGGTTAACAGAAATAAGAGAAGGGGTATTTAGCCTAAACAAAACTATAAAAAATGTTATTTTACCAAATAGTTTAAAGGCAATAAGAAATAATGCTTTTAGTGGATGCAATAGTTTAACTAATTTAAAATTAGGCGCAAATGTACAAACTATAGAGCCATTGGCCTTTTATAATTTAAATAATTTGAGGTTAGAAATAGATAGTAGTAATAATTATTATACGTTAGAAAATGATATTTTATTTAACAAAGATAAAACAACTATAATTACAATAATGGGAAATCCAGAAAATTTTATTATTCCAGAAGGAGTAGCAATCATTGGAAATATGGCTTTTCATAATAAAAACAAATTAAAAAATATTATAATACCCAATACAGTAACTGAAATAGAAGGCTCTTTTAATTTTTGTAGCTCACTAACTAGTATTGAAATACCATCAAGTGTAACTAGTATAGGTTCAGAATGTTTTAACAATGCTAGTAATTTAAAATCAATTATCATACATAATAAAAAAGGAGCCATACCAGGTTCACCTTGGGGATGCATTTATGGAGAAAAAGCAATAAGCTATCAACCATAATATATTTGAGAATAAAGCTGAAAATAAAATCAGCTTTATTTTTTATATATCAGGAAAGTTTTGCTGACTTTCTTAATATATAAAAACGCAATGTACACAAATTTACGGAAAGCCAAAGAGGAAAGTAAAATTTGCATAAATAATATTACAAAAAATATACAACAAAAGTTTAGAAGTAAAAACTTAAGTTGCAAAAACTAAAAAAAAGACATATAATCTAGCAAAGAAATCAAAAGCTACAAATGTAACATTGAAAAAATAAACAAAAACATAATTGTGGAGGAAGTTATGAAAAAACTAAAAGTAGAAGATGTTTTAGCAGTAACAAAAGGAGAACTTATAATTGGAGATAGAAAACTAGAATTAAAAAGTTTTTCTAAAGACACAAGAAAAATACAAAAAGGAGATTGCTACATTGGAATAAAAGGTGAAAATTTTGATGGAAGTAAATTCTGGAAAGAAGCTTTAGAAAAAGGTGCAAGTAGTGTTATAATTGAAAATGTAGATTTAACTAATCAAGATGAGATAGACTGGAAAGGTAAAACTATAATAAGAGTAGAAAATACACTAGAAGCGCTTTATGAAATAGCAAGATATAAAAGAAGTTTATACGATATCCCAGTAATTGCAATTACTGGAAGTGTAGGAAAAACTAGCACTAAAGATATCATAGCAAATGTAGTAGGTCAAAAATACAAAACATTGAAAACAATAGGAAATAACAATAATAATATAGGTTTGCCATTTACAATATTGAGGCTTGAAGACGAAGAAGCAATGGTATTAGAAATGGGAATGAATCATTTTGGAGAAATAGAGTTACTTAGTTCAATAGCTAAGCCTAATATATGTGTAATAACAAATATTGGAACATCGCATATTGGAAATTTGGGTTCAAGAGAAAATATTTTAAAAGCAAAATTAGAAATCTTAGAAGGAGCAAAAAATCCAAAAGTAATAATAAATAATGATAATGATTTATTACATAAGTGGTATGAAGAAAATAAAAATAAATTAGATATAGAAACATATGGAATAAAAACCACGAGTGATTTGGTAGCAAAAGAAATAAAGCTCGAAGAATCAAAAAGCCAATTTACTTGTAATTTAAAAGGTAAAGAAAAAACAATAACAGTTCCAGTAGGTGGAGAGCATTTTGTATTAAATAGTTTATGTGCAATATTAGTTGGTAAAAACTTAAAGATTCCAGAAAATCAAATAGCCATAGGGATAGAAAGTTTTGAGCTTACGCAAAAAAGAATGGACATAACAGAATTAAAAAGTGGAATAAAAGTCATAAATGATGCATATAATGCGAGTTTTGAATCTATGAGGGCAAGTTTAAAAGTATTAGGAGAAATAAAAAATGCTAGAAAAATTGCAGTTTTAGGAGATATGTTTGAATTAGGAAAATTTTCAGAAGAACTACATAGAAAAGTGGGAGAAGAGGTATATAAAAATAAAATAGACATATTAATAGGAAGTGGAGAAAATATAAAATATACAATAGAAGAGGCTAAAAAAGAAATGAATCCAGAAAATATATATTATTTAGAAAACAAAAAGAATATAATAAATTTATTAGAAAAAATAGTAGAGCCAGGAGATGTTATTTTATTTAAAGCATCAAATGGAATGAAATTTTATGAATTAGCAGAAAGGGTGGTTAATTTATGGAAAAAATAAAATTAGGAGTTGTATTTGGAGGTATGTCTACAGAAAATGAAGTATCTGTACTATCTGCAAATTCGATATTAAGTAATTTAGACAAAGAAAAATATGAAATATATCCAATATATATTGACAAAGAAGGAAAATGGTGGAAATCTTATGAAAAGCCAGGGAAAAGAAAATTAGGTCAAGAAATAAAAGAAAAAGAAGAAATAATAAATTTGGTAAAATATTTAAAAGAATTAGATGTGATATTTCCTGTATTACATGGTTTATATGGAGAAGATGGGACAATACAAGGATTTTTGGAACTATTAAAAATTCCATACGTAGGTTGTAGAGTTCTAGCATCTAGTGTTGCAATGGATAAAGTATATACAAAAGTAATTTTTGAAAAAGCAGGTTTAAAACAAACTCCTTACGAATATGTAAGAAAATTTAATGATAAATATATTTATGTAGAAAAAGATTTTAAAGAAACAATACTATCATTAGAAGAAACGACTAAAAAAATAGTTAAAAATTTAAAATTCCCAATGTTTATTAAGCCATCAAATTCAGGTTCAAGTGTGGGGGTAAATAAAGCCGAAAATGAGCAAGAACTTGCAAAAAATATAGAATATGCTTCTAAGTTTGACAAAAAAGTTATAATAGAACAAGGGATTTTTGGAAAAGAAGTAGAATGTGCAGTTCTAGGAAATGAAGAGGTAATTGCTTCTTGCGTAGGAGAAATTAAAGCAGCAGATAAATTTTATAGCTTTGATGCGAAATATAAAAATGAGGAATCAAGAACAGAAATTCCAGCAAATATACCAAAAGAGCTTTCAGAAAAAATAAGAAAACAGGCAATAAAAGCATTTAAATCAATTGATGGAAAAGGTTTAGCTAGAGTAGATTTCTTTATTGAAAATAATACTAATGAAATATATATAAATGAAATTAATACATTGCCAGGTTTTACTAATATTAGTATGTATCCAATGCTTTTCCAAGAATCAGGAATTCCATATAAGGAGTTATTAACTAGATTAGTTGAACTTGCATTGAACTTTAGGGACGTTCCTTAAAGTTCATCGTATTTTTTGAAAAAATGCAAAATATTTTTTCTCTGTCTCCAACGTATATATGAACTTTAAGGAACGTCCCTAAAGTTCAAAAGAAAAAATCCATAAAACTATGGATTTTTTTCATATTTATGATATAATAGAGCTACCTGATTTTAGGGAGGATGTTAAAAATGGTATTCAAAAATTATTATAAAATATTAGATTTGGAAACAAGTCGTGTATCAATAGAAGAAATAAAACAAGCATATAGACAAGCTGCAAAAAAATATCATCCAGACTTAAATGTAGGAGATAGCTTAGCAGAAGAAAGAATAAAAGATATAAATGAAGCATATAAAATACTATCAGTACCATCATCAAAAAGAAAATATGATAGAATATGGAACTCAAAATTTGAAAAAGGTAAAAAGGCCTTTTCAAACAAAACAGAAAAAGGACAAATCTTTAAAATATTCTTAGGAGAAAAAGAAGAAAAGAAAGAGAAAGAAGAAATATATAAAAGCTATCCTATAAAGGGAGAAAATGTAGAAACAAAAATACGCGTAAGCCTATATGAAGCATTCTATGGATTAGAGAAACAACTATCACTAAAAACAATTGATGGGAAAATAAAAACCTTTACAGTAAAAATACCTCAAGGAATATTAGATGGTGAAAAAATTAGACTAATAGGACAAGGAAAGCCAGGAAAAAATGGTGGAAAAAATGGAGACTTACTAATTCAAATAAAAATAGAGAATGACAACAAATTTAAATTAAAGGGTTATGACATCTATACAGACTTACTACTTACGCCATGGGAAGCAGCTTTAGGAACGAGAGTTTTAGTAGATTCTATAGATGATGCAACAAAAGTATATATACCTCAAGGAATTCAAACAGGGGAGAAAATAAAAATTCCAAATAAAGGATATTATAGAGGAAAAGACACAAGAGGGGATTTAATTGCAGTTGTAAAAACAGTAGTGCCAAAACAATTAACTAAACAAGAAGAAAAAATATTTAAAGAATTAAATGAAATTTCAAAATTTAATCCAAGGGCAGATAAAAAATAGCACTTTACATAATAAAATATTGACAAAACGTTGATTTTTGGGTATAATTATGAATAGTGATGTAACAAATGAGAAACTATGGATTAAACATAGAATAGGGGTGTTAAAAACTATGGACTCTATACAAGGAAAACATTTTAGTATAACAGATCCAGAAGGAATAAAAACAGTAATTTATCAAGTAAATAGGACAAAAAAAGAATATTTAAAAGAATATCCAAAATACACAGTAGAAAGATTAGACCATACAGAAGAAATAGTAGGTAATTACAACAAAAAAACTTTCTATGTAGAAAATCCACAAAAAGACGGAAATCAATTAGTTATTTTATCTTTTGGACAAGATAAAGTAATTATTAACAATGGTATTTTAATAGGAGACGAAGTAAAAATAACAAAAAAACCAACACCATTTAAATTTGACACTATTTATTCAGAAGAAGAAATGGAATACAAAGATTTCCAATATACACCTAACTTAAAAAGGCCAATATCTATAATTGACCCAGAAACAGCAGAAGAAGTAAAGCCTATACTTTATTTTGACGAAAAAACAAATGAAGTAAAAGGAAAATGTAAATTAAAACCATATAAATCTTATTTCGCATTCGAAATAAGAGAGAGTAAATAGGGAGGAAAAGCGATGTCAGCTAACAAAGCTACAAAAGTAGATAATAAAAACATAGTAGATGGACCAGCTACAACTAATGACAATTTTGATATTTGTGCAACAGTTGTAAAGGTTATGTCAAAAGAATTAGGGAAAAATTCAGAAATATCAGTACCAAATTATACTAGAAGAGAAGTATTAAGTACAGAATTAATGGAAGGAATGTCAATAAAAGCAAGCTCATATGAAAGACAAGCAAGAGGAGAAGCAAGATAAAAATTACAAAAGAGTAGGTGGAAAATATGAACTACAAGATTGAAGGTGCAATTAGAAGAAATAGAAAAAATTTCATAATATTTGCAATACTATGGATCTTTATTGCCATAGTATTTGTTTCGCCAATAAGTTATAGTTATCATATAGCAGGACTAGAAGGAAGTTTCAATTTAGAAATATTTATAACAACATTTACAGAATCAATCACTCATCCATTTGAAGCATTTGGAAAAGTATTTTCAGAAGGAGCAACAGGAAACTTTTTTTCTACCCTATTAGTAGTAACTATTTTTTATTCTGTATTTTTCTTTATAGGATTTGTAAGATCAGCTCCAAAAAATGAATTCTCAGATATAGAACACGGTTCAAGTGATTGGAGCCAAAGAGGAGAACAATATCAAGTTTTAAGTAGAAATAAGGGAATAATATTAGCTGAAGACAATTATTTACCATTAGATAAAAGAGGAAATATCAACGTTCTAGTAGTAGGACGGATCAGGATCTGGTAAATCTGCATCATATTCAATTCCTAATGCTTATCAATGCTTAGGGTCATATGTATTTACAGACCCAAAAGGAGAATTATATGATAGAACAGCAGGATACCTAAAATCACAAGGATATGAAATAAAAGTATTAAACTTAGTAAGACCACAATATAGTGATGGATACAACCCATTAATGCATATTGCTTCAGAGCTAGATGTAGACGTTATTGCAAACACAGTAGTAAAAGGACAAAAAACTGAATCTGGTTCAGACCCATATTGGGACGATATGGCTGAAATGTTATTAAAAGCATTAATATACTACTTAATTGCAACAAGACCAGAAGAAGAACAAAACTTAGCAAGCTGTGCAGAATTAGTAAGGGCAGCAAACAACAAAGGTGGAAGTAACTTGCTTTCTGAATTAATTGGGCAACTTCCATATGACCATCCAGCAAGAATGTATTATAAATCAATTGAAATAGCACCAGAAAAAACATACGGATCAATCCTAAGTTCATTGCAATCAAAACTTGGAAAATTCGACTCAAAAGAAATAGCAGAATTAACTTCAACAGATACAATTGACTTTGAAGAAATAGGAAGTAAAAAAACAGCAGTATATGTAATATCTTCAGATACACACACAGCATATGACTTTTTACTTACAATATTTTTCTCTCAAATGATACAACAATTATATGACTTTGCGGACCAAAATGGAGGAAAATTAAAAGAAAGAACATACTTTATATTAGACGAGTTTGCAAACATAGGAAAAATACCAGACTTTGATAAAAAAATATCAACATCAAGAAGTAGAGGAATTTCATTTAGCGTTATTTTGCAAAACATAGACCAATTAGAAGCAGTATATGAAAAATCATATGAAACAATTATGGGTAACTGCGATACACACGTATTTTTAGGAAGTAACTCATTTAAAACAGTAGAATATTTCTCAAAAGCCTTAGGGGAGAAAACAATAGAAAGAGATAGTATATCAATAAATCGTGACAGACAAAACTGGAAAACAGGAAAATCAGTATCTGACCAAGTAATGGCAAGGGCATTAATGACACCAGACGAACTTCGTAGACTAGATAATGATTTATGTATAATATTTGAAAAAGGAATAAAACCAGTAAAAGCTAATAAATTCTACTATTTCAAACACTCAATGGCAAAAAAAATGGCAGCAATGGAAATTAGCCATAATGATATTGGAGAAATAGATAGAGGACCTTGGAGAAAATACAACCCATATAACCCTTATGTAGAAGATGAAAAAGAAGAAAAAGTACAAAACTTAAAAGTAGAATCTTTGGATGATTTATTTGATGATTTATCAGAAGAAAAAAAGGAAAAGAAGGAAGAACTAAAAAAAGTAGAAATTCCTGAAACAAAAGAAAAACAAAAAATGAAAGCTCTAGATTTAAATGATTTTAAAGAAGATGCACCAATTTTACCACAAGAAACAGAAGAAGATTCATATGATTTACAAAAAGAATTAGAAGCCAAATTTGATGAATTATTTGGACCAATGGAAGACGATGAATAAGTAAAAAGACTTACTAAAAAATAATTAGTAGGTCTTTTTTATTTTAAAAAACGTTCTTCAAAAAGCGAAAAAACTTTCGCTAAAACTATTGCTAAAAAAATAAAAATATAGTAGAATACCCATTAGATAATAAGAAAATAAAATAATATTTTATAAATAAAGGAGAAAAGATGAAATTTATACATATAGCAGATATGCACTTCGACAGTCCATTTGTAAACTTATCAGAAAAAGATATACTAGGGGACTTAAGAAGACTAGAACAAAGAAAAATATTTAAAAAAATAATTGAATATATAAAAGAAAATAAAATAGAATATTTTTTTATTTCAGGAGATTTATACGAACATAAATATGTAAAACAATCAACAATTGAATATATAAATAAACTATTTAGTGAAATTCCTGAAACAAAAATATATATAGCTCCAGGAAACCATGATCCATACATAAAAAATTCTTATTACAATAAATTTAATTGGAATAAAAATGTAAAAATATTTAGAAGCAATATAGAAAAAGAAGAAACCAAAGATGCAAAAATATATGGATATGGATTTAATGATTTTTATTGTACAGACTCAAGGATAGAAGAACTAGAAATAGAAAAAAGTGAAAAACCAAACATATTAGTAATACACGGAACAATAGACGGGGCAAGTATAGAAGAAAAACAATATAATTCAATGTCAAAAAAGAAATTAGAAGAAAAGGGATTTGACTATGTGGCATTAGGTCATATTCATAAACTTGATTATGACACAGTTCCAAATCAGAAAATAGTATATCCAGGATCTACTATATCATTGGGATTTGACGAATTAGGAGAACATGGAATGATAGTAGGAAATCTAGAAGGAAAAGAACTACAAATTAAATTTGTTCCATTAGATGAAGAAAAATTCACAAAAAAAGAAATAAATATAACAAAAATTACTTCTAAAGAAGAATTAATTGAAACAATAAATGAATTAAAAATAAAAGACAATGAATATGTAGAAATAGTATTAACAGGAAATAGAAATTTTGAAATAAATAAATACGATATATTAAAATATATTGGAAGTAATAGAATAATAAAGATAAAAGACACAACTAAAATAGGATATGATTTAGAAAAGATATCAAAAGAAACAACATTAAAAGGGCTATTTGTACAAGAAATGCAAAAAAATATGGATAAAGAAAATTTAAATAAAGAAGAAAAAGAAATTATAGAAAAAGCAATTGAAATAGGATTTGAAGCTTTAGAATAGAGGTGAAATTTTGAAAATAAATAAAATAAAAATAAATTCATATGGAAAATTAAAAAATAAAGAAATAAATTTAGAAGATGGAATAAATATTATATATGGAAAAAACGAATCAGGAAAATCTACACTTTTAAGATTTATTGTAAATTCTTTTTATGGAATTTCAAAAAATAAAAAAGGAAAAGAATATTCGGACTTTGAAAAATATTTGCCATGGGTAGGAGAAGAATTTTCCGGAAAAATAGAATATGAATTAAATAATAAAAACAAATATGAAATTTATAGAGATTTTAGAAAAAAAAATCCAAAAATATTTAATGATAAGATGGAAGACATCTCAAAAGAATTTAATATAGACAAAACGAAAGGAAATGAATTTTTCTATGAGCAAACAAAAGTAGATGAAGAACTATTTTTATCAACAGTAGTAGTAGGACAACAAGAAGTAAAGTTAGGAAAACAAGAACAAAATATGTTAGTACAAAAAATTGCAAACTTAGTTGGAACAGGAGACGATAATGTATCATATAAAAGAGCTATTGATAGAATAAATAGAAGACAACTAGACGAAATAGGAACAGCAAAATCTAGGGAAAAGCCAATTAATATAATTGACAGAAAAATTAAAGAATTAGAAAATGAAAAACAAGAATTAACACTATATGAAAACTTTAAATATGAAATTGAAGAAAATAAAAATAATTTAAAAACAGAAATTAATAATTTAGAAATTGAAAATAATTTATTAAAACAAATAAAAACAATTTATGAAAAAGAAAAAATAGAAAAAGAAAAAATAAAAATAAAAGAAAATATAAAAGAAGAAAATTTAGAAAAAATAAATTTAATTAAAAATAAAATAAATGAAATAAAAAATAATAATAAAAATATTTTTGAATTAAATTCTGAAAAAAATAAAAATAGTAATGAAATAAAAAAAGAAAAAAATAAAATAAATAAAAAAATAATTTTTTTAATTTTATTTATTTTATTAATTAATATTTTACAATTTATTTTTATAAAAAATAAAATAATTAATTATATTTTATTACTTACAGTACCAATGGTTTTAATTTATTCTAGTTATTTAAAAAATAAAATAAATAAAAAAATAAAAGAATTAAAAATACAAGAAAAAAACAATTTAAATAATTTAGAAAAAATAAATTTAGAAATAAAAAATTTAGAAAATGAATTTAATTTAATAGAAAAAAATAATAATGAATTAGAAAAAGAATTAATAAATTTAAAAAATAATTTAAATTTAAAAATTAATTTAGAAAAAGAAAAAATTAAAAATAATTATTTAAATAAAATAGAAAAAAATAAAATAAATAATTTAATAAATTCAGAAAATATAAATTATAAAATAGAAAATTTACAAAATAAAATAAATAATAAAAAAATCGAACTACATAAATTAGAATTAGATCAAAAAAATATAGAGCCAAAATTAGATAATCTATCAAAAATAGAAGAAGAACTAGTTAACAATAAAGAAAAAATGTCAACCCTAAGAAAAATAAATACAAGTTTTGAACTTGCCAAAAATGCGCTAAGCATAGCATATGAAAAAATGAAAAATACAGTAACCCCTAAGTTTACAGAAGAATTATCTAAGAATATATCTGAGATAACAAAAGGAAAATATTCTAAGATAATGCTAAATGATGAAGATGGGCTAATAGTAGAATTAGAAGATGGAAATTATATACCAGCATCAAAACTTAGTGTAGGAACAATCGATCAATTATATCTTTCACTAAGACTATCTATGGTAGGAGAATTATCAGAAGAAACAATGCCAATTATTTTAGACGAAGCATTTGCTTATTATGATAAAGAAAGATTAAAAAATATCTTATTATATTTAAATGATAAGTATAAAAATACACAAATAATTATTTTTACATGTACAAATAGAGAAAAAGAAATATTAGAAGAAGAATTAATTAAATATAATAAAGTAAATTTATAATAATAAATTATAAATAAAACTAAATATTCGTTACTATTTATATTAAATGAAAATAGTAGCGAATTTTTATATTAATAAAATAGGTATCAAACTCAAAAAAATCATCTTGTAATAAGTGGAAAAATATAGTATAATATTTTGGAGCAAATAATAAAAAAGGAGAATAATTATGTTTGAAAAATTAGAAGCTGTAGAAAAAAGATATGACGAATTAACAAAATTAATATCAGATCCAGAAGTTATATCAAATCATACGGAATGGCAAAAATTAATGAAAGAGCATGCAAGTATTGAAGAAATAGTATTAAAATTTAGAGAATATAAAAAAGTAAAACAATCAATGGAAGAGGCAGAAGAATTAATGCAAGAACCAGATATGAAAGAGTTAGCAGAAGAAGAATACTATTTAGCAAAAGAGCAATTACCTAAACTAGAAGAAGAACTAAAATTCTTATTAATACCAAAAGATCCAGATGATGATAAAAATATAATGTGTGAAATCAGAGCAGGAGCTGGAGGAGAAGAAGCGGCACTATTTGCAGGAACACTATTTAGAATGTATTCAATGTATGCAGAAAAAAAGCATTGGAAGTTAGAAGTGTTAAATGAAAATGAAACTGGTCTAGGAGGATATAAAGAAATATCTTTTATAATAACAGGAAAAGGCGTATACAGCAGATTAAAATTCGAAAGTGGAGTACACAGGGTACAAAGAGTACCAGACACAGAAAGTAGTGGAAGAATTCATACTTCAACAGCAACAGTAGCAGTATTACCTGTAGTAGAAGATGTAGAAATCGAAATAAATCCATCAGATATAAAAATGGAAGTATTTAGGGCATCAGGAGCAGGAGGTCAACATATTAACAAAACATCTTCAGCCGTAAGACTAATTCACGAGCCAACAGGAATTGTAGTAGAATGTCAAACAGAAAGATCACAATTTCAAAACAAAGATAATGCAATGAAAATGCTAAGAACAAAACTATATGAAATAGAAAAAGAAAAACAAGATAGTGAAGTAGCAAATGCAAGAAAAACGCAAGTAGGCTCAGGTGATAGAAGTGAAAAAATAAGAACATATAATTACCCACAAGGAAGAATAACGGACCATAGAATTGGTATGAGCATATATCAAATGGAAAATTTCTTAAACGGCGATATAGATGAAATGATAGATAATTTAATTGCAGCAGATAGAGCAGAAAAATTAAAAGGAGAAGAAAGCTAATAAAAATATAAGAGGATAGCGAAAGCTATCCTCTTTAAACTACTAATTATTATCACTAGGAGAATCATCTTCAAGATTTGTTTGTGTTTTCTTAGTAGTTTCAAAATTTTTATTTTCAAAAGATTTTTGTGCTAAATTTTGTGCTCTTTCTAATTCTTGATTTCTAATTCTTTCAGATTCAAACCATTCATCGAAATAATCATTAAACAAGACATCTTTGTTTTTACGAATATATATCCAACCACCGATACAAGCAATAACAGCGCCAATGCTGTCTACAATTAAATCTTCCATAGTATCTATTAAACCATCTTGACCAGGCATCCTAAATTTTTGCATATTATAACCAAATAATCTATCAGCACCAAATTCAAAAAATTCCCAGAATACACCCATAGTAATAGCAAAACAAAAAGCAAAAAGAATAACAAATTTAGGACTTAAATTTACATTTATATTACCCTTTTCATTTAAAAGATATACAAATAAAAATCCAATTAACCCAAGAACAACACCAGAAGTAGTATGAAGCATTGTATCCCACCAAGGGATTTTTTCATAAAAATCTCCAATTTCCCCTAATATTTGTGCAGCAAATAAAAATAAAGTTATAACAAGTTGCAATTTATAAGGTAAATATACCCCAAATTTCTTAGATAATATACTAGGATAGTATGTTAATATAAAAGTTATTATAATTAAAAAATCTTGGCTGTGATCGCCATTTATAAAATTTATTACTAAAAATAATATTAATAAGCCTCTTACTAAATTAGAAATAATAATGTTTACATTTCTTTTTTGATTTTTATCATTTTTCATAATTGATCTCCATTCTAATAAAATACTTACGGCATAGTAAAATATTTTGATTATTATTTACAAATTGTCAAATAAAATTACATAAAAGTATTTAATTTTATTTATAAAGTAATTATAATAATTATTACTATAATTGTAAAGGATAAATATAAAAAAGCACGAAGAATATTTCTTCGTGCTTTTTGATCTGACTTATTTATTTATTTTTTTTTTCATCAGATCCATATAACAGAGGGCAGCTGCCCTACTGTCATATAACGGGTTATGGGTCCCGCCATCTGACTGTGGAACTATAATTCCATGTTTGGAATTATAGTTGTCCACAGAGGTGCACTCTTCACCGGCGTGTTTAAGAACGCCGGCTATATCTAGCCAAGGATATGCTCCTTCAAATGGCCCGAGAAGGCCATTTTTATGCATATCCAAAATAACTTTTGCTTCCACAGGTACTCCCATATGGAAGATTACATCTGCTCCTTCTTTATTGTCCATAAAGAATTTGCAGAAGTCTGCTAACATCGACTCGTATGAGTCGTGCGTTATTTTTATATCTGTCATTTGTGGTAGAACGTTATTTTCTACCCATTCATCGACTGCCCCGTTAATGGGGCAACGAGCCAAGAAAGTTTTGACTTCTTCTCCTTTCTTGTAGACTATTGCACCTATGGCGAAAGCATCGCCCAGCAACCCATTACTTTCAACGTCCCAACTAAAAATCATATTATTTTTTTTTGCCATCTGTATTTCCTCCTGTCTTGATTTTTTTTTGGAATTAGCTACACATAGTAGCTATCAATTATTATTGTAACACATTATGTTAAATTTGTCAACTTTTTTATAAATCGCTTGTATTTAATGTATGTGTCAAGTAAATGTAGGCAATTTTTTTATCTTTTTTTCTAATCCTTTAAATGCTATCGCTTTCAACACTT
>CALXCC010000027.1 GCA_944386705.1 uncultured Clostridia bacterium | reverse complement strand
TGCATCATAACAAAAGACTTATCAAGATTTGGAAGAGACCATATAGACACCGGATATTATTTAGAAAGATTTTTACCAGCAAACAATATAAGATACATAGCGATTGGAGACAATGTAGATACCATAAAGCCAGATGGATTGCAATTTTTAACATTTAAGCTAAGTTTTAATGACTATTATGCACAAGACATATCAAATAAAATAAAAAGTGTAAAACAAAGAAAAATCGAAAAAGGAGAATATCAAGCAGGAATTCCGCCTTATGGATATAAAAAAGATACAGAGATAAAAAATCATTTAGTGCCAGATGAATATAGTTCTGAAATTGTAAAAGAAATATTTGATATGTATGTAAATAAAGGAATGTCAACAATAAAAATAGCAGATGAATTAAATAGAAGAGAAATAGAGCCCCCAGCCATGTATTTAAAAATACCTACATATATGAAGAGAAAAAGTGTAAATCCAAATGGAAAATATGTCTGGCTTAGAGCACAAATAGGAAAAATTTTAAGAAATGAAGTTTATCTTCGGAAGTGTAGTGGGAAGAAAATTCCAGAAAGTAAGTCATAAAATAGCAAAAGTAAGATGTACAAAAAAAGAAGAACACATTGTGCTAGAAAATATGCATGAGCCAATTATAGATATTGAAACTTGGAATAAAGCACAAGATAAATTAAATGGGTATAACAAAACTAGAGAAAGAAAATATGATCATCCACTAAAAGGATTAGTTTATTGTATGGAATGTGGAAATAAAGCAACTTTAAGATGTAGAGAAGAAAAAAGAAAAAATGGTAACATTTGGAGAGCAGCATATTTTATCTGTTCAAAAAGAAATAATTATAGTGCATTATGTGATAACAAACAAATTTCAGCAAATTTAATAGAAGAATCGGTAAATCAAAAAATAAAAGAAGAAATACAAAAAATAAATTTTTCAGAAAAAGAAATAAAGCAGGTATATGAACAAGCAGAAAAAGAGGCTAAAAGCAAAAATAATTTATTACAAACAAAGCTACAAGAATTAAAACAAACATTAAAAAATATAGAAAATTCAATTGAAGAAATTTATCAAGATAAAATAAATAAAATTATACAAATAGAAGATTTTAAAATTATCTATGAAAAAAAGCAAAAAGAACGAAATAAAATTTTAAAAAACATAAAAGAGATAGAAAAAGAGCTGGAAGAAACGAATCAAAAATCTCCGAAAATAAATTTTAAAGAAATAAAACAAATTGCAAACGAGTTCTTAAAGATGGAAAAGCCAAATAAAATGATATTAGAAAAACTAATTGAACGAATAGAATTTGACAAAGAAAAAAACATAAAAATCAAATTTAAATTTCAAAATTATCCTAACGTTAGGATAAAGTAAAATATTAAAAAGCGATTAAGCAATCGCTAAAACGGACTAACAAATTCTAAATAACAAGTTATTAAGAATTTGTAACGTTCGCATAATTCAGTTCTACGTCAGCTAAAGCTTCCAAGAACTGAAATAAAATTAGACATTAAGAAATTAGGAAATCATACAGTTAATCATAAAAGCTTACCAGACCTATCAGAAGAAGAAATAAAAAAAGAAGTAATGGATTTGCACAAAGTAATCTACGAGAAATTTCGGATACGAAATGAAATATATACGACCACCAAAAGGGGAATTTAGCGAAAGAACATTAAAAATAACAAATTCATTAGGATATAAAAACGTAATGTGGTCATTTGCATATGAAGATTGGAATGAAAAAAATCAGCCAAATGAAGAAAAATCTTTCGAAAAAATAATAAACAATCTACACAATGGAGAAATAATGTTATTACATGGAAACTCAAAAACAAATACTAATTTACTAGATAGAATAATAAAAGAAGCAAAAAACATAGGGTATGAATTTAAATCTTTAGACGAATTTGAAAAATAAAAGAAAGGATTTTATTATGAAAGAAAAACGATATAATAAAATGAATAGACTTTTAGAAATACCAAAAGAAGTTTGCTCTGATGAACCTAAAATTATTATGACTGGATTTGATGAAATATTAATAGAAAATTACAGAGGAATCTTAGAATATGAAGAGTTCTTTGTAAGAATCAGTACACATATCGGAATTGTAAACATAAATGGTTATAATTTGAATTTAGATAAAATGACAGATGATGACATAAAAATAAAAGGGAAGATTGAGAGTATAGACATAGAAAGAACAATAGATGAAGGTTAAAGGAGAAAACTATGTTAATAAAAATTATATTTGGCTATTTATTAGGATATTTAAGAGTATCCGTCCAAGGATATTATATTGAAAGATTTATAAATATTTGTAGAAATGAAAAAATAACAATTTGGAATTTAAAGAGAAATAAAGAAATAGAACTTCTATTAAACGTAAGAATTAGAGAATTTAAAAAGTTATGCAATATTGCAAAAAAAACAAGTTGCAAGATAAAAATCAAAAATAAAAAAGGATTGCCATTTTTATTAAATAGATATAAAAAGAGAAAAGTATTTTTGATTCTATTAATAATACTAATAATATTGATTGGAATATCCACAAATTTCGTATGGAATGTGGAAATAGTAGAAGAAAATGGACAAAAATTAGAAAATATAGAAAAGGATATAGAAGAAGTGGGATTGCAAGTTGGAAAACTAAAATCGCAAATAGATACGAAAGAATTAATTAATAAGATTAGATTAAAAAGAGATGATGTGGCATGGATAGGAATAGAAATAAAAGGAACCAATGCAATTGTAAAATTAGTAAAAGCAGATCAAAAACCAGATATAGTAGATGAAAATGAATATTGTAGTATAGTTTCAAATAAAACAGGAATTATAACGAAAATAAATGCACAAACAGGAACAGCAAATGTGAAAGTAGGAGATACCGTAAAAGAAGGAGACGTATTAATAAATGGATGGATGGAAGGGAAATTTACAGGGGTTAGATATGTACATGCAAAAGGAGAAATAGAAGCAAAAGTATGGTATACAAAAAGTAAAAAAATTCCTTATAATACTACGCAAATAGAGGAAACAGGAAACCAAGAAACAAAATATGCAATAAAAATACATAATTTCGAAATAAATTTTTCAAAAAAGCTTTCAAAATTTAAAATTTATGATACAATAGAAGAGGAAAATAAAATTAAATTATTTTCAGATTTTTATTTACCAATTTCTATTGTAAAAACGACATATAAAGAGCAAGAAGAAAAACCTAAAAAATACAATGCTGAAGAAGCAAAAAAACTAGGGATAGAAGAATTAGAGAAAGAATTAAAACAAGAAATTGACAACAAAAATGAAATTGTAAATAAAAACATCAATACCTATGAGCAAGAAGATGGGGTAGAAGTATATGTTACATACGAAGTATTAGAAAACATAGGTACAAATGAAAAAATTGTATTTTGAAGGGATGATATAAATGGAAGAAAGAAGCTTAAGAATAACAGGAGCAGATAGAACATTTTTTAATAAAATAACAAATACATTAACAAAAATATTAATTCCAACAAAAATAGGAATTAATGGAATGTTAATTGCTATAAAAAGAAATAGTGTATTAAAAGCATATGAAAATTACAAAGAAGAAAACGAAAACTATAATCAAGAAGAATTAGAAAAAAAATATAATATCACATATGAAAACTATTTAGATTCGTTAGACAAATATGTTATGGACTCCATTTATAAAAAAGTAAGAAATGGTACAGCAACAGAATTTGAAAAAAGTGCTATGTCAAGATATTATGAAGTGACAAGTTTAAAAGAAAGTGAATATATCGAATACAAATACAGAAAACAAAAATACCTATTAGAATTAGATTATGAAAATATAAAAATAGAAGCAAAAGAAAAATTAATACAAAAATATAATAAATTCTATATTTCAAAAATGGATACATTATATAAATCAATCTTAAAAAATTACTCAATAAAAGTAGCAGACACAACAAATATTTATGACTCAAGCAAAGAATGGATTTATACAAAAATTTTTCACACACTAGAAGAATATATAGAAAACATATTATCATTAAAAATAGAAATTAATTATGATGAAAGAATAAAAGATATTATTTCAGAATATGAAAAATACGAATCATACACAGTAGGAAAATTAGATCTTAGAGATAGTATAGAAAAAAATATGGTATTACTAGGAATAAGCAGAAAATTATATACACATAGTTTGCCATTAATAGTAGCAGAACAATGTTATGAAAAACTATTAAAAGATGCAAGATGTTTAGTGCAAGATACAAAAATTGCAACTAAAAGAGAAAGAACATATGCAATGTTAATAAATTTAATAGAAGATTATAATATTAAATTACTATCTACCAAAGTATATTGGGAATCACCAAAAAAAAGAGATAATTATAAAAAATTCTGGGATAAATATAAAGAGATTTCAAAATTAAAAGAAGTTGACTTTATAGAATATGTAAAACAAAAAGAAATACTATTTATAAAAGATGATATGAAAAAACTAGATAAAGGAAAAACAGACTACAGCAAATTATTAAAATACTATAAAAGAAAATTAGTGGACTATGGAGTTTTAAGAGAATTAAGAAACTCTTATACTTCAGAAGGAAAATACGTAAAAAAAATTAAGGAAGTAGCATAAATGTTTGAAATAATTTATAAAGATATTAAAGAAAATAAAGAAAATGAAGAAACAATAAAAAAAGTTTTAGAACAATGCTTTAAAGAAGAAAAACTAGAAAAATCAAAGTTATATATAACTGTAACCTTAACAAATTCTAAAAACATAGAAAAGATAAATAAAAAATATAGAAACATAGACAAAGAAACAGACGTATTATCATTTCCAATGTATGAAAAAAGGGAAATAGAAGAAAAAATTGTTCAAAAAGATTTTGAATATGAAGATATATTAGGAGATATTGTAATATCAGTAGAAAAAGTAGAAGAACAAGCAAAAGAATACGGACATAGTTTTGAAAGAGAATTAAGCTATATGATAGTGCACGGTTTTTACCATTTAATGGGGTATGACCATATAGAAGAAGAGGACAAAAAGAAAATGAGACCAAAAGAAGAAAAAATTTTAAATACATTAAAAATTGTGAGAAAATAAAGGAGGAACTATGGAAAAAGGGAGAGCAAAAATTCTAATAATAATATTGGCAATTTTAGTAATTGTAGCAGGGGGAGTAATAGCTTATAAAATTGTAACTGAAAAAAAAGAGACTGAAACATCAGCAACAGAAGAAAACGATGTATTAACAGCTACTGTAGAAGAAAAGAAAGTTCAAATTTTTCAAGGAAATGATAGACCGATAGCGGTTATGATAGATAACCATAGTGATGCGTGGCCACAAGCTGGATTAGGGCAAGCATATATGGTATATGAAATAGTTGTAGAAGGTGGAGAAACAAGATTAATGGCCTTGTTTAAAGGAGTCGATGTAGAAAAAATAGGGCCAGTAAGAAGTGCTAGACATTATTTTATAGACTATGCGATGGAAAATGATGCGATATATACACACTTTGGTCAAAGTCCACAAGCACAAAGTGATATCAAAAAATTTAGTATAGACGACATAAATGGAATAGCAGAGGATGGAACTACATTCTGGAGAGTAAAAGATAAATCGGCACCACATAATGCAGTAACTAGTACAGAGAAATTATTAAAATCTGCACAAAGCAAAAAATACAAAACAACTTCTGAAGAAAAAAGCGTATTAAACTATGTAACAGAGGAAGTGAACTTAGAAAACGGCCAAGATGCAATAAGCGTTACTATACCACATTCAAATCTACAAACAGTAAAATATGTATATAATGAAGAAACTAAATTATATGAAAGATATGCAAGAAAAAAACAACAAAAAGACTGGACAACAGGAAATCCAATTACAACTAAAAATATAATAATAACTTTCTGTGATAACTACACATTAAATGATTCAGAAAACAAAGGAAGACAAGGTTTAAGAAACATTGGTACATTTGATGGATATTATATTACAAATGGTAAAGCAATAAAAATAAAATGCATCAAAAATGCAAGAGACGAAAAAACAAAATATCAAGATTTAGAAGGAAATGAAATAAAAGTAAATGATGGAAATACTTTTGTAAATATTTGTCCAATTAATAGTAATGTAGTGCTAGAAGCACCAGAAGTAGTAACAGAAGAAACAAATACAACAAATCAATAGAAAAGTTTAAAGTAAAAAGGACGTGAAAAAATGAATGTATACGATACAGCAAATAAATTAGCACAAGAAATCAAGCAATCAGAAGAATATGTAAATTATAAAATGGCAAAACAAGCATTAAATTTAAACACTACATTAAAAGAAAAAATGAAGGAATTTGAAAAAGAAAGATATGAATTTCAAATAAAAATGATGCAAACAGGAAAAAGTGACGAGGAAAAAAATAAAAAAATACAAAATATGTATGTAGAACTAATAGAAAATGAAGAAGCAAAAAGATTTTTTGAAGCAGAAACAAAATTCAACATATTAATTGCTGATATTAATAAAATAATAGGAGAAGCAATTAGAGATGTAATGGAATAAAACTCTGGATTGTAAGTATATAGCCCTTATAGTATAGAATTTTAGTATAATATTTAAAATTCTATACTATTTTAAATTAAGAAACGGGGTAAAATAAAATGGAATTTGTAATAATAATAGTGATATCTTTAATGTTTTTAGTTATTCTAGGATATATTTTTGGATATAATATAAATAAACTAAAAAACATTGGAAAAAATAAAGAATTAGATGAATTGTCAAAAAAATATCCGGATAATATAACTTTATGCAAAGACTATTTAAAAAAGTTAAATAATGTGAATGTAGAAATAGAAGAAAGTAAAGATGCAAAATCAAGTTTATATATAGCAATAACAAATAAAATATATATTGCAAATATAACAAATACATATACAAGAATACAAACTCTTGCACACGAATGCTTACATTCTGTGCAAGATAGAAAAATATTACTATTCAACTTTATATTTTCTAATATATATTTGTTATATTTCATTATAATTTGTGCGCTAGCTATTTTTCAAAAACTAGAAAATGAAATGATGTTTTTAACTATTTTTTTAATACTTAGTATGATTTATTATATGGTAAGAATTTATTTAGAAAATGATGCAATGATAAAAGCAAAATATCTTGCAAAAGAATATATGGAAGAAGTGAAAATCTCAACTACTGATGAAATAGAAAAAATAGTAACGGGATTTGATACTATTAATAATTTAGGAATAAAATGTACTAATTATCATTTTTTTCTTATGTCAATAGTAAAAATAATAATTTATAGTATAATTTGCTATATAAGATAGTGAATATAAAATAAAGAAGTAGCAATATGTAATAAATGCTACTTTTTTATATAAAATATATTAATTATCTTTTAACAATAAATTTAAAATTTCTGGATAAATAAAATTGGCGTGTTTGTTCCAATTATCTACAATCCTTTTTGCTCTATCTCTTGAACCAGCAAAAGTCTTAACCTCAAAAATCGTTTCATTATTTTCAACAATTTTGCATTTTATCGTATAATTATTCTCATTTTTAGGTATAAATTCTGCAATAACAGAAGATTCTTCTTCAATGGATGAGAATTCTTTTTTAAAAATATTATCTGCTTTTAATTTTAATAATCCTGGTAGTACATCTTTGGTAAGTTCATATGCATTTTTACCTTCAGAAGTAATTTTTATAACTGGTTCTTTTTCCTTTGTATAAGTACCTACTAATTTGGAATCTATTAAATCTGTCAAAATTTGTTTAAAAAAGAAATAATTAATATCATTAATTGAAGAAATAATTTTAAACAAATTGTCTTGACTTATATCATTATTTATTAGATTTAATATATATAAGATTAGAACCTTATTTTCAGCCAAAGTAGTAGCATTATTTGAATTTGAATTCATAAATAGCACTCCTTACTTTGATTTTTCTTGACAATTATATCATAGTTTACAAAAAAAGTAAAATAATTGGAATAAAAACTTTAAAAAACGAATAAAAGGTGTTATAATAGATGGGTAAAATTTAAAGATAAATGAAGATATAAAGATAGAATCATTCATTTATAAAGATAGGAGTTGAAATTATGAAAAAAGGAAAAGTAGTTCTAGTAGGAACAGGATTTGTTGGAATGAGTATGGCATATTCTATGCTAAATCAAGGAGGAATTAATGAATTAATTTTAATTGATATTGACAAAGATAAAACAATAGGAGAAGAAATGGACTTAGCTCATGGGCTACCATATGCACCACAAAAAATGGTTATAAAAGCAGGAGAATATTCAGATTGTAAAGATGCTCAAGTGGTAGTTATCACAGCAGGAATAGCTCAAAAACCAGGACAAACAAGATTAGAGTTAGCAGAAGTTAATACTAAAATAATGAAACAAATAACAGAAAGCATAATGGCAAGTGGATTTGATGGAATTATAGTAGTAGCAAGTAATCCAGTAGATTTAATGACATATGTTGTATCTGAAGTATCAGGATTACCAAGAAACAGAGTTATTGGTTCGGGAACAGTATTAGATACAGCAAGACTTCGTTATCTAATGGCAGACTATTTAAAAATTTCTAGTAAAAACATCCACGCATATATAATGGGAGAACACGGAGACTCTTCTTTTGTGCCATGGGAACACGCATATGTAGGATGTAAAAAAATAAAAGACGTAATGAAAGATAACAAACATCCAATGGAAGACTTAGAAAAAATCCATAAAGGTGTTGTAGATGCAGCATATGAAATAATAGAAAAGAAAAAAGCAACATACTATGGAATAGGTATGGCATTAAATCGTTTAGTAAAATCTATAATAAATAATGAAAACTCAATACTAACTGTATCTACATATTTAAAAGATGATCAATATGGACAAGATGATATCTATATTGGAGTGCCAGCAATTATTAATAGTGAAGGTGTAAGAGAATTATTAGTACTAGATCTAAATGAAGAAGAACAATCAAAATTAAACCATAGCTGTAAAGTAATAAAAGAAATGAGAGAACAATCAATAGATAAAATAATAAAAGGATAAATTAGACAAAGGGGACAGAGTAAATCTGTCTCCTCTTTTGTGTCATAAATTGTCGAAAAATAATTTTGAAGAAATATAATACTAAAAATATTTTAACGTATTTACATAATATTGACAAAAAAGAGAAATATAAGTATAATAATTAAACATAATAGTATGATTTAAAAATTAAATTTAATTTTTAAAGAATGTAATGGCAATAGGAGGAGACAGAGAAAATGAAGAACAACGCCAAACAAAAAAGTAAAACAAATGAAAACGTAAGAATCTATGTGAATTTTACAAAAAAAGAAAAAGAAGCCTTAAAAGAGTACACTTTATGGCAATATGAACGATGGGAAAAAACAAAAGAAGCTTTAGGAGGCAATGTAAGAGATTTAGTATTAATTGGCTTTTTAGGTTTTAATGCGGCATTTCCAATATTTGCTCAATTAACAATAACTTATAAAGAAGTTAATGGAGAAAAAATTGAAGTTGAAAAACTTCAGGGCTTAGAGAGTACATTAGAAGAAATGGCAAAATTTTTAAAACCAAACTATAGATTAGATAGACTCTATAGAACAGCCATTAATATGGTAGATTATGTTTCTACAAAATGGGGATTTTTAAGAATTGGCTCTCAGAAAACTACTAGCAAAAAAAGAAGAACTGATATTATGAACCAAATAAGAGAATACTTTTTAAATTCTGCAGGATGTTATCCAGCATTAAAATGGAGTGATGGAGGCTACCTTGTATTAGGAAAGCAAAATCCAGAAAAAAATGCAATGTGTTATATTAATAAAATTTTACAAAATAGGGAAAAACTGTTGACATATAGCCAAATACATTATATAATATATAAGCATAAATTAAGCGTTGAAGCCGAATGTGGCTACATCTTGCGATTCCGTAAGGATGGAGGGAACTTCGGTGGAGTATGTTATGGCAAAGACCAGGCGGTAAGTTGAATATAAAACGTACACTTATCCCAGAATTATTATGCGATTTTTGGGCTTTTATATAGGTGATATTCAAAACACCAGAGTGCGTTTAAGCTTGCCACGGTAATTTTGATAGCAAACATAGCTATCTCCGGCAAAAGCCGAAAGAAAAACAAAATTAAAGAAGGAGGGAAAATTACAATGGCAAACACAGTAGCAACAAGTGAAAAAATCAGAATAAGACTTAAAGCATATGACCATGTAGTTTTAGATCAGTCTGCTGAAAAGATAGTAGATACTGCTAAGAAAACAGGAGCAAAGGTTTCAGGTCCTATTCCATTACCAACACAAAAAGAAGTTGTAACAATCTTACGTTCTCCACACAAATACAAAGATTCAAGAGAACAATTTGAAATGAGAACACATAAAAGAGTAATCGACATTCTTTACCCAACACAAAAAACAGTTGATAATCTAATGAAATTAGAATTACCAGCTGGTGTTGATATTGAAATCAAATTATAATTATTAGAAAACAAAAACAAAAAAACTACATATATAATGTAGAATCAAAACCAAGCTGATATACATTTATAAAATGCAATCTAAATATCAGCCAATAGTTAGGAGGAAAACAATGAATAAAGGAATTATCGGTAAAAAAATCGGTATGACACAAATATTTGATGAAAAAGGAAATGTAATTCCAGTAACAGTTATTGAAACAGCAGGAAACATAGTTGTTCAAGTAAAAACTGTTGAAACAGATGGATATAATGCAATCCAATTAGGATATGGAGATGTAAAAGATAAACACATCAACAAACCAGAAGCAGGACATTTTGCAAAAGCAAAATTACCTAATAGAAAACATTTAAGAGAATTCAGAATAGATTCAGTAGAAAACTACAAAGTTGGAGACGAAGTAAAAGCTGACATCTTCGCAGCAGGAGAAAAAGTAGATGTTCAAGGAACATCAAAAGGAAAAGGATTCCAAGGTGTTATTAAAAGACACGGACAACACAGAGGACCAATGGGACACGGATCTATGTATCACAGAAGACCAGGTTCAATGGGATCTACATCAACTCCAGGTAGAGTTTTCAAAGGTAAAAAATTACCAGGACATATGGGAAGAGTTACAATTACTATCCAAAACTTAGATGTAGTAAGAGTAGATATGGATAAAAACGTAATATTAGTAAAAGGTAGTGTGCCAGGACCAAAAGGAGCTATCTTAAAAGTAAAATCAGCTGTAAAGGCTAGTAAATAGAAAGGAAGGAGGAGCAAGAACATGCCAAAAGTAGACGTATATGATATTAAAGGTAAAAAAGTAAGTGATATTGAATTAGCTGAAAACGTATTTGGAATCGAACCAAATGAAAATATAGTACACGCTGTACTTGTTAACTATTTAGCTAATCAAAGACAAGGTACACAAAGTACAAAAACAAGAGCAGAAGTTCGTGGTGGTGGTAGAAAACCATGGAGACAAAAAGGAACAGGTAGAGCAAGACAAGGTTCAATAAGAGCTCCACAATGGATTAAAGGTGGTATTGCTTTAGGACCAAAACCTCGTTCATATAAATATACAGTAAACAAAAAAGAAAGAAGATTAGCAATTAAATCAATCTTAAGTTCTAAAGTATTAGAAAAAGAATTAACAGTTGTTGACAAATTAGAATTAAAAGAAATCAAAACAAAAACAATGGTAAAAGCATTAGAAAGCTTAAAAGTTACAGGAAAAACATTAATAGTTCTTCCAGAAAACAATAAAAATGTTTTAATGTCTTCAAGAAACATTGAAGGAGTTAAAACAATAACAGCTAACAACATTAACGTATTTGATTTATTAAAATATAACAATCTAATTTTACCAGTTGATACTGTTAAAAAATTAGAGGAGGTGTACGCATAATGTTACCAGAAGAAATTATAATAGCACCAGTTGTTACAGAAAAAAGTAACGACCAATTACAAGAAGGTAAATACACTTTCAAAGTAAACAAAAAAGCAACAAAAGTTGAAATAGCAAAAGCTGTTGAAAAACTTTTTGAAGTAAAAGTATTAAAAGTAAATACAATAAACGTAAATGGTAAGAAAAAAAGAGTAGGATATCACGTTGGAAAAACATCTGATTGGAAAAAAGCAATCGTTACAATCGATACAAATCCATCAGAAAAAACATATCTTGCAAAAGGTGGAAAAACAACAAAAGTAAGTAAAAAGTATAAAGATTCTATTGATGAATTTATGGGTGCTTAGAAAATCGATTAAAAGCAACATCTTGCACATTTTCGCGATTTAATACAAACTTCGATGTACAAAAGTACACCTTCAGCTTGCATCAAATCACAAAAATGCACAATATATCACTTTTAATCAATTTTAGAAAAGCACAGAAAATTATCGGGAAAGAACCCGGAGAATAAAGAATATCTGCAATACGGAGCAGGAAAAAGTCCGTAAATATAATATATGAAAAGGATTAAAAAACGAAGTTTTTCATAAATCCGAGAAAGGAAAGATAAAAATGGCAATGAAACATTTTAAACCATACACACCATCTAGAAGAAATATGACTGTTTCTGATTTCTCAGAAGTAACAAAGAAAACTCCTGAAAAATCATTACTTGCTAAAAAGAAAAAAAATGCAGGTAGAAACTCATATGGTAGAATAACAGTAAGACACCAAGGTGGTGGAAATAGACAAAAATATAGAATAGTAGATTTTAGAAGATTAAAAGATAATATGGAAGCAACTGTAATTGGTATCGAATATGATCCAAACAGAAGTGCAAATATAGCTTTAATTCAATATGAAGATGGAGAAAAAGCATATATCTTAGCACCACAAGGATTAACAGATGGAGATAAAGTTGTATCAGGAGAAGCAGTTGACATTAAGCCAGGTAACTGTATGCCAATTAGCTCAATTCCAGTAGGTACATTAATTCATAACATCGAATTAAATCCAAAACAAGGTGGAAAATTAGTAAAAGCTGCAGGTCAAAGTGCACAATTAATGGCTAAAGAAGGAAACTATGCACACGTAAGACTTCCATCAGGAGAAATGAGACTAATTTTAGCAAAATGTAGAGCTACAGTAGGAGTAATCGGAAATAGCGAACACGAAAATGTTAAAATTGGTAAAGCTGGTAGAAAAAGACATATGGGTGTAAGACCAACTGTACGTGGATCTGTTATGAACCCAGTAGATCACCCACACGGTGGTGGTGAAGGTAGAGCACCAGTAGGACACGCTGGACCATTAACACCTTGGGGTAAACCAGCTCTTGGATACAAAACAAGAAATAAAAAGAAATTATCTAATAAATTTATTGTTAAGAGAAGAAACAGTAAATAATTTGGTTAATTTGGTCAAAAACATTTTATGTTTTTGGCTTCCTTACCAAAAGGAAATAGAAAGATAATGAAACTAAAAAATAAAAACTCTGGAAAGGAGGACATTTTAATATGTCAAGATCAAGCAAGAAAAAGCCATTTGTAGAAGAAAAATTATTAAAAAGAATAGAAGCTATGAATGAAACAGGAGACAAAGAAGTTTTAAAAACATGGTCAAGAGCTTCAACAATTTATCCACAAATGGTTGGTCATACAATTGCTGTACATGATGGAAGAAAACATGTTCCAATCTATATAGCAGAAGAAATGATAGGTCATAAATTAGGTGAATTTGCTCCTACAAGAACATACAAAGGTCATGCAGGAGACAAAACAACTAAAGTAGGTAAATAGAAAAAAGATAGAACTTTAAAAGGGTAAACACACATTCATATGGGTAGTGGACAGACCTTGTCCTAAAAGGATCCCTAAGAAAAGATGTGTCACCTGACAATAGTTAGGAGGGAAATAAAGTGCAAGAGAAAGAAACAGTTGTAAAAAACGAAGCGAAAGCAACTCTTAGATATGCTAGAATTTCAAGCAGAAAAGTAAAAATAGTAGCAGATTTAATAAGAGGAAAAAATGTTGATGAAGCTTTAGCAATCGTAAAATTCACACCAAAAGCATCATCAGAAATTATAGAAAAATTATTAAAATCAGCAATCGCTAACGCTGAAAACAATCACAATATGAAACATGAAAATTTATATGTTGCTGAAATTTATGCTAATCAAGGTCCAACATTAAAAAGAATTAGACCAGCTGCAAAAGGATCTGCAGTAAGAATTAGAAAAAGAACAAGCCATATAACAATAGTTTTAGGAGAAAGAGAATAGTCGAAAGGAGGACTCATTAGAAATGGGACAAAAAGTACATCCAACAGGTGTAAGAGTTGGAATTATAAAAGATTGGAATTCTAAATGGTATGCAGATTCAAAAAATTTCGCAGATTATTTAGTAGAAGATCAAAAAATCCGTAAATTTTTAAAGAAAAAATTATATCAAGCTGGAATTTCTAAAATAGAAATAGAAAGAACAGCAAAAGCTGTAAAAGTAAATTTACATACTGCTAAACCAGGAATAGTAATTGGAAAAGGTGGAGCAGGAGTAGAAAGCGTAAAAGCAGAACTTAGCAAATTAATAGGAAAAGATGTTAACTTAAACATCGTAGAAGTTAAAAATGCTGATTTAGACAGCCAATTAGTGGCTGAAAACATTGCAGCACAATTAGAAAGAAGAATTTCATTTAGACGTGCTATGAAACAATGCATGCAAAAATCTATGAAAGCAGGAGCTTTAGGAATTAAAACTTCAGTTTCTGGAAGATTAGGTGGAGCTGACATGGCAAGAACTGAATTCTATAAAGAAGGAAATATACCACTACAAACTTTAAG